>JBBRGZ010000112.1:0-9161 GCA_038223395.1 Chitinophagales bacterium
ACCACATGCACTTTATTAGAAGAAACTGCCACATCTGCATTTTCTAATCCATAAAATTCAATATTCGAAACTGTATCATAATCAGTGGGAAATCCATTATTAATATCATTGGTAAAAGAAATTGGAATTATTGATTTTGAATTTACCACTTGTTTCCAAACTATAGCAACTGCGTTCCCATAATTAGCTATGCGCGCATAGTTTTGATTTGATAATCCTTCCATCTCAGGAGAAACGCGTGTATCAGGTTCGTCGGAAAGACTTGTAAGTGATGAAGTTGAAAAATAAACACGCGTATCACCATCTCCGGCACTCATAAAAACAGAATACAAATTATCGTTTATAATTACAGCATCTGGGCCACTTGCCGGACATGCAAAAACCGTCCAGTCAGTTTGATCTATTTGCAATCCTGTGTTAAAAGTATTTCCTCCATCGGTAGAAATACCTGCCCAGGTATTGCGCAAATTATCTAAATTATCTCTATATACCGTTGCTACATAATTCTCATTTGAGGTTATTCCTGCAGGACAACAATCGCATACAACTCCGCCTGAAAAATTGCTTGCGGTAACGTCCATACTAAAACTGTTCCCAAAATCATCTGAGGTTACAACTACATATTTCGGATTAAGAAAATCAGCATCCAAATTCATAAAAGCAATTACCGGATTTCCATCCTCTCTCACTGTAACTGATGGAAATCTTGAAATATGATCCCCAAGCATGCCATCAACTCTAACCATAGCATTAAAAGTTATTCCGCCATCAAAAGATGACATACAATAAATTGGAGAAACATCTTCCGGTTCTTCTTTTAAAACGACATAAATTGTATCACCCTTCGAAGCAATATCCGGACCTGCCCAAGAGAAGGTGGATACTGACATCCCAATACTATCTAACATAACCGGAGTGGTGAAATAAATTCCAGATTGTTTAGAAAAATACACATCTCCAGCATTTCCCCAAAGTACAACAGCTTCATCATTGCCATTTAAAGCAATTCTTGGATGGTCATAACCTGTGCTTGCATCTGAAACCATAATCGGGTCATTCCAAATGATGCCTGATTGGGCTGATAATTGAACAGAAATTAAACAGAATATATAAATACAAAACTTCATTTTTTTTTATTTATTCAAATATAATACAATTATAGTAAACTCGGTTTATGAAAAATCACTTTTAAAATTTATTTCTCTCCTGTTACCTAAATGAATGCGTTTAATGGGATATGGGACAAGGGACATGGGATTTGGGATGAGTGAGAATTATATTCTGAAATCCTTTTTATACAATCGAATATCCGCGTGATAAGCAAGTTCTTTTCTTACTCAAAATCCACTCATTACTCATTTCTCATTCTCCGAAATCAAACAAGTGGAAACCCTCAATCAGTAATGAGTAATATGTTTGCATCGGAGTGAGAATTGTATTTTAAAATCCTTTTTTTTACTTTAAAGTAAACAATAAAATATCTCACGTCTAGGGCTTCTCGAATTCTTCCCAAATCCCAAATCCCATGTCCCAAATCCCATGCCTCACCTCATAATAGGAATATTCAATTTCAAACTCACATTCCTCCCCATATTATAAACGCCACTTCTACCTGTGGCATAATTTTCTTCACCGTATTTTAATCTACTCAAATGATTTTGGTATGCAACATCTGTTATGTTATTTACACTTAAATAGATGGAACACATTACTTTATCACGCGCTGTTATATCTGTTCCGGCACCAAAATTTAGAAGACTATAACCGGGAGTTGCTGTTTCGGTCTCATAGGCTGAATAAATATGGTTTTGTGTGAAATAATTTTCAAGTTGAATTTGTAAATAACTATTCTTTAAATGCCCATTTATCTCTTTAAAATCGCCACGTAACTCTGAAATTAATTTAGGAGCAGGAGAGAAGGGTAGATATTTTGTAGAGTCTGTTGCATTTGCTTGAACAGCATTTACAAACGAAAAACTATTTTCAAAATGCAACCAATGAAAAGCATGCGGATGTATATCTAAAATAAATTCCGCGCCTGCTAAATTTGCCTGTCCTTGTGTGTATGTAAAAGCTTGAAATGCAGCATCACCTGAAGTAATAAGTGAGTCGCCACCAACTGCTGAATTTAACTTGCGCAGAAAAATAAAATTCTGAATTGCATTGTTAAATACATCTGCCTCAAATGAAATATGTTCGCCCGAATAACCAAAAGATGCATCAATTTGTAGGCTAGTTTCAGGTTTTAAATCGAGATTGCCTATTTCGTATCTAAACGTACCTTCATGCACGCCGTTTGAGCCTAAATCTGCTAAATTAGGAGCCCGAAATCCACGAGAAACATTTAATTTACTATACATGTTTTTCGTTATTTGATAAGTAGAACCTAAGCTACCGGTTACAGCATAAAATTTCCTATCAAAATCTGTAAAGATATTTGTTTCACTTTCTTCATCTAAATACCCATCGCCATGTAATGTCCGCAAATCGTATCGCAAACCACCGGCAATATCAAATTTCCCGACTGTTTTTTTAGTAGTTGCAAATCCACCAATATCAAATAATTGATAGGCTGGAATTAAAACTTCTTCACCTAAATTTTGCGAATTTTGTTGTATCCCATTAATTCCAACTGCGGTTTGCCAATTGTTTTTTTCAGGAAAAATATATTGGAAAGCGTAGTGCAACGTATTTAATTTAAAATACAAGCCGTAATCATCTGGATTTAAAACATCACCAAATTCTTGCCGATTATTTTGTTGCCAACCTAATATTACTTGCAAACTACCATCACCCAAAACAAAACTGTTGTTTAAAGTTATTTTATAATGCGTTATGTTTTGCCGTGGAAGCAAAATATTATAACTTGTAAGCTCATTTTGAGATGCAATTGCTGTCTCTTCAGTGCTGTCGTTTATCGCAATAGGATGAATAAATTGCCCCGTTAAACTATCCCTTTCGCCCTCAACCAGACCTACTTGTAAATTATAAATACTCATTTGCAAATGACTGTAACCCCATTTTTTATTTAAGCCAATCAATGCATTTCCCGATTGTTCTTTAAAACCACTTCCAAAAACAAAACCATCATATTTGTTTTGATATGCGTGCGCAAATTTTCCACTATATCGCGCATCCCAGATTAATCCATTATTGTTTCCGGCAATATTTCCGGAATAACCAATTAATCCATTATTGCTTTGATAATTTGTAAGAAAATTTCCATTAATTGATTTATTTGGCAAAGTAGGAGCACTAATAAAATGAATAACACCTGCCATCGCATCACTTCCATAAGCCAAGCTAGCCGGCCCTTTTAATATTTCGATGCGATTAACTGAATATTCATCAATTTCAATTCCGTGTTCATCTCCCCATTGCTGACCTTCTTGTTTAATGCCGTCGTTTACAATTACAACTCTATTATAACCCAAACCTCTTATTTCCGGTTTCGAAATGGCAGGTCCTGTGGAGATATTTGAAATACCCGGTTGTGTGCCGAGTGCATCAATAATATTGCTCGAAGTATTTTGTAATAATGCCGCTTTTGTAACAACAGTAATAGGCGTTGCAGTCCGATTTGCTTCTGCCGAACGCGATAAACCTGTTACCACTATTTCCTTAATTTCGGTAACAGATGATTTTAATTGAAAATCCATTTTAGATATTTGAGCAAGATCAATAGTTGTAACCTGCGACTCGTATCCTATAAAAGTAATCTGCACTGTAGTTTTACTTGAAGGCAAATTGCTTAATTGATATTTACCATCTGCGTCAGAAACTGTTCCCGTTTTTAAATCAGGAAAATAAATGGAAGCTCCCGGTAATGTATTTTGATTTTCTGTATCATGAATAATGCCACTCAAAGTATTTTGAGCATTAATTGATTGTATAGATATAAATAATATGAAAGTACAAATAATATTTGTCCGCATAACAGATAATTTTAAAATGAAAAAATAAAGAGTCAGAAATTATGCAGAAAGGGGAGAGCCTCGGGTATCTTGATTTGTTTTATAGATATCGAAAACAAAAGGGGATTGCAAATCAAGGATAAATGCAATAAATGTAAAATGATTTTCAGGTAAAAATGTTTGAACAGCATCATTATCAGAAGTAAAAGAAAAAGAACACACTACGCATTTATCCAAACTATGAAAATGCGGTGCAGAACTTTCCTTTTCATGACAAACAGATTCTTGTTTATGTCCAAGCAGGTGATAGAAATCCTTACAGACCACTGTTGCAAAAAACAGTATCAGCAGACTTACTGCAGTAATAGATTTTAATGTATTTCTTTTATGCACCTCATGCAAAATTACATAAAACATTTGTTTATTGAAAATTATTTCCTTTTCAATGGAGTTTTTATTATAATTATAACACTCATTAACAAATAGACAGCGCTTTTAGGTGCCAATTGCGGTCGTTTAAATTAAATTGTTATTCAACGCGCCCAATTAGCTGATTATCTGCCAAAGGTCTTTTATTTTTGTCACTTCAATTTAAAACCTATGGCTAATCGGAAAGAAGCCTCGATGATATTTATTTTTATAACCCTTTTAATTGATGTAATAGGGTTCGGCATTATTATTCCAGTATTACCTGATTTAATAAAGGAATTAAATGGTGGAGATTATAGTGATGCAGCGCGCATTGGTGGATGGTTATTATTTGCTTTTGCGTTTATGCAATTCATTTTTTCTCCCATACTGGGCAACTTAAGCGATAGATATGGAAGAAGACCGGTTTTATTATTTGCCTTATTTGGTTTTGGATGTGATTATTTAATTATGGCATTTTCGCCAACAATTGCATGGTTATTTTTAGGACGTTTAATTGCAGGCGTAACAGGAGCCAGTTTTTCAACGGCAAGTGCATATATCGCTGACGTTTCACCACCGGAAAAACGCGCACAAAATTTCGGTTTAATCGGAGCAGCATTTGGCTTGGGATTTATTATCGGTCCTGCTTTAGGCGGATTATTAGGTGCTTATGGAACGCGCGTTCCGTTTTTTGGTGCAGCAGCAATTACCTTTCTTAACTGGTTATACGGTTATTTTGTGTTACCCGAATCATTGCCAAAAGAAAAACGCAGAAAATTTGAGTGGAAACGTGCAAATCCTGTGGGCTCATTATTAGCTTTAAAAAAATATCCAATTACGTATGGATTAGTTGCCTCTTTAGTGTGTATTTATATCGCTTCGCATGCTGTGCAAAGCAACTGGAGTTATTTTACAATGGGCACATTTGATTGGAGCGAAAGAACTGTTGGATTTTCGCTTGCATTTGTTGGATTACTCGTTGGATTAGTGCAAGGCGGATTAATTCGATGGACAATTCCGCGTTTCGGACAAAAGAATAATTTGTATTTCGGATTGGCATTATATACCATTGGGCTAATGTTGTTTTCTTTCGCATCGCAAGGTTGGATGATGTTTGTGTTTTTAATTCCCTATTGTTTGGGTGGAATTGGCATGCCCGCATTACAAGGCATCATTTCATCTCAAGTGCCATCAAATGAGCAAGGCGAATTGCAAGGTGCTTTAACAAGTTTAATGAGCGCAACATCAATTATTGGTCCCCCATTAATGACGAATACTTACGCAACATTTACTGGAGAAAACGCACCCGTACATTTTGCTGGAGCCGCGTTTTTATTGGGTGCAATTTTTATGCTTATCAGTTTAATTTTATCACGAAGAACATTAAAACACGTCGAATTAATTGAGCACGGAGAAGTAAAAAATTTAGACCTTGTTGAGGAGGAAAAATAAATGAACAAAGAAAATAAAGATAGCCAAAAAAATAGCGGAGGTATTTTCAAAGTTTTTGAAATTATAATTGAATTCTTAGGCTGGCTTCAAATTGTTGCTTCGCCGCTATTAATAGGTCTTGTTATTGGCTCAGCAATATATTTCCCAAATCCATCATTTACGCGACTTATTTTAGGAATAATTGTAGCGGCAATTGGATTAATTGTAGGCATTATTTGGGCAACGCGACAGTGGAAAGGCAAAGGCACAATTGCGTTTTTATCAAGAATAATGGGAACTCCGGAATTTGATAAGACTGCTGAGGGGACTAAATCTGAGGAAACTTCAAATATCAAGGTGAAAAGAAAGCTATAGAAATGAATTTATTGTGCATTCACAATATTTTAATACATCTTAGTGGAAATAAAAACACAATAAATTGGAAGTGACAAAATTCGACACTCATACTTTATTAAAATTAAACTCAAATTTTAACGACCTGAAAATTGTGAAAGAATTAGTTTATGACAAATGTGACTTAAACCTTTCAAATCTTTCAATAAGTTCAGAAAGTCAAAAATATGGTGCATGTTCATTTTTATTAGATGATAGCAAAATTCAATTGCGAATTTCTAAAGTCACACCCAAAAAAACCGGGCAATTTGTAACTATTTGGAAAAGAAACTTAGATGGAATAACAGAACCTTTTAATATTAATGACAATATTGACTTTATAATAATTATTGCGAGAAGTGAGGAAAATTTTGGGCAATTTATTTTCCCCAAACTTGTTCTTGCTGAAAATGGAATTATTACCAGAAATGAAAAAGTAGGAAAACGTGGAATTCGTGTATATCCTCCTTGGAGTTTAACAACAAACAAGCAAGCACAGAAAACTCAGATTTGGCAGGAAAAATATTTTTTGACAATTAAGACTGATGGATCAACCAATCTAAAATTGGCAAAACTAATTCTCGATAAGGCATCTAAAAAATAATATGCAATTAATGACAATTAATACTATGAAACTTCAATTGATAGGTGCAATATATCAAAAAAAGCTTATTCAGCCTTTTTACCTTTAGTCAAGTATTGCAAATTTTAGATTGCTTATTTCAAAAAACTACAACCATTTTGATTTGGAATAAAGATACCAAATCGAAGCGCTTTTAAAGTCAAATTGCATCCAGAAGTGGATTGCAAGCACTCGAGAAATTGGGCTCTCATGCTACTTCTATGACATAATTTTTTCAAATTAGCAACCGACATTTTAATAGTAGTCATATAAATTGAAACATTCATTATATTTGATGAACTATAATTTTGGAGTGATTAATTTTATAAAATAACGATTAAAAAGATAAATTGATTTGTTAATGCGTTATAAAGATTTTAAGTTAGCTGCCACAATTTAAGCAAAATCAATTTTTTTTAAAAATTAAAATTAAAAGATATATGATTGACTCATTAATTCCTTTACTTTCATTGATTGCCTTAGAAGTAATTCTTGGTATTGACAATATTATTTTCATTTCGATTTTGGCAGATAAGCTACCAGAAAAGGAAAGAAATAAACTTCGGTATTGGGGTATTGGCTTAGCAATGGTTATGAGACTATGTTTATTAACTGTTATTGCATGGGTTTTAAAACTTGACCAAACTTTATTCACATTATTTAAAATTGATTTTTCAGGAAAGGGATTGATTTTAATATTTGGTGGATTATTTTTAATTTATAAAAGCACGAAAGAAATATATTATAAGACTGAAAAGGGTAAAAACGAAAATACTTTCAATACGTCTGTAAAAAACTTTAGAAAATTATTATCGGAAGTTATTATTCTCGATTTAATTTTTTCTGTAGACTCCATAATTACAGCGGTTGGAATGGTTCAGGAGCTTTGGGTTATGTATACTGCGGTAATAGTTACTGTTCTCATTATGCTAATTGCCTCTAGGCCAATAATTGAATTCATTAGAAAACACCCATCATTTAAAATACTCGCGCTATGCTTTTTAATGATGATTGGCGTTTCTCTGATTGCCGAAGGATTTCAATTTGATATACCTAAAGGTTATATTTATTTTTCAATGGCATTTGCTTTTTTAGTTGATATTATTCAAATGAAAACTATCAAACAAAAGCAAATTTAAATTCCATGTTAGCGATAAAATTTCGTAATAATTGCTAACTTATAAACAGGTAAAAATCATGGATAGGATGTTAAATAATAATGCCAATTCCAAAAGACCTCAATAAAAACATTTTTAAATAAATAAAATGATAAAGTTTTAATCACAGGAGCAATAGGAAATATGGTCATTGAAGTGCTTACTGCTTTAAAAAAAACATAACCACCTACTAAAAATATTTGCAAGTGTAAGGGAAACGAAATTGTGAATTGAGAATCCAACATATGTAAATGTAAAAAATATCAAATTTGATTTCACCGATATCGCCACTTTTGAACCCGCTTTCAAAAACAGTATCTTGCTCCTTTTATTGCTACCACCACAAAATGCTGGCGTTTATACATATTTTGTCCCATCCAGTGAAATTGCAAAAAAATAATGATAAAACTAACTGTGTTTTTATCCATATATGATGTAATGAAAAGCATAATTATTCTACATAATAAAATTGAAAAGCTGATAGTAAAATTCCAAATACCTTATTACACCCTGCTTATTTTATTCAAAATATTACAATGACTTTACAAAATGATCTTGTTTATCATTATAAAATATATTTGCTTGAAACTTTGTCGAAATTTACATTAATAGAAGTGGAAGATATTGGTGCAGTGTTGGCAAAGGTGATTGTCGAACTACAAAACTATATCAATAAAAGTTACAAATTAACCTACTTCGAAAATATAAGCTTTTCTGAAATGGTCGAATAAATCAGTAAATGATCTGATAATACCTTCAAATTTGTTTAACCTAATTTGTTGCCATTTTGGTTTGTCAACCGGAAATATAAGATGCCACCAATGCTTATTTTAGCTTTAATAATGTTCGATTATTTTCCAAGATTTCAAAAACCGCCAAATACTACTGATTGTGTATTACATATTACAGGGTAAGCGACTAAACCTTTTGTCAAATTTGTAATTAAAAATCTAAAGTAATTGGAAAGAATGCAAAATATTAATTACAGATTGTTTAATTTGCACAAAATACTGGTATAAGGTTATAACATTTGCAGTATTTTAATTTTGAAGAGGGGAAATAATTTTTTACTTATTACAGATAAGATACTAAAAGAAAGAAATGGAATTTATAGATTATTATAAAATATTGAATGTTTCAAAGAAAGCAACTGAAACAGAGTTAAAGGCTGCCTACCGAAAACTTGCCCGAAAATACCATCCTGATTTAAACCCCGGAAACAAGGAGTCTGAA
>JBBRGZ010000113.1:0-9067 GCA_038223395.1 Chitinophagales bacterium
CATGCCCTTTAATATCGCCTACATTTTTACCTCTATGGAAGGGTTCATATATATTATCTATGTCTTCCGGCGGTATACCAATACCATTATCTGTAAATTTTAAGACAAGGTTAGTTTGTTGAAATGCAATAGCTACGCCTACGCGTTTATCAGCAGAATATTTACAGGCATTATCCATTAAATTAGTGATTGCTGATTTTAAAAGAAGCTCGTTGCCCATAACAGTTAATTGATTTTCATCTAAATCTGCTTCAAAAACAATATGAACGATATAATCTTTATCTCTTTTAATCAATTCGGAACGCGACTGCCATAGTAAGTCGTCGATGCGCACTTTTTTAAATCCTGCTTCGGTTGATTCAGAACTTGCCTGCGCGAGTAATAAGAGTCTATTAGAAATTAAATTCAGATTGCGTATGTCTTCAAGAACAGAATTAATCGTTTGTTTATATTCTTCTGTTTTGCGATCGTTTATCATGAGTACTTCTAATTGAACAGTAATAGCGGTTAATGGATTGCGCAATTCGTGCGAGGCATTTGAAATAAAATCTTTTTGCACTTTTACGGTAGCTTCTACGCGATTAAGCATACTATTAAATGTAGAAGCCAATTGCGAAATTTCATCCTTGCCATTACCCTCATCCAAACGCAAGTTTAAACTGTGCATGCCGATATTATTAACCTCGCGAATAATATTCGAAATTGGCATAAGTGCTCTAAATGAATAGATACTTCCTGCAACAAATGCAACTAATATGCTGGAACAAAATACCAAACCTAATATTGTTCGTAAATTTTTTAATTTTTTTAATCCGTAAATATCCTGGGCGCCTGCAATTACAACAAATCGATCGTATTTGCTTGTAAATAAATATCCAATTACTTCATAATTATTTTCTTTATATTGAATTTCTTTGTTAATCCTAATGTCATTTAGGAAATCAGTAGTTATTTTAAATTCAGTTTGCTCATCAGAGTCGTAAATTAAATTATTATTAAAATCATAAATTACGATTTTTTCTTTTGGCAAACTAGATGGGTTATCTTTTTCTATTTTTTTTAGCAAGGCAACATCAACTTCATCAACATCAATTAATATATTTGCAACGTTAGATGATTTGTTTCTGAGTCGCTCATAAAAATCGTCTCTTCTGAAATTTGAAGAGAAATAATAAATAGACATAGAAAATAAGGCAAGAATTATTGCAACAATTGAAATAAATTGATAGGTTAATTTATACCGAATTTTCATAAATCCTTGCCAAAAATATATCCCATGCCAATACGGGTGTGAATAAGTTTATCCGTATAATTTTTGTCTATTTTTTTTCTGAGGATATTAATATAAACATCCACAACATTAGTTTCGGTATCAAAACTAATATCCCAAACATGCTCAGAAATATCCATACGTGATAATACTCTTCCGCTGTTGCGCATAAAATATTCCAGAAGCGCAAATTCTTTTGCCGTTAGTTCTATAGATGTATTTTCTCGAATTGCAATTTTTTTATCTAAATCTAATTCTAAATCAGCAACCTTTAATTTATTTGCAAATTCGTGTATGCTACCGTTGCGTTTTGTAAGTGCGCGAATTCTTGCAATAAGTTCTACAAATTCAAATGGTTTTACAAGATAATCATCCGCACCGGCTTCAAAACCTGTCACTTTATCTTCTGTGGTTCCTAAAGCGGTAAGCATTAAAATGGGAATATTGGGTTTAACAGCTCTAATTTCTTTGCACAATTCCAGGCCATTCATATAGGGAATAATAACATCTAAAATGATGAGTTGGTAGTTACCGGCAAGCGCCATTTTTTTGCCCAATAAGCCATCATAAACAATGTCAACTTCGTATTTATGCTCCTCCAATCCGGATTTTATAAATGTGGCAACCTTGGGTTCGTCTTCTATTACGAGTAGTTTCATGCTTAAAAATACAATTTAATCTCTTTGAAACTACGCATACAATCAGAATTTGTAATGTTTTGTGGTATTTCTTTACAAATGCAATTCTACAATTGAGGAGTTTAATCCTGCAAAAATGCCGAAGCCTTTAAAAATATTGGAATACACAACAACAGGTTCACCAAAGGGATTGTCACCATTCGAAGCTTGTAAAGAAGCGGAAGAAATATATTTATAATAATCTTCCGAAACATGATTTAATCGAAAAACAAACCGTGGATCAACAAAAAAATCTGTTGGAATTTCCAATAAGCTGAGCGTCATGGTTTTTTGTTTGCCTTGAAATGTAATGTCGGTAAAAAATATCTCATCGCATAGCGTAATGGTGCCATCTTCATTGCTGCTGCCTACTCCAAATTCTCCATCTAAAGTAAATGTAGGGTCGTCAGAAGTAAAACAAGTAAAACTTTCGCTAAATGCATCTTTGTAATTAATTTTTAATGAATAATAATCCGTTCCGGGTGGGTCGGTAAATTTCAGTTGAATTTTATAATGCGGAACAATAGTGTCGAGCACATAAATATTACCTAAAGAATCAATTGCGCTATAAGAAACATGAACAATAATGGTGTCAATAATTGTTACTTCTTCTAAAGCAACTGTTGACGGAATTGTTGTTTCCGCACTTACTGATTCTCTTTCTGGAGCGCTTGCTTCTATCCTTAATTTATCGCCGGCGTTTGCCGACAAAGTTGAGGCATCAATAAAATAATTTCCATCACCTAAATGCACAAAATTTCCTGCTAAAACATCATTTTTATAAATATAAATGGCAGCAGTTTCTACACGTTCGTCTTCAAAACCAACAGCAAGTGGATCTGCACTGAGCGAAACAGTAAGATTGCCAGCGCTGTCGGGTTGAACAAAACCATTTACTACTAATTTATTTTCTTTGGTTTCCACCTCAAAAAATACAACCTTTTCGCAGGAAGCAAGAATCAATATTCCAATAAATGCAATATTCAGCAGCTTGTTATTTTTAATATTTAAAATCATATGCGTATTTCTGTATTTCATTTAAAATTTGAATGTGTAACTCACACTGGGAATAATTGGGAATAAACTTACCTGTTTATAATTATTTGTATTTGTTGCATAGTCGTATTGCTGATAAATAAAAAATGGGTTGAGATGGTTATATAAATTATATGCTCCAAAATTCCACGTTTGTTCTCCCCATTTAATTACTTTATGCAACGAAATATTTACGTCCATTCTGTGATATGCATTCATACGATATCCGTTTCTGCCTTCATAAGCATAAATAGTTTCATTAAATACGCCTTCGTATTTTGCAATTGGCAAGCTAATCGGTTGTCCGGAAGAATATACCCAAGTTCCTGAAAATTCAATGTGATTGTTTAATTTATAAATGGCAGCAATTTCAAAATCATGCCGCCTGTCGTATTTATAAGGAAACGTTTCACCCAAATTTATTGTAGGAAAAATTCTGTTGCTCCACGATAATGTATATCCCAACCAACCGGTTAATTTGCCATTGCTTTTTTGAATAAAAAATTCTGCGCCATATGCTTGTCCTTCTCCAATTTCAACTTTCTCTTCCCATCCTCTTAAGCCTTCAAACAAATAATTTGCGCCATCTTTATATTCGATAATGCTATTCATTTTTTTATAATATCCTTCAATACTTACTTCATAATTCTTTTTAAAAACATAGGCCATTCCGATTGCAGGTTGAAATGCGCGCTGCGGTTTAACAGTGTCGGTAGCAGGTACCCATAAATCTGTTGGCAGTCCAATACCCGAATTTGTAAGTAAATGAATATACTGTGTCATTGTGCTAAACGATGCTTTTATCGATAAATCATCGTTAATTAGATATCTACCACTTATACGCGGTTGCAGTGATTTGTAAAATACATTTTCAACGCCAAAAGCCGAAGCATGTAATCCGCCATTTATTTTTAATTTATCGTTAACACGCCAGTCGTCTTCAATATAGGCATCATATTCGGTTGCATAAATATTTTCTGATGCTAGTTCTATACCGTCAATTAATACGTTTGCATCTGTTGATTCGAATTGTGTAGCTCCGGGTTGAAATGTGTGATATGTAAAATTTATACCGTATTTTAAATAGTGATCAGGCGTCGGAATAAAATCAAAATCATATTTTAAACTCCAGTCATAAATTCCAGAAAAATATTCAAATCCAAAAAATGAATTTGTACCATTCGTATTATCGTCGGTATAATTACTATAAATATCGAATTTGTAATCGGTAAATGTAGCTGTTAGATTACTGAATAATTTATTTGTATACACGTGATTCCATCTGGCAACTGCAGTTGCATTGCCCCAAAATAATCCGTTGTCTTCGGTTCTGTAGCTATCCTCATCATATTGGTATTCATTATTAAAATACGCCTTGTCTCTGCCAAAATATCCACTGATGTAAAGGCGATCTTTTTCAGAAAATTTGTGATTTATTTTTGCATTTAAATCATAAAAATAATATCCCGAAACGCCATTGCCATCATTTTGTGCTTTAATAATTGGTCGTGTTATAATATCAATATATGTTCTTCTTCCTGAAACTATATACGAAGTTTTTCCTTTGTTAATTGGCCCCTCTAAAGTTAATCTAGAAGCAATAATTCCAACTGAACCTTCGCCATGAAATGCGTTGAGGTTACCTTCTTTCATTCTGATATCAATTACACTCGACAATCTGCCGCCGTATCGCGCAGGAAATCCCCCTTTAATTAATGTAACCTTATTAATTGCATCTGAATTAAAGACTGAAAAGAATCCAAATAAATGAGAGGCATTGTAAACCGGCACACCATCCAATAAAATTAAATTTTGATCAGGCGAACCTCCACGTACATAAATGCCACTGCTGCCTTCCATGCCACCCGAAACGCCGGGTAATAATTGTAAGGTTTTTAATATATCAACTTCACCTAAAAATGCCGGCAATGCTTTAATTTGTTCTATAGGGATTTCTATTGTACTCATTTGCGAACGCTCCTGAAATTGTTCGGCATTTTTATCCGAACTTATTACAACTTCCTCCAACAAAGTTGAAGGCAATAAATTGATATTAATAATTGTATCATGATTTAAATAAAAGGATAATTTTTGTGTTGTAAAACCGATGTAATTATAATTCATTAACACAGTATCCTGTGCAAGTGTAATACTATAAAATCCATATTCATTGCTGATGGTGCCTTTAAAATTTTTGCCGTTATAAACAGATGCGTTAATTAATTTTTCACCGGTATTATTATCACTTACGTATCCACTAATAGTAAAATTTTGAGCGTTAATTTTAAGGGTTGAGGAAAAAATTAATATCAGAATAAAAATAAAACTTCCGGAACGGGCTGCATTCATGGTGTGAAAATAAACTTTTGATTGAATATTGTCGTAATT
Organism: Chitinophagales bacterium; assembly: GCA_038223395.1. GTDB lineage: Bacteria > Bacteroidota > Bacteroidia > Chitinophagales > BACL12 > UBA7236. Next base: position 5,371 of record JBBRGZ010000113.1, read on the forward strand.
GTTCTAAGTAGAAATGAAAATATTTGACTTTAGTGACATTTGTAATTGCTCCGGTTTATATAATAAAAAGCCGACCATTGTAAAATAACGGTCGGCTCTGCACTTTATTTTAATTTTTTTAAACTATTGGTTCAGATAAGTATCGTTATTATCATCCATAATATCATTCATATTACATTCTACCTGATACATCGCGTCAATTAGCATTGTTTCGTCGCCCGGAAAGGGAAGTGGCTTACCACCAATTTTAGCCTTCGATTGTTGACTTAAGGCATCGTAATATCCTGTTGCAACAGCGTAATAATTTCTGAAAACGGTTTCCCCTTTAACTGGAATTGAACGTATCACTTTATTATTTCTATCGATATATTGCAACTCACCGGTTATAGTAGCAAGTTTATCCTGCCAAGTTTCAGTTACAAACGCAGTTACAGTTTTGTAATCAGGAACTGTAACATTATTGCCAAGACTATCTTTAACAATATTACCTTCTTTATCATAAACAAATTCAAAACCGTCTTGAATTTCTTTGCTTTCTTGAAAACGATTAGTAGTTACTTTTTCGGGAAATGCTTCTAGATATTTAATGTTTAATTGTAGAGTAAACTCAAGCGCCGACTCCGGCATTTTTTCATAAATTACATACCAGTCGCCATACATGTCATGGACTTGAATATCGGAAAGGGCATTTGTAAGAGGATAACTCCAAGTATTATTAGTTTGATTTCTCACAACAAACAACACATCGCTTGTTCCCTTCGATTTTGCAGTTCTGCTTAACTCTGTTACATCTTTATAGGTATCGTAAAATCCTTTAATTTTTTGCAATTCATAATACGCTTCGCGCGATTTGTAAACATCGCCTGAAGCTATTTTTTGGCTTGCATCAGCATACCAATAAGCGGCAGCATTCTTTTTAGCTGTGTTTAAACCTTCAACAGCATTTACAAATTTGAATTCGGCATCGCGTTCTTCAGTGCCAAGATAAATTGGCATTAAAGGTTGAATTTTATTCTGACGGCGATATATCGATTCGTAAATATGATAAATCTCCTCCCAACGATCCGGACGTCCTTCTTTATTGAGCATATCAATCATTTCGAGTTCTTCAGTATTAGCCCTGTAAAAAGCTTCCTCCAAAATCAAGATATATTCCGCTTTGTCGGGATTATCTATCAGTTTTTTAACGCAAATGTCAATGGCTTCGTCGTAGTTGCCCTTGCGAAATTCTTTTTCCGCAACCTTACAACTTGAACTTAATAATACAATACAGAGTGTTGTGTAAACATATTTTTTCATATTGCCTCCTATTTGAATACCTATATATAAAATATTATGCCATTGATATTGAATGACTTCTATTTTAGAAAGTTTAAATTTAAATTTTCGTAAACGGTTTTGAATAGCTTTTTTTATTGCGTTTTAAATTTGCGACGAAAATACTGAAGTGCAGTAATGCTTTTTGAAATTTATTTTGCGTGGCGTGTTCATAATTGCCATTACGTAGTTTAGACCTGTTCTAAACAGGCTCAAATGCCCACCTACAAAAAGTTTGCAGCAAGTCTTTTAACGAGCGCCAAGGATGTGTAAATATTTTTAAAAGATTTGTTAAACTATTGACATTTGGTATTTAATTTTGCACGGGTTCATAAAAAATCCAACATTACAATAACCAAAAAACCAAGGACTGTGCTGCATAAGAAGCCGACGACTATCACACGCCTCCTAACTTGTATATTATTAATTACGTTTTTAATTACTGCAAACCAAGCGTTTGCTGGCGAAGCGGAGGGAAAAACATTATTTCAAGGTAAATGTCAACGTTGTCACCAAGTTGATAAAAGAATGACAGGTCCTGCTTTACAGAATGTAAAGACGCGTTGGGCTGATACCACGAATATCTACAAGTGGATTAAAAATTCGCAAAGTTTTCTCGGCACGGGTGATGTGTATGCAAATAATCTGTTTAAAGAGTATAGTGGAAGTATAATGCCTGCTTTTCCTGAATTGGCAGATGTCGATATTTCTAATATTCTTGCTTACATTGATGCTGAGGCACTTAGAAAAACTGCATTAGCTACTGCAGGTCCCGGGGTATCAGGAACAACAGAATCAAAAAAAGATAATTCCACCCTTTATTGGGTTTTAATAATTGCTTTATTGTTTATTGCAGTAATTCTTGCACGCGCAGTGAAGTACCTCGATGGTATGGTGCGTCAGAAGTATAACGAAGGCGAAAGAGACAAAACTCCTTTTTATAAAAAGAAAAAATATCGACCTGTTATGGGTTTGGGTGGGTTACTATTATTAGCCTTTTTAAGTATTTCAATGTGGAACAGTGCAACTGCACTTGGGCGCCAACAAGGTTACTCTCCAGAACAACCGATTGCATTTTCACACAAGGTACACGCAGGTATTAATCAGATTGATTGCCGTTATTGTCACTCCGGTGCCGAAAGAGGAAAGTCAGCAGTTATTCCTTCATTAAGCGTTTGTATGAATTGCCACTACGCGATTAACGAGGTGAATGGTGCAGATCCTGAATATCCTAAAGCTGTATACGATAAAGAAATTGCTAAAATTTATTCTTATATCGGATTCAATAAAGAAACGCTTAAATACGATAAACCTGCGGTTCCAATCGAATGGACAAAAATTCACAACCTACCTGATCACGTATATTTTAATCACGCGCAACACGTAAAAGTTGCCGGACTCGAATGTCAAACTTGTCATGGTCAAATTCAGGAAATGGACGTTGTGCAACAAATGGAAAATCTCTCTATGGGCTGGTGTGTTAACTGCCATAGAAATACAAATGTAAATTTTACCACAAATGATTTTTATAAACCGTATGAAATTTTACATGAAAAATTGAAAAACGGCGAAATAGAAAATGTAAAAGCTGCCGATATAGGCGCAACAGAATGTCAGAAGTGTCACTATTAATTAATTACAATTAACTAAATTCTAACCATACCAAATGGCAGAAAAGAAATACTGGAAAGGCCTCGAAGAGTTAAATCAGGAGCCGGAATTTGTTCAAATTGCACAAACAGAATTTGACCAGGAAATACCCGTTGATTTTTTTGACGGCAAAAATGATTTTCTGAAATCCAATCGACGCGATTTCCTTAAAGTAATGGGATTCAGTCTAACAGCTGCAACAGTTGCTGCCGGATGCGAAATTCCTGTGCGTAAAGTAGCTCCCTATGTTTTTAAACCTGAGGATATTACTCCCGGTATTGCAACATGGTATGCTTCTTCCTATATTAATGGTGGTGATTATTGCAGCATTCTTGTTAAAACAAGAGAAGGTCGCCCAATTAAAATTGAAGGAAACACAGAATCGAAAATTACACAAGGAGGAACCTCAGCACGCGTTCAAGCAAGTGTTTTAAGTTTATATGATACAAGCCGCCTTAGAAACCCAATGGTAAAAGGTGCAAACGGGTTTACAAACGCAACTTGGGAAGAAATGGATAAGGCAATTGGTGGAAAATTAGCTGCTAATCCGAATGCAAATATTCGTTTTATCACATCTACAATATTAAGCCCTTCTACCAAAAAAGTATTTGCAAAATTTCAAGAAAAATATGCCAACACTAAAGTGTATGCTTACGATGCACTTTCTTACAGCGGTATGCTCATGGCCAATATGGCTTCTAAAGGAAAAGCAGCAATCCCTGATTATCAT
>JBBRGZ010000114.1:0-8896 GCA_038223395.1 Chitinophagales bacterium
CATTTAAAGAATTAAATATAGAAGTGCCCTTCGATGTTTTTTTTACGCAAGATGAAAATGCAACTTTAAAAATTGATGCCGATAATGCTGTGCTCGAAATGATAGAAATTAAACAAACAGGTAAAAAACTTACCATAGGAATTAAAGACAATAATTATAAAAATACGAAAAGCGGCGCAGCAAAAATTTATATCAGTACTGCTGCTTTAGAAGCAGTGAATGTTGCAGGAAGTGGAAATTTTTCAACCTCAAATGCCATTACTAATATTGGTAAATTTTCAGTTTCTGTTGCCGGTTCCGGAAATGTAAATGCAAACATTCAATCAAATAGTTTTGAAGGTGATATAGCAGGCAGTGGCAATGTAAATATGAAAGGACAAGCACAAACTTTAAACTTTAGCATTGCAGGTTCGGGTAATTTTAATTCAGAAGGCCTCCTAATCGAAGATGCCATTGTGGATATTGCAGGTAGTGGCAGCATGCATATTAATGCCTCCAATTCAATAGAAGCAACAGTTGCCGGCTCAGGAGATGTTATCTATTCCGGTAGTCCAAAATCCGTTAAAAAAAATGTAGCAGGCTCAGGAAAAGTGAAAGAAAACAAGATTTGAGGGAATTTTCAATCTGGTAATTTTGAATTCTTCCCACTAGTACTTCGTAGCAGGGTTCAACCGTCCAAAAAAAATAAACAAACCCGGTTAACCCTGCGTATGCGTTATTAAATCGAAGCAAATAATATTATTCCAATCGTGCTTTCAAAATAAAAGATGCCATATGCAATTATTTTTCATTCAAAGCGCTGCACAACGCAGGGTTAAACTTGATTTAATCGATTTAAATGGGACGAAGGACAAAGGATGTCAATTGAGTAGGATTATTATTTGAAATCCTTTTTCATACATCAAATATCCGTGTAATAACCAAGTAATTTTCTTACACAGATGTTCCTGTCCCATATCCCATATCCCATATCCCATATCCCACATCCCAAGTCTCATCCCTAAATCAGTAATGAGTAATGAGAAATGAGTTTACCTCGAAGTGAAAATCACAATTTAAAATCCTTTTTAATACAATAAAATAAACAGCAAAAATCGAAAGTTCTAAGTTTAATTCCGATCAGCCCTCTCACCACTCACCACTGACCATTCACCGCTCACCGCTCACCGCCAAACTTTGATTTAAAAACTTACCCCCACTTCCAAACAATTCTGTAACTTTCCACCCACACAATTTGAAATCCTATGGCCAAGGTAATTATCATCGGCGGCGGTGTTGCCGGAATGAGCGCTGCGCATGAATTAATTGAACGCGGCTTCGAAGTAGAAGTATATGAACGCAATGCCCAATATGTGGGAGGCAAAGCTCGAAGTGTTGATGTGCCGGGTTCTAATCTTCAAAATCCAGATAAATTTCTGCCCGGCGAACATGGATTTCGGTTCTTTCCTGGTTTCAATCAGCACGTAACCAATACCATGTCGCGCATACCATTTAAATTGAAAAATAAAATGTAAAGAGCCATAAGAGAATGAATGTTATTAAAGCTAAGAATTATATCCTGAAGAGGATGGCAAATGAATTACCGAAACATTGTTATTATCATAGTATAGAACATACTGAAGATGTTTTAGCTGCTGCAACAGAATTAGCTGCCCTTGAAGGATTAACGGGTGATGATATTAAGTTGCTAAAAACTGCCGCTACTTATCATGATTCCGGATTTATGGTAAGAGGTAAAGATCATGAAGCGGAGAGTTGTAAAATAGCTCGAGCAATATTGCCTGAATTTGATTATACGGAAAAAAGCATTGAAATTATTTGCGGGATAATCATGGCGACACAAATTCCCCAAACTCCAACTACACATTTGGAAAAAATTATTTGTGATGCTGATCTCGATTACCTAGGAAGAGATGATTATGAAAAAATAAGTAATTTATTAATAAAAGAAATGCGGGCTGAAAGAAATATTACCGAGAAAGAATGGCTGGAAATTCAGATACGTTTTTTGAGCTTTCATAACTATCAAACTGCTTCTTCTCAAAAAAAGCGCAGCGAAAAAAAACTTTTAAATTTGCAAAAACTGCAAATGCAACTCTTAAATTTGTAACTATAGGCTCAATAGGTTGTAGAAGCCAAAAAAGAGAAATCAAAATACAGAATCTAAAAACCGAAAAATAATATGCAGGAAGCAAGGCACGATGATTCAAGAAGTAATTTTCAAATAGAAAGAGTCAGTTTTTTTACTGATGGTGTTTTCGCAATTGCAATAACACTTTTGGTAATTGAATTTAAAATTCCTGAACTAGAGATTAAAAACGATAATGCATTATTGCATGCACTTTCTGAAATGGGACTAAAATTTCTTGGATTTGTCATCAGTTTCAGCATGATTGCACATTACTGGTCTGTTCATCACCGAATTTTCGGATATGTAAAGCAGTATAATGCAAATTTGGTATGGTGCAATTTTGCATTTTTATTTCCTGTTGTTCTTTTGCCATTTACTTCCGGTTTATTAAGCGAATACAGTACTCAAATAAATATGAAATTACCCTATATGCTTTATGCATTAAATCTCATTATTATTGGTTTAATGAATATCGTGTTATGGAAATATGTAAGTAAACCCGAACGCGGATTATTGACTCACACCATTTCCGCTGCAAGAATTCGGCTTGGTGTGTTACGTAGTCTCGTAATTCCTATGGTAATGTTTGTCGCGATGATAATTTCTTTTTTTACAGTTGTCGGTATGTTCCTTCCATTATTTATTCCAATTATTTTGCACTATGGATTAAAGACAACAGAGTTGAAGGCAGATGATGAAGATAAGAAAGGGATATGGGACAAGGGACAAGGGACAAGGGATGTGGGACAAGGGACATGAGAATGTCTGTCCTACGTCCTATGTCCCAATTCCCATATCTCATCCCTCAATCAGTAATGAGTAATGAGCAATGAGTTTGCATCCGTGTGAGAATTATTATTTAAAATCCATTTTTATACAATCAAATATCCGTGTAATAATCAAATTCTTTTCTTACTCAAAATCCTCCCATGTCCCATATCCCATGTCCCACATCCCATATCCCATATCCCATGTCCCCCTTCACCTCAAAATGCTCCGCCCAATTACAATTCTCTGTACCTCGCTTGTTCCTTCATATATCTGCGTAATTTTTGCGTCGCGCATTAATCGTTCTACGTGGTATTCTTTTACATAGCCATAGCCTCCATGAATTTGGACAGCTTCTACGGTTGTGCGCATGGCAACTTCGCTTGCAAAAACTTTTGCCATACTTGAGGCGAGGTCATAATTTTCGTGCGCATCTTTTAATTGCGCTGCTTTATATATTAATAAACGTGCAGCTTCAATTTCTGTTGCCATGTCGGCAAGTTTAAATTGTATTGCCTGATGTTGTGCGATTTCTTTTCCGAATGCTTTTCTTTCTTTTGCGTATTGTAAAGATAATTCATAAGCACCTCCAGCAATCCCCAATGCTTGCGATGCAATGCCAATTCTTCCGCCACCTAAAGTTTTCATCGCAAAAGAAAATCCAAAACCATCATCACCAATTCTGTTTTCTTTTGGCACCTTTACATCATTAAATAATAAAGTATGTGTATCACTTGCGCGAATGCCCAATTTATCTTCTTTAGCGCCAACAATAAAGCCGGGGGAATCTTTTTCTACTATTAAACAATTAATGCCTTTATGTCCCTTTTCAACGTGGGTTTGCGCCATTACTAAATAAATACTTGCAGTACCGCCGTTGGTAATCCAATTTTTTGTTCCATTTAATAAATAATAATCACCCATGTCTTCAGCAGTTGTTCTTTGTGATGTTGCATCACTTCCTGCTTCGGGTTCGCTCAAACAAAAGGCCCCAATTTTTTTCCCTGATGCCAGGTCTGGTAAATACTTTCTTTTCTGTTCTTCTGTTCCAAAATTTTCTATTCCCCAGCATACAAGCGAATTGTTTACACTCATAATTACACTGCAAGAGCTATCCACTTTTGAAATTTCTTCCATTGCTAGAACATAACTCATGGTATCCATTCCGCCACCACCATATTCCGGAGAAACCATCATGCCCAAAAATCCGAGCTCACCCATTTGTTTTAACTCTTCATAAGGATAACGCATCTCTCTGTCGCGATCTATTACGCCGGGTTTTAAAACATTCTGCGCAAAATCTCTTGCCGCTTGTTTTATCATGAGTTGCTCGTCGGTAAGTTGAAAATTCATATCAGCTAATTTTAATTATATAATTTTTTTTATTGGTCAGCAAGTGTATTAATTATTGCACTGCTCGAATAATTATCAAGGTAAGGAATAATGATTACTTTTCCTCCATGTATTTTTACAATTTCGGCACCCACAATAGTATCGGCATTATAATCACCACCCTTTACTAAAACGTCGGGCTGAATTAATTCAATTAAATGTATTGGTGTATCCTCTTCAAAAATAATTACCGCATCAATAGCATATAAACTCGCCAATAAAAATGCCCGGTCGTCAAAGGTATTTATTGGTCGGCTTTCGCCTTTTAATCTTTTTACTGATGCATCTGAATTTAATCCCACAATTAATATGGCGTTTTCAGTTGTTGCAGATGCGGCATTTAATAACCAAGCGTGTCCTTTGTGTAAAATATCAAAACAGCCATTTGTAAAAATAATTTTTTTGCCCAAAAAACGCCAAACCGATATTTTTTGCATCAGCGTTTTTTCATTGCATATTTTATCAGTTATTACCTCAGACTTTTTCATCAATAATTTCATTTCTGCTTGTACGGGATAAAAGTAATAAGGATATTACTCCAATAAAAATTATCATGATAGTTTGTGCGCTCCAGGCCAACCAGCTAAAGCTAATGGCATAAGTGCGGTCAAGGCCATATAATGATGCAAGCGTTTCGGTTACAATCAACTGGTAGGCGCCAATGCCGCCGGGAGTGCTAATAATGCCCACGGTGCCGAATACCAATACTGCAAGTGCCTGTGCTAGCCCAAAATGTGTGGTTTGTTCAATGGCAAAAAAACAAACATACACCATCAAAAAATAACAAACCCAAATCAACACCGAATAAAAAATAAAAAGCTTAAAGTTCTTTAAATGGCGAATAGAATACACTCCGTCGCGCACATTCATCATCATAATTTTTAAACGCAAATAGGCTTCAGTATGTTTAAATTTTTTAATCAAAAACCAGACAATTAAAACAAATGCGATAACAATTGTTATTATTATTATAATAGTAGTTGTACTAAATGCTATTTTTTCTGAAATCGGAACGATCACCTTCTCATAAAAAAAATTGTAGATAAGTGTAAATTGTGTTACAAATAATAAAAAAGTTGCTAAAAATAATAATACGAGGTCGATGCTGCGTTCTACAACCCAAGTGCCCAATGCTTTATCAAAGGGTACTTTTTCGTATCGCTGAATAATTCCGCAACGTGTTACTTCACCTAGCCGCGGTACTGCCATATTGATGAGATAAGCGATCATCACCGCATAAAAAGTAGTTTTCATCCGAGGGTTGTAACCCAGCGGTTTTAACATCATTTTCCAGCGCAGAGCTCTTATATAATGACTAAAAATTCCGATAAGAATGGATAGAGCAACCCACCAATAATTTGCAGAGCGAAACGATTCGCGCAATTGTGATTTTTGTTCTGTAGTAAGATCTTTGGTAATAAACCAAATGAGTGCAATTCCTATCGAAAGAAAAATTACAAATTTGAGAATATTAAAAAAGAGTTTTTTACCCATATTACAGCAATGAATTAGTCGCCGTATCAGGAAAAATCACCACCGGACTAAATGTTTTCGCTTCCTCAAAATCCATAGTAGCGTAAGAGCAAATAATGATAATATCTTCCGGCTCAACCCTTCTAGCTGCAGGTCCATTCATACAAATAACCCCCGAACCGCGTTCACCTTTAATAATATACGTTTCCAAGCGCTCCCCGTTTTCAATATCGAGCACTTGCACCTTCTCGTTTTCAATCATATTTGCTGCATCCATCAAATCTTCATCAATTGTAATGCTGCCAATATAGTTGAGGTTAGCCTCTGTAACCCTAACGCGGTGTATTTTGCTTTTTAAAATTTGAATTTGCATAACGGGTGCAAAGGTAGCAGTTTTTTGCGTCAAGAAAGGGTAAAACAACGCCAAAATCGTATCCTAAATGTTGTTAAAGCGTTGTGGTTAAGGTGTTATCCTTGCGGAGCAGGCTTGAATGGAGGCAGCCGATGTTATTCAGGCTCTTCGCTACAACCTGTCGATTCAAAACTTACTTTGGAATTTCAGTAGCAATCCATTACTCGGTTGCCTTATAAAAATTGTCTAATCCGAAATTAGGTTAAAGCCAACTAAATCAATAGTTTAAATAATTTGCTAATATGTAGTTGTTAGCTATTAATTAAGATAGATTAAATCAATAGCTTGGTTTACTTAATAATGTCTATAATTAGGTTGTTATAATCTTACCCTTTATAAAACATCCAACGCCCAATTTTCTTCAACTTGATTTTTTTCTACATAATAAAATACCGGTTCTATAAATTCGTGCAGCTAACATTGTTGTAAAAATAAATCCAAGCATTAATAATAAAATTGATAATGCAATTTGCCATCTGGAACACCAAATCATACATTTAAATGTTAAAGTTGAGACCGCTTAAGGTCCACTAAATTAAGGCAAATTATATTATTTCAAGCTTAGGGGGGGTGGTGGCGACCATTATTATTTTGTTGCTGGCGTATGCAACAATACACATAAGTTTAATAAAGACTGCAGCGGAGCATTATATACAAATTATACAAATTATTAAATATCTTTGAGGAGGGAGGCTTTGCCTCCACCTCATTTTATGAAAGCTATTAAATTTGTTTTAACGCTATGTATTATTTATACAAGTTTTCTTGGTAGCACCCAAGTGATAATAACGGGCTATGTAATTGATGAATCCTATGCTTCAGTATTGGTTGGTGCAACAATTCAAGATTGCAATAAAACGTACGGAACTACCACAGATGCATTTGGATATTTTAAATTAATTGTTGATAGCTTGCCTGTTTGCCTTAAGTTTTCCTATATTGGGTTTGAATCCAAAACATTAAATATTAATGAGGCAATAAAAACAAACTTAAATATTTCGCTCAAGGGCATCACTTTAGATGCAGTTACTATATTAGGATCATCTCAAAATCCTGATGAACATATTAATGTTACCAATATTTCTGTAGAGAAACTAAAAGTGATTCCCTCAATTGTGGGAGAACCTGATTTAATGAAGGCACTGGCAATTGCTCCGGGAATTAGTACGGCTCAAGAAGGTTCATCAGTGCTAATCGTACGTGGTGGCAGTCCGGAACAAAACTTAATTTTATTTGATGAAATTTCGATTTTCAATCCCAATCATCTTTTTGGATTTTTCTCTGCATTTAATCCTTCTGCAATAAGCAATATAAAAGTTTACAAAGGTGATTTTCCGGCTCAATACGGTGGTCGTTTATCATCAGTAATAGATATAACAACAAAAGAAGGACCAAAAAAGGGATATGTCAATAATGAATTTACAATCGGTACATTAAGTTCTAATCTTTATTCAGAGGGCCCAATAACAAAAAACAAATCTAGTTATGCGATAGGTGGAAGGGTTTCTTACCTTGGTTTAGTTTTATTACCGCAGCGGTTTATTGTTAAAGCCCAAGGAAGTGGTACTTTTTCGAATTATTGGTTGTATGATATAAATGCGAATGTCAATACCAATGTTGGGGAAAAAGGCAAACTTAAATTCAGTCTTTTTCATAACAACGATTTTTTTTCGCAGTATGATGCAATAAGTGATGAAATTTCTAAAATTGCATTTAACTGGGGTAATACTGCAGGCGGCGTTATATATCGGTTGCCTTTAAATGATACTACTTTTTTAACTGCAAAACTCAATTTTAGCGGATTTACATTTAATGCTAATTTAGAAAATTCGAATACATCAGATTTAACTCAAAATTTCTACTCCGATAAATCTACAATCAGAAATATTAATAGTGTTATAAATTTAGACAGACAAATTTCAAAACGTTATCGTTTAACCTATGGAATAAGTAATGATGTTACTTTTATAAAACCGAATAACATTAGTTTTACTTCGCAGCAGGAAGGAGTTGAAGTAAGCAAATTAGATACATTTGGTAATCAATCTATAAATATCGTTCCTTGGATTTATGCTGATAATGAAATATTTCTGAAGCCGACCTTAAAAATACATTTGGGTGGTAGGGTAGGATATTTTTATAATAATGGCTATTCAGAAATTTTATATGAACCACGTATTAGCTTCTCAATAATTCCTAATGATTATACTGCATGGAATATTTCATTTACTAAAATGAATCAACCCTATCATTATTTATCACTTAATTCCAGCACCTTACCAAATGAAATTTGGCTGCCGAGTAACGCTCAGGCACCTGTTGAATCGGCTTATCAATATAGCTTGGGGTGGTATAAAAATTTTAGAAAACAAGATTTAAAAATAACAACAGAAATATTTTATAAAATTTTGTACAATCTCGTTGCATTTGTTCCGGGACAATCTAGTTTATTTAATACTTCGAGTGACTGGACAGAACGGATAATTAATTATGGTATGGGAAAGGCTTATGGCGCTGAGGTATTTATCGAAAAAGATTTTAAATATGTGAACCTTACTATGGAGTATACCTATGGTAAAAGTGAACGCAGATTTAGTGGTATTAATAATAGTCAATTTTATCCTTCAAAATATGACATAACTCATGATTTTGGATTAACTGCAGGGTTTGAAATTTCCGATAAATGGTCTTTGCAAACTTTTTTTGTATATCAAACCGGC
>JBBRGZ010000115.1:0-8860 GCA_038223395.1 Chitinophagales bacterium
TTAACGGATATTATCTATACAGTTACCGCAATAAGCACGGATGGTTGTTCGGCTACCGCCGAGGTTGTTGTTACAGCTAATTCTACAGATTTTTTGGTTTTACCGGGTGATTTAGCTCTGTGTTTGGGCGAAAGCACTACCCTTACTGCCACAGGCGGAATAAGTTATAACTGGACACCCGCTTTGTATCTGGATGATGCCACAAGCGCAACGCCAACATGCACGCCGTTAGCCGATATTACCTATGTCGTTTATGCCTATAATGCGGATGGTTGTGCTGATATTGATACAATTTCAATAATAGTTTCTGCAGGTGATTTTGCTTCTGCAAGTCCACCGGCTACGATATGCGGAGGAATGGAAATTCCACTTTTTGCAAGCGGCGGAACTTCTTATGTTTGGAGTCCGAGTTTGTATTTGGATGACCCCTTTTCTGCAACGCCCATTTGTACACCTTACGCTGATATTACTTATTATGTAAGTGTAACAAATGTTTCGGGATGTGTTGATGTGGATACAGTTGTGTTGACTGTTTATCCCGAATTTACAGTTGTTGCCGGACCTGATTCTACAATTTGCATTGGCGGACAAATAAAATTATTCGTGACAGAAGGCGTAAGTTATAATTGGACACCTTCTACTTTTTTAGATTTTACAAATGTTGCTTCACCAACAAGCATTCCTTCAAGCAGTATTGATTATATTGTTTATGTAACAGATGCCAATGGATGCATTGCAAGCGACACAGTTTCTATCATTGTAAATCCGAGCCCTACAATTTATGGTGGCGAAGATGTAATTATTTGCAGGGGAGATACAATTTCTTTATCAGCAACCGGCGGCATTAATTATATTTGGACACCCGCTCCATTATTTGCGTGCGGCACCTGCGAAACCGTGGAAGTTTCACCAACATCAACAACAAATTATTTAGTAAAAGGATTTGCTGCAAATGGATGTTTTGGTTTTGATAATGTTTTGGTTACGGTGGATATTTGCAGTGCAATTGAAAACATATTAGCGCAACAAATTTTCATCTACCCCAACCCCGCCAAAACATTTATAAGCATTCAAGTTCCCCCAACTCTTCAAAATGCAACAATAAAAATCTATACCATTTTAGGCGCAGAAATTCCCGTGGAAATTAAAAGGAATAATGGAATTATAGAAGTATTTTTTAATGATGTTGCACCCGGAGAAATTATTGTAAAAATTATTGGTGATGGAGTGGTTGTTGGAAAGCGGGTTTTGAAAGTGGATTAGGGACGAAGGACGAAGGACAAAGGACAGGACGTGGGATTTGGGACAAGGACAAAGTTGAATTAAAAATTAAAATTCTTTTTTTTACTCAAAAATACCCGACAAGAAATCCAAAATCTTTTGCTCACCCAGAACGTTGAACCCTGAACCCTGAACCCAGAACCTAGAACCCAGAACTCACCACTCACCACTCACCACTCACCACTCACCACTCACCACTCACCACTCACCACTCACCACTCACCACTCACCACTCACCTAAATAAGTAGTTGAATAATCCGGCATAGGGACTTTATTCTTTAGTAATACTTAAAATATTTTCAATTGCATCTTGTGTAGAAACAAAGGCATCAATTTTTCCATAATTGCTATTCACAGCATACACAATTGTAGTGCTATCCTCGGGGAAATATAACATGTTTGCATAATATCCAATTGCATCGCCGCTGTGCATGTATGCAATACCTTGAGGAGTTTCAATTTTGAAAATTCCTAAGCCATAAGAAATCGGAAAAAAATCGGGGTCCACATTATTTGGTGTTTTAAAAGTGAGCATTTCATTTAAGGAAGTGGCATTAATTATTTGCTCATCCATTAATGCTCTAAAAAAAACATTCATGTCGTAGGGATTGGAAATCAATCCACCATCAGCAGTGTAATAATCCCAACCACTATAATAGGTACTTTCAATTACTTGAAAATTGCTATACAAATCAATATAACCTCTAACAATACCATTTGGAACAGGATTTTTTCCGGCAAATTGTGTTGAACTCAAACCTAAAGGCGAAAAAAGTTTTTCATCAAATACTTGATACAACGGTTTTCCCTCGATTTTTTCAATGAGTAATCCAAGCAAAATATAGTTTGTATTGGAGTAACCTACATCTTCACCGGGTTGAAAATAAGCCTTTTTATTATACGCATATTTAAGTAGATCATCTGCATGCCATTCCTTTAATAAATCATTTAACGATGCCGTTTGGAACTGCAAATTTTGAATATAATTATACATGCCACTTGCATGTTGCAGCATTTGTTTAATTGTAACTATATCCGCATTTTCAATTTTATCAATATTGTCGCCACTTAAATATAGAGAAATGTTATCATTGATATTGAGCTTGCCTTCTTCTTGCAATTTTAAAATTGTTGTTGCAGTATACATCTTAACTGTTGAGCCCATTCTTGAAATATTACAAGGCTGCATGTCAATATTATTATAAAGATCAGACTTGCCACTGGCGCCAATCCATATACCTGTAGCGGGATGATAAACCGACATTGTAATGCCAACCACGCCATTATTTGTAATACTATTTAATAAACTTTGATACTTTGTATTGTTTGGATTTGTGGCACTGCTGTCTTGAAAATTAAAATTGCAATCATAAAATGTAGATTCTATCACTTCACTTTTTTTACAAGAAGTAATTAATAGAGCAGCAATAAATAATAAATATATCTGCTTCATTTTTCAGTATTATTTTTTTCGATAAAGAATTTTACTCCTAAGTGCAAATTAATATGTGTCATTGCAGGAATAAATCCCGGCGAATATGGATATTCAACCCATGATTGATATCTCAAAAATATTTTTGGATTATGCATATTTTCCATTTTTAAATAATAACCCATATCAACCGAAAGCGAAGGATAAAGACGTGCATTTCCCTTGTCATTATTTTTTTGATATTTACCATTTACAAATGTAAATTCATCGGCATTTGCAAAAGTGTGCATATACCCAAGTCCAAATAATCCTGAAAAAGCAATTCCTGATTTTAATGCATATTCATATCCAATTTCTGAAAATATGCCAAGCCCTTGATTCAATTGCGCATGATAAAAATAATTAATATTGGCAGTCTGAAAAAGACGAGAATGTGCTTTTACATTATAATTAAACTCAGTGCCAACCTGTATACCCGGATGAATAGGAGTAGTTACAAATCGTGTAAATGGGATTGCAGTTGCTTCATTAAAGAAAGAGATGTTAATGGGTATTAATTTATTTTGGGCAAATGAAACAAATGGAATTATGAAGCCCAAAATAACAAGGCATTTTTTAATCATTTATAAAAAATTTGATGGTTTATTGCATTTTGTAAATAATTTGCAAATGTATTTAAGCAAACCTTTATTTTAGCATTAACAAGCAAAATAATATGCAGTATTTTATTTTATAAAAAAGGATTTAAATTATAATCCAACTACTTTTGTAAACTCAATTGGTGAGTGGTGAGCCTGCCTGCCGATGGCTCGGCGTCAGGCAGGTGGTGAGTGGTCAGTGGTGAGTAGT
Source organism: Chitinophagales bacterium (assembly GCA_038223395.1). Classification (GTDB taxonomy): domain Bacteria; phylum Bacteroidota; class Bacteroidia; order Chitinophagales; family BACL12; genus UBA7236. Next base: position 3,564 of record JBBRGZ010000115.1, read on the forward strand.
GAGTTAAATTTGAGGAGAAATAAAACGGTGGAATTAAAATGTTTAACAAATAGTAATAAAAAGGATTCTAATTTTTTATCCAACTACCTTCATCCAATATCCCATGTCCCATATCCCATGTCCCATGTCCCTTGTCCCATGTCCCTTGTCCCATATCCCTAAAGCATCCCACGTATCAAAGCATCCACCCCAATTCCATCTGCTTCTGCCTTATAATTACGTACAATTCTGTGGCGTAAAACTGGCATTGCTACTGCTTTCACGTCTTCAATATCAGGAGAATATTTTCCGTTCATTGCTGCGTGGCATTTAGCGCCAAGAACGAGATATTGAGATGCGCGTGGTCCAGCGCCCCAGCTTAAATATTGATTTGCTTGCGGGTCGGCATGTTTTGTATTTGGTCTTGTTTTAGTTGCAAGCATTACTGCATAATTCAAAACATTATCGGCAATTGGAATGCGTCTAATCACGTGCTGAAAATAGATAATTTCTTCTGCACCAATAATTTTATTTAAAGCAATCTTATTATCTGAAGTTGTTGATTTAACCACATTTACTTCCTCTTCAAAACCCGGATAATCCAAATTTATTTCAAACATAAATCGGTCGAGTTGTGCTTCGGGTAAAGGGTAGGTTCCTTCTTGTTCTATTGGATTTTGGGTTGCGAGTACAAAAAATGGCAACTCTAATTTATGTAATGTTCCACCTATTGTTACATTTTTTTCTTGCATGGCTTCTAATAATGCTGCCTGCGTTTTAGGTGGTGTTCTATTAATTTCATCTGCTAAAATAATATTTGCAAACACAGGCCCTTTTATAAATTTGAATGCGCGATTTTCATCTAAAATTTCGTTTCCGGTAATATCGCTCGGCATTAAATCGGGAGTAAATTGAATACGCTTAAATGAAAGATGCAGAACATCAGCAATCGTTTTAATTAATAAGGTTTTAGCTAATCCGGGAACTCCAACCAATAAACTATGGCCATCAGAAAAAATGCTCAATAATACATTTTGAACAACTGCATCCTGCCCAATAATTACTTTGCCAATTTCTGCTTTTAATGCTTTAAATTCTGCGGATAAGGCATCAATTGCTTCAACATCATTTTTAAATTCTTTCATATTGGTATTTTAAACAAAATAATATATTTAACGGCATTAAAAGAAATAATTAACTTCTTATAACATTAATTACTTTTTGCGGTATCAATTAATTCATGCAATTCTTCACAATCTGAATAACTGGAGTCTATGCGTATGTATTCTTTTTGAGCTTTTTCTGTAACCCAATCGCTCATTACTTGTATTTGTTTTTGATTTAATGTTGCGTTTTGCAACTTAGCATAATCGTCTTTTAGGTTTACAACATGCGGTTCAGTTTGTTCATCCAATCGCACAATGCGCAACGCTTTTTTACCATCAGCAGTTGTAAAGGTCAGAATATTTGAAATTTCACCCGGCTTTAAATTTTCAATTGAATAATAATCATCCGGTGGTAATTCCGAAATTTGGAATGCGGTTTCTCCCGTTTGTTGATTTAACATAACGCCGCAGGTGCGATTTGTATTTTCGTCTGTGGAATATTTTTTAACAGCATCGCAAAAAGAAATTTTACCCGAAATAATATCTGCTCTTATGCTATCCATTTTTTTTGTCGCTGCAACATAATTCAAATTAGTTACAGGAGGCTGAATTAAAATGTGGCGTAAACAAGCTTTATCGCCTTGGCGACTTTCCATTTTAATAATATGATATCCAAATTGTGTTTCTACAACTTCAGAAATTTCGCCCGGTTTTAATTTGAATGCTGCTGCCGAAAAATCGGTAACAAATGTTTCTCTTGTTTGGCATCCTAAATCGCCGCAATTATCGTCTAATGCATAAAAACTCGCAAGCTGACAAAAGTCTTCCCCATTCATTAATCGCCGTCTGATGTCTTCTGCTTTTTCTTTTGCAATCTGTTTTTGTTCAGCATTCGGTTTTGGAACCATTACGAGTTGCGAATATTCTATTTCTGCATTGATTAATGGCAACGAATCTATTGGTATTGCCTTATAAAACGCTTTCACTTCAACCGGCGAAACTGTCATGCCACCATATATGGATTCTTGCATGCGCTGAATTAGTAATAAATTACGCACATCATCTCTAAATTCTTCTTTTATTTCCTGCACCGATTTGCCATAAAATTCTTCCATTTTTTCTTGAGAGCCGAATAATTTTTGGAAATACCTAATGCGATTATCAATATTATTTTCTACCTCATCTTCAGTAATTTCAATACTGTCTTTTGCGGCTTGAATTAACATCAATTTTTGTGTAATTAATTCCTGCATAATGCGACAACGGAAATCATCAGTAACATCACCTTTTTGAACTTCTTCATAATAAAAGGATTCTATCTCACTCATTAAAATAATCTTGTCGCCAACCTGACCTACAATTTTATCAATTACTGGTTGAGCGAAACTACTTATGCGAAAACTAATGGCAAGTAGTAAAAAAAATAATTTTTTCATTCTTCTTTTTTTATAAATTCTGCGTTATTGCGTTTCATTCCTTCCAAATAGATTTGCTGATACGTATTTTTAATCAACTCCATTTTTCTTTTATTTATGATAATGTCTTTTACTCCCTCTTGATAAAACTCGAAAGGGGCTATACTTCCTGCAATGTAATAATCTTCCACCTTTGCATAATATTTATTTACTGTATCTTGATAAGTAACAGGTCCTTTGGTTCTAAATTTTCCATTTGCATACATATTATAAGGCAGCAGCTTAAACAAATCGTCTTCTTTTAACCATACATCGGCATTCAACGAAAATGCATTGCAATTTGCAGCACAATAACGCTCCAGATTGAAACGATATTTTTCAATTCCCCGCGAAAACCAAAATTGTATTGAATCAGCACTCTTGTTTTTAATGGGAGTAACAGCATAAGCGAGTTTAAAAATATCTCCCTTTAGGGCAAAATCTTTTTTATTTCTTTCAAAATATGCCTTGAGCGAATCCTCACGAACAATTGTGTCAAGGTTTTGAGCTAACCACTGGCGTTCGTAAGCATAAATAATAAGCGATTCTTTATACGCTTCTGCCTGTTTATTTATTTCAGCTACGGTTTCTTGTAAATTGTCTTTTGCAACTTTAAGAATGAGATTTTGGCGCACCCAATTATCAATATATTCTTCAATAATTCTTGCGCTGTCGGTAGGGCTGGTGCTTTCGTTTGTAAGGCCAGTTATGTCAGATTTATAAAGAAATTTATCATACACTCTTGCAAGTGGTTCCTGGTCGTTTTCAGGTTTATTTTGTTTACAACCGGGAACCACTGCATATAATAGGAGTGCTATAATTAAATTCTTAAAAGACAAATTATTTTACCATTGAATTAAATACTTTCTGGTCGATATTAACCGGATATTTTTTATGTAATTCTACTATCCATTCTTTTTCTAATTGATCTTGATAAGCAGAAATTACATATCCTCTTGCTTCGTCTAAAGTTTTAGATGTTGGCGCAACAACTTTTCTAATCACAACAAAAGTAATAGAACCATCAGCATTTAAAATGTCTTCACCCATCCCAATTTTTTTATTCAGTTTATCAATATTTGAATCTTGACCGGGTAAAAATAAACCGCTTTTAATTGTTACTAATTCTGTTGAATCGGTATTGTATTGTTCCATTATTGCTTTATCAGCAGTGTTTTTTGTAGCAAGTTTTTTAACTTCTTTTGCAGTTTTTGCATCGGCACAAGTATATACGCTGGCGTCCACTCTTTCCTCCCACATATATTCACTCTTATGCATATCGTAATAATTCTTTAAACCAACTGAATCCGTTGAACCTTTAGACCATATTTTGCGCTCTAACATGGCAAATAATGGTAATCCATCGCGATATTCTTGAAGTAACCTTTTAAAATCAATATTGCGTTCTGCAAGGTCGTATTCAATTATTGCTTGCTCCATTGCAATTGTATATAATTTGTTGAATTTTTCTTCAATATTTTTATCGCGTGAACTGCGCTGATTGATATCTAAATAAGATGCTAAATCCTGTTGCGTATAATTTGTTTTGCCAATTGTGAAAACAGTTTTATTCATTTTATCTGCGCTATTCATGCTCCAGATATTTTTAATAAAATTTGAATCCAATAACATCAGCATTTCTTTTTTAGCTTCTTTGTTTTCTGTAAAACCATATTTTGCTTTTGCTTTTTCAACAAACTCATTACGCAGGTTTTTATAGTCGGGCGAGCGTTCAATTTTTCCTTTTAAATCTTCCTTCATTTCATCAAAAGAGCCATTCGGTTTTTTCTCCATTAGTTTAATAATATGGAATCCGTATGCAGTTTGAACCGGCGCAGAAACATCCCCCGGATTTTTTAATGCGAAAGCAGCTTCCTGAAAAGGTAAAACCATTTTACCTGTTGTAAATGCTTCTAATTTTCCGCCATTTGCTGCACTAGATTTATCATCAGAATATTGCCTTGCTAAATCCTCAAATTCTCCACCTGCTTTTACTATTTGATATATTGAGTCGGCCTTCATTTTTGCTTTTGCAATCTCATCAGCTTTCGCATCTTTTCCTGTTTTAATCAGAATATGCTCAACGGTAACCATTCCGGCTGCCGGACGTTCTTTTGTAACTTTAATTAAGTGATAACCGAATTTTGTTCTCACAATTTGAGATACTTCTCCCGGTTTTAAACCAAAGGCAGTATTTTCAAAAGTCATATCAGGAATTTGTCCAGAAGTAATCCATCCCACTAATCCCGGGTCGTTAGGCATGCTTTGATCTGATGAAATCTCCTTTGCTACCTTGCCAAAATCCTCTCCCTTCATTATTCTATCGCGAGCTTGCGTCAACTTTGCAATTATAGCCAAGGTGTCTGTTCCCTTTAATGCCGCGTCGGGCGATATCATAATATGATACACTAAACGCTCCGATTGCATGCGGTTATACATTTTTAAAGCAGCAGGATCCAAAACTTCTTTGTCGAAGTTGGATTTTATCAGTTGGTCGCCATATTTCTGGAGTTCTTCACGAACCTTCTCGGTAGTATCAATTTTCTCAGCTCTGGCTTCCGTTACCTTTAACTTGAAGTTAATATACAAATCGAGATACTCATTCAGACTTTCTTTCGAGAAATCGTTTTGTTTGTCGGGATTGTTCTTTTTGTATACATATAAAAACTCTTCCTTTGTAACCGGCTGTCCGGCAACGGTAAACAATACATCATTGCTTCCGGTTTTTCCATTTTGTGCGTTAATACTTGTAACAGAC
>JBBRGZ010000116.1:0-8839 GCA_038223395.1 Chitinophagales bacterium
TTCGCATTATCATTCAGAACTTTTCCCTGAATCTCACCGGATTGAGCATTTGCCGAACCAACACACAAAACAAGTACAACGAGTGCGTAAAGGAGTTTATTCATAGACCGAAAATTTAAAATTTGTTAAGAGTCGCTAAATTATGTAAATAATTGAAAACAAAAGTATATCCTTTAATTAATTTTCCCGTCATACAGTGGTCACTTTAGTATCATATTTTTGTCAATTAACCTTTCAAAGGTTAAGCCCCTCAATCCTTTCAGCCAATATTTTGGAAATTTTGAAGTAAGATTCGCGGGTCCAACCTGCTATATGGGGAGTGAGAATTATATTTTCAAGTGTGCATAATTCTTCCATTTGTGACTTTTCTTTCCCTTCCAATTGATAAAATTGTTCGTTTTCAAAAACATCGAGAGCAGCTCCCAAAATTTTTCCTGACCTTATTCCACCAATTAATGATTCGGTATCTGAAATCTTTCCACGCGATGTATTAATCACCCAAAATTGCTTTTTCATGCTTTCAATAAAATCTCTATTGAAATAATGGTGAGTTTCTGCGTTTAAGGGCACATGAAAGGAAATAATATCTGCATTTTGCTGGATTTGTTCCAAGCTGCTTTCCTCAATTTGTGTGTTTCCAAAACCACTTTTGTATTTATCATATACAAGAATACGCACACCAAAACTTAATAGTTTAGATGCAAATTCCTGCCCTGTATGGCCATAGCCGATTATGCCGACAGTTTTTCCTTCAAGCTCCCAACCTCTGTTTTGTTCGCGTTGCCAAATTCCGCTTCTTATTTCTCTGTTGGATTTTACAATATTATTGAGAATGCTGAGTAAAAATGCCATAGCATGCTCTGCCACTGCATTTGCATTGCCTTCAGGTGAACTTATAATCGTAATTTTTTTTGATTTTGCGTAAGCACTATCTATATTTTCCATTCCACTGCCGGCTCTTGCAATAAATTTTAATTGTGTTGCTTTGTCAATGAGGGCTGGGGTGACTTGTATTTTAGTGTTCACTACCAAACCATCATATTTGGAAATAATTTCAAACAATGCTTCATTGGTAATATCCTCCTGCACATCAACGTCAAATCCCAAAAAGGTGAGTTGTTCAGCCAAATAGGGATGCAAATAATCTGTAATAATTACCTTTTTTGCCATAATGGAATTCTAATCTATTTTAATATCCGAATCAAAGGCCTTTGTGAGTGCAATAAAATCCTGCACACTTAATTGTTCTGCTCTTTTATCTGCAAAGTTAAGTGCAGTCAGTTTTTCTCCGGCTCCAATAATTCCGGAAAGTGCATTCGACAATTTTTTTCTTCTTTGATTGAAACCCGCTTTAACTAATTGTTTAAAAAGTTTTTCATTACAATCTATGGTTAAAGCCTTTCGATTAAGTCGAATTACTGCTGAATCTACTTTTGGTGGCGGATTAAAGGCTGCAGGCGGCAGTTCAAATAAATAGGTGCAATTGTAAAAAGCTTGAATTAAAACTGTAATTACACCATACGCTTTATTGCCGTGAGTTGCGGTTACACGTTTGGCCATTTCCTTTTGAAACATACCGGTTAAAATCGGGATTTGCGACTTAAAATCTAAAATTTTAAACAAAATTTGTGAAGAAATATTATACGGAAAATTGCCTATCACCAAAAACTCGCCATTAAAATAGCGCGACAAATCGAGGCGTAAAAAATCACCATAAATGATATTTTCGGGTTTTATCTGCATGTCTTCCTCTAAAAATTTTATCACGCGTTGATCTAATTCGCTAAAAAAAATGGGATTTGGCAGATTCAATAGGTGTCTTGAAAGGATTCCTAATCCGGGGCCAATTTCTAAAATTGGTATGAGGTCGTTTGGCACTTCGAGTGCAGTTACAATTTCCAAAGCAGTAGCTTCACTCTTTAAAAAATGTTGCCCCAAAGATTTTTTATGACGAAAATTATGCTGCATTTATAAATTTAGAGTTTGCTTTATTTCTGCAAACTTCGCATTAATTCGGCACACCTATTAAAAAATCTTATAACCGTTATCTAATTTTACATCGATGGACAATAAAATAAAGATAGGATTCACGATTGGTGACGTAAACGGAATTGGACCCGAAGTGCTTATAAAAGCATTAGAAGACAATCGCATTTTAAAATTATGTACACCAGTTATTTATGGTTCCAATAGAATTTTATCCTTTTATAAAAAGATGTTTAATATTGAAGGATTTAATTACACAACTTGCACCGATGCAAATCAAACAAATACAAAATCTGTAAATATTATTAATTGTATTACAGAAGATATTGTTTTGCAACCCGGTCAAGATACTGAGGTTGGAGGCAAGGCTGCATTAATTAGCTTAAACGCAGCAACAGATGACCTTTTGAGCAATAAAATTGACGCTTTAGTTACTGCTCCCATTAATAAAAATAATATGCAGCAGGAAGGATTTAATTATCACGGACATACTGAATATTTTAATGCAAAAGCAAATAATAAAGAAAGTGTTATGTTATTGATGAATGAAAATTTGCGCGTAGGTTTAGCAACAAATCACATTGCAATAAAAGACATTTCGGCAAGCATTACAAAAGAAAAAATTATTGAAAAAATTGAAATAATTAATTTCACCTTAAAACAAGATTTTGCCATTTTTAATCCTACAATTGCTGTTTTGGGATTAAACCCACACTCCGGCGATAATGGTTTGCTTGGGGATGAAGAAAAGAATATTATTATCCCAGCGATTAAAGCTGCTCAAGATAAAAAAATAATTGTTGTAGGGCCTTTTTCTGCTGACGGATTTTTTGGCAACGGCGATTATCAAAAATTTGATGCCATTTTAGCCATGTATCACGACCAAGGTTTGGTTGGATTTAAAAGTTTAAGCTTCGGTAGCGGCATTAACTTCACGGCAGGTTTGCCCTTTGTGCGCACATCGCCAGATCACGGGACTGCGTATAATATTGCCGGAAAAAATGAGGCCTCACCAGATAGTATGATGGCTGCAATTTTTGCTGCAATCGACATTTGCAACAGAAGAAAAGATTATGCCGTGAGTACTCAAAATCCCCTAAAAAGAGCCTACGTAGAATCTGAAAGGTGACCGAGAATTTATAATTGTGGCTATAATTACAGAAATACGTTTAGATTGGAGTGAGATGGACCTTTTTGGTCATATCAATAATGTAATGTATGCCAAATATGTGCAATCTGCCAGAGTGCGATTGACCGAACACATCGGACTTATGAAAATGCTGAAAGACATCAATGTGGGTTTTATGCTTGCTTCCTCTGCACTTCAATATAAAAAACCACTTTTTTACCCTGGAAACATCACAATTGAAACTTCTGTAGATTTTATAAAAACAACGAGTTTTGGTTTACAACATCATATTTTGGATGCTTCTGGAGTACTTTGTTGCATTGCAAATGACGTTTTGGTATTATATGATTTTACCGCCGGAGTTAAAGTGCCCATTCCTGAAAGTATTTTAAACCCAATTACCGCCATAAAAGCCTCGTAAAGTTTCATTTTACCTCTATTTTCGTCAAAGTTCAGCAATTAATAGAAAATCTTTCCCTTTTTGCCTTTTGTTCATTACCTTTGTCAGCCTTTTTTAAAACAGTTGGGCCGTGAAAGATTTGAGGGCATACCAGATTCCGTTTGTGGGACTTAAGTTAGGCGAGCACCACTTTAATTTTGTGCTGGAAAGTAGCTTTTTCAGTCATTTTGAGGAAAGTTTGGTTAACGAAGGGCAGGTATTTGTTGACCTTACTTTTGATAAAAAGGAAAGATTATTCGTTCTTAATTTTGATATTTCAGGAAGTATAAAGTCGGAGTGCGATCGTTGTGGTCAACCTTTTGACTTGCCAATACATGGCAATTACACCATTTATGTAAAGGTTGGCGACGAGCGTGAAGAGGATAAGGATAACGAAGATGTTGTATGGATTTCGGAAGGAGATTCCATGGTGGATGTTGCGGAAATGATTTATGAGTTTGTGCACTTGTCACTTCCAATTAAAAAAACGCATCCTGATTTAAAGAATGGAGAACCCGGATGCGACCCTGAGATTATAAAATTACTGGGAATAGCAGAAGCAGAAAAAAAAGATATAGATCCCCGATGGGACATTTTAAAAAATTTGAGTAAAAATTAAAACTTTAATACAATGCCGAATCCAAAACGACGTCACTCGAAACAAAGAACCCGCACTCGCAGAACGCATCATGGCGTGGAAGTTCCGAACGTTATTAATTGCACTAATTGTGGTGCGCCAACTTTGTATCACCGCGTTTGCCCTGAATGTGGCAACTACAGAGGAAAAATAGCTATCGAAACGAAAGCTTAATTACCTCATAAACAGCGGAATACAATTTTATTTCAAAATAAAAACCAGGCATGAATAAACCACTTGCAGCAATAACCGGTGTCTACGGTTATGTTCCTGAATACAGGCTCACAAACGCCGAACTCGAGAAAATGGTAGACACTACTGACGAGTGGATTATGAGCCGAACAGGCATTAAAGAACGCCGGATTTTAAAAGGTGAAGGTTTAGCAACAAGCGATATGGCAGTGGAAGCTGTTAAAGGTTTGCTAGAAAAAACAGGGTACAAACCTACCGATATCGAAATGCTTATCGTAGCTACTACAACTCCCGATATGGCATTTCCCGCTACTGCAAATATTGTTTGCGACAAGCTGGGCTGCGACAACATTTTAAGTTACGATATCAGCGCCGCGTGTAGCGGTTTTTTATTTGCACTTACAACCGGCGCCAAATTTATTGAAAGTGGCACTTTTAAAAGAGTTGTAATAGTTGGTGCTGATAAAATGTCGTCTATTATTAATTATAACGACCGAACTACTTGTGTAATATTTGGCGATGGTGCAGGCGCAGTGATGCTTGAACCGAGCGAAGATGGCAACGGAATTGTCGATTCCATTTTACGCAGCGACGGCTCCGGAAGACACTTTTTACACCAAAAAGCCGGCGGTTCATTGAAACCTGCTAGTCACGAAACAGTTGATAACAACGAACATACTGTTTACCAAGAAGGCAAAACCGTATTTAAGTTCGCCGTAAAAAACATGGCTGATGTTTCTGAAGAAATAATGCAACGCAACAATCTTAAAAGCGAAGACATTGCCTGGTTAGTACCACATCAAGCCAATTTGAGGATAATTGATGCCACAGCAAATAGAATGGGATTGTCAACCGAGAAGGTTATGATTAATATTGAAAAATACGGAAACACCACTGCAGGAACACTTCCTTTGTGCTTATGGGAATGGGAACCGAAGTTGAAAAAAGGCGATAATATTGTTTTAGCGGCTTTTGGTGGAGGATTTACGTGGGGGTCAACACTCATTAAGTGGGCTTACGATGGTGAAAAAGCTTAAATTATTCATCATTTTATAAATCACAATAGAATTTTAAATTAACAAACCACCTCCGGTGAGGAAGTATAGGAGGAATATTTTTAAAACATGGCAAATACATCAGAAATACGTAAAGGACTTTGCATCGATCTTAATAACGATGTTTGGCAAGTTGTTGATTTTCAGCACGTAAAACCCGGAAAAGGCAATGCATTCGTGCGCACAAAAATTAAAAGTTTAACTACAGGCAAGGTGCTCGAAAATACTTTCCCTTCAGGAGCTACAATAAATACTGTGCGCGTTGAACGCCGTACTTTCCAATATTTATACAAGGATGAAACCGGCTTTAACTTTATGAATCAAGAAACTTTCGATCAAGTTACTTTAGAAGAAGCTATGATTGATGGTAAAGAATTTTTTAAGGAGGGACAAGAAATTGACATTTTATTTCATGCAGAAACAGAAAAGCCCTTATTTTGTGAATTACCTGCACATATCATTTTAGAAGTTACATTTGCAGAGCAGAGTGTTAAAGGTAATACAGCAACAAATGCATTTAAAAATGCAACTCTGGAAACCGGTGCCGAAATCATGGTACCAATGTTTGTTAATTCGGGAGATTTAATTAAAATAGATACCCGCTCATTTGAATATGTAGAACGCGTAAAATAACCTTACTATGGACTTTAAAGAAATACAAGAGTTAATCAGGATGGTTAATAAACATAACATCGCTGAACTTACTATCGAAGATTCTGATTTTCGAATTAAGATTAAAACGCCATCTGCACAAAACGGCAACATGCAGGTTCCTGTTATGATGCATCAGCAACCTCAGATGCAACACGTTGCTCAACAACAAACCGTTGCTGAAAAAACTACTCAAACGAGTTCTGAAGAAACTAAAACTGAAACCGCTTCAGAAAATACAATTACAATTAAGTCGCCTATAGTTGGTACTTTTTATCGTTCGGCAGGACCTGATAAAGATGTTTTTGTTAAGGTTGGAGATGAAATTTCTGTGGGTTCAAAATTATGCATAATTGAGGCGATGAAACTTTTCAACGAAATTGAAAGTGAAGTAAGCGGCAAGATTGTAAAAATTCTTGTTGATGATGCAAGTCCTGTTGAATATGATCAACCACTCTTTTTAATAGAGTCAAAATAAACTGAATTTATTATTCATCCTTTAGGAATTTGCTATAACGCAAATTTGTACATTAGATATTTAAAATAATATGTTCAAAAAAATCCTCATAGCAAATCGCGGCGAAATAGCATTAAGAGTTATTCGAACAGCAAAAGAAATGGGAATAAAAACCGTTGCTGTTTATTCTACTGCCGATAAAGAAAGTTTACCTGTGCGTTTTGCCGATGAAGCAGTTTGTATCGGTCCGCCTTCATCAAAAGAATCGTATTTGAGTATTCCTAAAATTATGGCTGCTGCAGAAATTACAAATGCAGATGCAATACATCCGGGTTATGGATTTTTAAGCGAGAATGCTACTTTCTCAGAAATATGCACCAAATACGGAATTAAATTTATAGGGCCAACTGCGGATCAAATTCGCAAAATGGGCGATAAAATAACGGCGAAAGAAACAATGAAAAAAGCTGGAGTTCCGGTTATTCCCGGAAGCGAAGGTTTATTGAAAGATGTTGCCGAAGCGAAAAAATTAGCAAAAAAAATCGGTTACCCGGTTATTATGAAAGCTACAGCAGGTGGTGGTGGAAAGGGCATGCGCACAGTTTGGAAAGAATCGGAAGTAGAAAATGCTTTCGAAACTGCAAGTATGGAAGCAAGAGCTTCGTTTAGTAACGATGGTTTATACATGGAAAAATTTATTGAAGAACCACGTCACATCGAAATTCAAATTGCAGGCGATCAATATGGAAAAGCATGTCACTTAAGCGAACGCGATTGTTCAATTCAAAGAAGACATCAAAAATTAGTTGAAGAAAGCCCTTCTCCTTTTATGGATGAAAAACTCAGAAAAAAAATGGGTGATGCCGCTGTTAAAGCTGCAGAAAGTATAAAATACGAAGGCGTAGGAACCATAGAATTTCTTGTAGATAAACACAAGAATTTTTATTTTATGGAAATGAATACACGTATTCAAGTTGAACATACAGTAACTGAAGAAGTAGTAGATTTCGATTTAATAAAAGAACAAATTAAATTAGCAACAGGCGAAAAAATATCGGGTAAAAATTATTTCCCTTTATTGCACGCGATGGAGTGCAGAATAAATGCAGAAGATCCATCCAGAAATTTTGCTCCAAGTCCTGGAAAAATCACGAGCTTCCATTCGCCAAAAGGACATGGCGTGCGTGTTGATACTGCTGTATATGCAGGTTATACAATTCCACCATATTACGATAGCATGATTGCAAAATTGATTTGCAAAGCGCGTACCCGTGAAGAAGTTATTTTAAAAATGCAAAGGGCATTGGATGAATTTATTGTAGAAGGTATTAAAACAACAATTCCTTTCCATAAAAAATTAATGAGAGATCCTAAATTTAGAGCAGGTGTTTTTGACACGAGTTTTATGAATACTTTCGATATGAGTGGATTGGAATAATTCCTCTTAAAATAATATTTAAAAGCTGCCGCATGGCAGTTTTTTTTATGTCTGATAAACTAAAAATTCAAATGATTAAATCTGAATTACCTGTTTGACCAAGCGAAAATTTTATCTTGTAATTCCAAAAATTCTATCACTTTCTTGCTGCATTAAAACTCTAAATTTAGCGCCGAGTTCAGGAATATATTTTGGTTCGGTATCGGAACCTACACGCGGAGTCCAATAACTTTCGCATTCCAACCAAGTTTGATGTGTAAATCCATTTTCAGCCAACACAATATGGTAATCAATTTGTTTTGTGTTATCATTTGCGTCTTTTCTGAACGCCATTTCAGCATGAATCTTTGTATATAATTCCAAAGTGCATGGTTCGTCGCCACCGCGTTTTTTATCCAGTGCAGCCTGATATAAAGGCATAAAAGCTACTGCTGTTTTTCCCATATCTGCAGGATCGCTCATTTGTGCTGTGTATCCTTTTTTTGATTCAAGCCATTCAGCTCCGCTTACACCATTTGCTTCGGCAATAGCAATTTCTTTTGATTCATCACCCACAGTGTCGCTCATAAGCACACAGAGGTCGGCATATTGTTCTAATGATATCATATAAATTAATTTTAATGAGTTTCAATTTCAAATGTAATTCTTTTCCTTAATAATTACCAACTTAGCCAAATGCATTGCCTTTTCTTTTACAATAACAATATCTGAGTCAATAGAATCGTACGTTAATACAACACCCATGCGTCGATATTTTCTAGTAGTAGGTTTTCCAAAAATGCGCACATCAGTTTGTTTTTCTGATAATACTTTTTCTATTCCTATAAATGCAAAAGTATTTAAAATTTCCGGCGC
>JBBRGZ010000117.1:0-8737 GCA_038223395.1 Chitinophagales bacterium
ATTAAATGTAAAACAAACAATTTGAGTCATTAGAATATCGTTATTTTGTAAAATTTAATATAAACCTTGAACTTTATTGCAAAACTACGTATTTTGCAAGGGTGAAGGGGCCTGAAGGAATGAAAGTCTACGCTTTAAAAGATATAAAATCATTAATATTTGCTGCAATTCTTTTGTGCAGCTCAGGTCTGTACGCTCAAGGCACACAAATACAATTCGGTCAAAATCGTGTTCAATACAAACTTTTCACTTGGCAATACTACGAAGGAGAACACTTTTTAGTTTATTTTAATCAAGGTGGACTCAATATTGGGAAATTTGCTGCTCAAATTGCGGAAGCCGATTTAATAGAAATTGAAGACCTTCTCGACTACAAACTCAATGGCAAACCTGAAATTATAATTTATAATAATATTTCAGATTATAACCAAAGCAATTTCGCCGTTGGAAAAGAAGAGCAATATAATATTGGTGGTGAAACAAAAATTATTGGCAATAAAGTATTTGTTTACTTCGACGGAAATCACCAACATTTGCGAAAACAAATTCGCGAAGGCATTGGAAAGGTGTTAATTAACTCTATGATTTTTGGAGGCAACCTACAAGAAATTGTTCAAAATGCAGTATTACTCAATCTGCCTGAATGGTTTACCGAAGGTTTGGTTTCTTACATAGGCGAAGAATGGAATTCAGAACTCGACAATCAATTGCGCGAAGGAATTTTAAGTGGTAAATACGAAAAATTTAATAAACTTACAGGAGAAGATGCGCGTTTTGCAGGTCATGCATTGTGGTACTTTATAGCAGAAAATTACGGTGAAGCCACCATCCCAAATTTATTATATCTTATTCGAATAAATCGATCTATTGAAAATGGATTTTTATTTGTTTTAGGGGAAGGTGTAAATAGTACAATTGACGATTGGTACAAATATTTTTTAACCAAGTATCAAAAAGAATCTCTCGAAAAAGATCAGCTAACAGAAACGAGTTTAATTCCGCGAAAAACAAAACGCAATTCCGATTATCATGAATTGGCAATTAGTCCTGATGGAAAAAATATTGCTTACGCCGTGGACCAATTCGGAAAATTTAAAGTATATATCCAAGAAATAGATTCTAAAACGAGTCATCGCGTTAAAAGCGGAGGTTTAAAAACGAGAACACTTGCAACCGACCTCAGCAATCCACTTGTTTGCTGGAGCCCTGATGGAAAAAAACTTGCAATTGTATATGAAAAACGATATAAAAATTATATTACAACGTATACAGTTGAAGACAAGAAAAAAGAGACAAAAGAATTAACGCGTTTTCAAAAAATATTGGATGTAAGTTTTGCAGGCACCAGCAATCGCTTAGTGATGAGTGTAATGAACAACGGTCAAAGCGATATTTATATGTATTACCTCAACAACGATCGCGTTGAACAAATTACTACAGATTATTACGACGATTTAAATCCTACATACGTTAAATTAAACAACGGTTACGAAGGCATTATTTTCGCATCAAACCGCGATATGGATTCGATATTTACTACGCGCAATATTGATTCCATTTTACCGGTTGGTAATATGGATTTATACTTTTTTGATTATTTGCACAAATCAAAAGACTTAGTAAAAGTAACGCACACTAAAAAAATAAGCGAAAAAGATCCACTTCAATTTGATGCAAAACATTTTGCGTACCTCAGCGATCAAAATGGCATTGTAAATCGCTTTGCAGGCTATCTTGATAGTTTATACGACCATACCGATACATTAGTATTTTATCCCGATTCACTCGTTACAAATCCAACATACGCTTATAAAAACATGGATTCGTTTCCTGTTTTTGATTCTATAACTTTGGCTGATATTTATAGAGATACTGCATATATATTTCCTGTAACAAATTTTGCAAGTAATATTATTGAGCACGATGTGTTATGGAAAACAGGTCAAGTGGTTGATGTATTTCAAAGAGGAAAAAACAACATGTTCTATCTTTCAAAAGCACCTGACGATTTAAGTGAAATAAAAAATAATACATTAAAAAACACCACCTTCCGCAATTTTATTAATCTTAAAAAGAAGGATGATGATATTATTACAAAAATAAGTGTAGTAGATTCGAGCACTCTCGTTAAAACAGAAACTATAATTACAAGCACCGACACCATCAAAAAGGAAATTGATGAAGGCATGTATTTTCAAAGCGATTTCCCTGAACCGGAAATAGATGCGAATGTATCAGACGGAGTTGCTCTTGGCCAATCAGATAATCCCGAGCAACAAAATATCAATACAGGTCAGAAATTCCGTTCTTCACGCATTATTCCATATAGAATTAAATTCTCCAGCGAATATGTTACAAGTCAATTAGACAATAGTTTATTTGTAAATAAATACGAAAGTTTTAATGCATCCGGAGGCGTATATTCCACACCGAGTTTAGGTGCCTTATTTACAGTAAGCATTAGCGATTTATTTGAAGACTATCGGTTTACCGGTGGTTTACGTTTTCCAACCTCATTTTCGGGCGGTGAATATTATTTATCGTATGCCGATTTAAAAAGGAGATTAGACAAAAAAGTAACCTGGTATTATCAAACAGAAAAAGCACAATATACTTTTCAACCACAGTGGTATCCTTTGGTTGACGCCGGCATAAAAACAAATGTTGTTGAAGGTTCATTAAAATGGCCCTTTGATGTTATTAGAAGTGTAAGAGGAAGCTTATCGTATCGCGGAGAAAAAATTATTTTCTTGGGTAACGATACCTTCAGTTTAAATTTACCAAATTATAAAGAGGATTGGCTTTCTCTAAAACTGGAATATGTACACGATAATACTTTTCCTGTTATGACAAATATTTTAAATGGTTTGCGTTATAAAGTGTGGTTCGAAGTGCACAAACAATTTGAAGTAAATACTAGTCAAGGATTAAAAGTAAATTTATTTGATGGCTATTTAGGCGTTGTAGGATTTGATTTCCGTCACTATCAAAAAATTCATCGCCAACTTACTCTGGCAAATCGTTTTGCTGGTGGAACGTCTTTCGGAACTCAAAAACTTATTTATTATTTGGGTGGAGTTGATAGTTGGATTGCACCTGTATTTAATCAGAATATAGAAATAGATCAAAATGCGGGATATGCATTCCAAACACTTGCAACTAATTTGCGAGGCTACGATCAAAATACCAGAAATGGAAATAGTTATGCGGTATTTAATTCTGAATTGCGTTTCCCTATTTTTTCTTATATTTTTAATAAACCAATTAAGTCAGAATTTTTAAGAAATTTTGAAATTATTGGTTTCTACGATATAGGCTCTGCCTGGCAAGGGTTATCTCCTTTCGAGGAAGATAATCCATATAATAATGTTGTAATAGAGCAACAACCAATAACTGTTGACGTAAATTATTTCCGCGATCCTGTTGTAATGGGAACCGGTTTCGGAGTGCGCAGTACATTGTTTGGATACTTCATTCGTGTTGACCGTGCACAACCAATTGAATCCTATAGCTTGGGCGATCCTAAATGGTATTTCTCCCTCAGCCTCGATTTCTAATTTAGTTTTTATAATTAAAAACCGGCTGTTCCTTTGCGGCCTTTGCGACTTTGCGTGATATTTAATTCGAGTTTTTTTGCATAAACTTATTTTCCTATTGTGTGGGATAAAATAGTTTCACGCCAAGGCGCAAAGCCGCAAAGGAACAGCCACAAAACACACCTCTGCGCCCCCCGCACCCCTGCGCCCTCTGCGTGAAATTTTTCGAATCATTTAATCAAACTATAATCTCTAACTTTGCAAAGTGAAATTTTCGCTGCGTGCCCATCTGTTTATTTTGATGGCAAATATTATTTACGGTTTAAATTATTCCATTGGAAAAATTGTATTAAAATATATTCCACCATTCGGAATTGTATTAATGCGCGTAACCGGAGCACTTTGCATTTTCTGGATTTTACATTCACTTTTTATAAAAGAAAAAGTAGATAAAAAAGACCGACTTAAAATATTTTTAGCAGCCCTGTTTGGTGTTGCAATAAACCAATTATTATTTTTTAAAGGATTAAGTTTAACATCAGAAATCCACAGCGCATTGATTATGATTACAACCCCCATTATAGTATTGGTAATGGCATGGATAATCTTAAAAGATAAAATAACATTAATTAAATCTATTGGAATAATTATTGGCGGCATTGGCGTTGCAATGCTTATCTCCTTTGGCGCCTCAGATGCAAATGCGCCCTCAAATGCACTTGGCGATTTATTTATAATGATAAATGCAACCTCCTATGCCATATTCTTAATTATTGCCAAACCACTCATGCAAAAATATGCCCCTTTAACTCTAGCTAAGTGGATATTTTTATACGGACTCATTCTTATTTTTCCCTTTGGAATTCGCGATGTAATTGCCATCAATTGGCAGGTAATTTCTCCCATCGCAATCTGGTCGCTCGTTTTTGTTATTTTAGGTGCTACAGTTTTAGCGTATTTATTTAATATTTTGGGCTTGCATCATGGCAGTCCCACCCTCGTGAGTATCTATATTTATACGCAACCTGTTATCGCATCAATAATTGCGATAGCAACGCAAGCTGATGTGATAACATGGCCCAAAATAATATCTTCAATATTAGTATTTAGCGGAGTTGCCCTAGTGAGTTTTTCAAAAACAAAATATACCGCAAATTCGGTTGCATAATCGTATTTTTGTGCCCAAATAGATTTTATGGTACTATCAATGACCGGTTATGGAAGGAAAACATTTTCACTAAACGGTAAAAATATTGTTCTTGAATTAAAAACACTAAACAGCAAAACGTTCGACCTCAACCTACGTTTATCTCCCTTGTTTAGAGAGTATGAGATTGAAATTCGCAATACCTTAAACAAAACTGTTGTAAGAGGAAAAACAGATTGCACTTTAGGTTTTGAATTAACAGATGATAAAACCGGCGATATAAATGCAAGTGCAGTAAAAGAATATTTTAAACAAATAAAATCTTTAGCAACCGATCTTCAAGTATCAGATTCAAATATTTTGGACCTGGTTTTTCGTTTACCGAATATTACAACAACATCAACAGATTCGCTTTCTGAAACCCAGCAAAAAGAATTGTTCAATCAACTAAAATCTGTTTGCGAGCAACTCCAAAAATTCAGACTTGACGAAGGAAAAAATCTTGAAAAAGATCTTGTATTACATGTTGATTTGATTTTAAAAGCACTCATCGCAGTTGAAAATTTAGACCCTTCGCGCATGGAGCAGCAGCGCTCAAAAATGTTCAGCGACATGAAAGCATATGTAACCGAAGAAGAAATTGATAAAAATCGTTTCGAACAAGAACTCATATTTTATTTTGAAAAAATGGACATTACCGAAGAGGTTATCCGTTTGCGTTCGCATTGTACTTATTTTATAGAAACGCTCAATGAACCCATATCTGAAAAAGGAAAAAAATTGGGTTTTATTTGTCAGGAAATGAATCGCGAAATAAATACAATTGGCTCAAAAGCATATCACGCCGAAATGCAACGCAAGGTTGTTGTGATGAAAGATGAACTTGAAAAAATAAAAGAACAACTTAATAATGTGTTATAATGCAAGGTAAATTAATAATTGTAACAGCTCCGTCCGGTGCAGGAAAAACAACGGTAGTGAAACATTTGTTAAAAGAAATTCCTTCTCTTGCATTTTCAGTTTCTGCAACAACAAGAAAAAAACGCGACAACGAAATTGATGGAAAAGATTATTATTTTTTATCTGAAGAAGAATTCAAATTAAAAATAGAATCCGGTGCCTTTATAGAATGGGAAGAAGTGTATCCCGGAAAATTTTATGGAACCTTGCAAAGCGAAATAACAAGATTATGGGATGCAGATAAAAATATTATTTTTGATATTGACGTAAAAGGAGCTTTAAATCTCAAAAATAAATTCCCCGAAAAAACACTTTCATTATTTATTGAACCACCATCTTTAGAAATATTAAATGAAAGATTAACAAATCGCAACACAGAAACGCCCGAAACTTTAAAAACACGCATTGCACGAGTTACTTACGAGCTCACCTTTAATAATCACTTCGATTTTACCCTTGTAAACCTAGATTTGGACAGTACATTGGAAAAAGCCACATCTATCGTGAATAACTTTCTACCTTAAAAGTAAGGTGCTAAGAAAAAATAACCGTTACATTTACAATCTCATTCAAACGATTATGGTTACAAGTATCACACAAGGCGTTAAAGTGAGTGTTGAAACCTTCTTCCAACACAATTACTCCAAAAATGGAGAATTTGTATTTGCTTACCGAGTAACCATTGAAAACAAAAGCGAAAATACCGTGCAATTACTGCGTAGACATTGGTACATTTACGATGGCATTGGCGTATGGCGTGAAGTTGAAGGCGAAGGTATCGTTGGTGAAACACCCATTATTGTTCCTGGAGCTACGCATCAATATGTATCGGGCTGCAACTTAGTTGCTCCAATGGGGAAGATGAATGGCACTTATTTGATGGTGAAAAAACTTGACGGAAAACAGTTTGATGTTATCATTCCTGAGTTTCAGATGATAGCACCATTTATGTTGAACTAAGTTCAATCCCCTGGTTCGTAACCCGATTTTTTTAAAAAATCTAAGCCATCCATCTGACTAAATAATTCTAATAAAGTTGTATTGGGATGTTCAATCATATACGACCTCACAATTTGCCATCCCATCCAAACAGCAGCTCTTCCCGGCGATTCGGCTGGCATTCCGACAGAAGTTGGAGCTTCTCCGGTATAACGCCGAATATCATCCCCCCTTTTAGAAAAAAGCAACTCTTGCCCGGCAAGAAATTTCCAAATTTCACCTTCATTATCATTACACCACACTATTTGCTCCGATGTATATCCCATTTTTACAGAATCTTCCATGTCGGGCAACATGCAATCCAAATAATATAACATCTTGCCTTGAGCCAACATCGCATCCAAAATACTCGCATCAGCACCCATGTCGGGAATAGCGCCGTCAATCAAACTCTGCATGGTATTAATTACAATATAGGGTTTTGTACAGCGCTTAATGATATATTGAGGCATATTGTTTTCAAAATCGCCAAAACTTGCAAAGCGCTCACCCATATACATATCGAGCTCAATACCAAGAGAAGCGCTGTCGAATAAGGTCCAGTAAACAAAGGGGCCTATATAAGTATATATTTGAGGCAAACTGCTGTCGGGGAAGTAAAACTTGTAATATGTAAAGGCTTTTTTCATGTCCTTTTCAACATCCAGCATTTTAGTATATTCTAGATTAACACTGTCGCCAAGTCGGTTCATCCATTCGTTTCTGCCTGTATTGTTATACAAAGAATCATAAATTGCAGAAACCGAAAAATTGTCGTTAGGAACAAATCCCCAGAAATTTTTATAGTATGAGCTAAAAATTTCGTGATATTGATTGTCAATTCCGGCGTAAACAGTTTGATAATTATCCGCATTTGCTTCTGCCATCAATTGTTCCAATCTAATGATGTTAACCTCAGGAGGTTGCACTTTTGAGATGTCCGGCTTCGGATTTCCGGTGGACTTATTGCAATTCACCAATAAAAATAATCCCATTGCACAAATACATATCTTAAATAAAAATGACTTATGTTTGTGATACATGTTTCACTTATCTTTGCTTTTGAACTGTAAAACTAATAACCTATGAAGAAAATTGCATTATCTGCTGCTATATTTTGTATGGTGATAAATTCCCTACAAGCACAACAATTTCGTTTCGGACTTACGGCATCTCCGGTTTTTGACTGGTTGCGTGTTGAAGGTGATAAATCTGAAAATATTGGAACCAAATTCGGATTTCAATATGGTCTTTTATTTGACCAGACAATTGGTAGCGTTGAGAGATACGCCTTTTCAACGGGTATTATAATAAACTACGCAAATTCCGGAATTACTTTTCAGGATTCTTTATTAGGAATTCCCTTTACTACAGAATGGAATGCAAAAACGCAGTATATTGAGATTCCACTCACTATCCGTCTTAGAACAAATGAAGTAAATTATATGAGTTACTACGGACAGTTTGGTGTTACCCCTGGAGTTTGTATTAAAGCCAGAGGTGATTATTCGGTTGATGGTGAATTAATATATGAGGATATTAATTTTAGAGATAAAAACAACGACTCAGGAATTCAATATCAATTATTTAATATAAGTCTTACTCTAGGATTAGGAATGGAATATGCAATTGCAGAAAACACAGCAATTATGGCTGGCCTATTCTTCCAAAACGGATTTGCAAACGTTATAGATGACGACATTGATGATAATTTCTCAACACTCAAACAAATTGGAATTCGTTTGGGCGTTTTATTCTAATTACATATAAATAATTCAATTAAATTTGTCACGCTCAAAAGGCGTGACTTTTTTTATGAAAATAGCATTAGCACAAATAAATGTACACATTGGAAATTTCGAAGCAAATTTTTTAAAAATTGCTGATTTTATTGCACAGGCAGAAAAAGCCGGAGCAGATATTATTTTATTTCCTGAATTAAGTGTTTGCGGTTATCCGCCACGCGATTTTTTAGATTTTGATGATTTTATTGATAGATGTTACGACGTTATTGAAAAAATAAAACCTCTCACAAAAAATATTGCCGTTGTTGTCGGCTCACCATCGCGCAACCCAAAAATTGAAGGAAAAGATTTACATAATTCTGCATTTTTTA
>JBBRGZ010000118.1:0-8583 GCA_038223395.1 Chitinophagales bacterium
GCCAGCGACCAACCAAATACATGGAGTGTAAATCAATTGTTTAATGGATTGGTGCAATTAGATATTGATTTGAATGTAATTCCGTGTATAGCAAAAAGTTGGACAATTTCGCAGGATAGATTATTATATACATTTATTTTGCGCGATGATGTGTATTTTCATGATGATAAATGTTTTTCCGATGGAAAAGGGCGCATAGCAACTGCCTTTGATTTTGAATATTCTTTTAATCGTTTAATAGATCCTGCAACTGCTGCGCGTGGCAATTGGGTATTTCAAAATATAGTAGATAATCTAACACCTTTTTATGCGGTTAATGATACTGTTTTTCAGATAAAATTATTAAAACCATTTGCACCTTTTTTACAGCGATTGAGTATTCAATATTGCTCGGTTGTGCCACAAGAAGCAATCAATTTATATGGCACTGATTTTAGAAGCCATCCCGTTGGAACCGGACCTTTTAAATTTGTAAGATGGGAGGAAGGGGAATTATTGATTTTACATCGTTTTGAAAATTATTTCGAGAAGGATGCAGATGACAATCGCCTACCTTATTTAGATGCCATTAATTTTCAATTTATTACAAATAAATCTACAGAGTTTTTAAAATTTTTAAGCGGAGAAATTGATTTTGTAAGTGATGTTGATGCTGCTTTGAAAGATAATATTTTAACCAAAGAAGGTACTTTGCAAGAAAAATATGCATATAAAATTCAGTTACTTAAAGCACCTTATTTGAATACGGAATATTTTGCCATTTTGATGGACTCTACGTTACCTATTGTGCAACAAAATCCATTGGTATTTAAACAAGTGCGTCAAGCATTAAATTATGGTTTCGATAGAAAAGAAATGTTATTGTTTTTAAAAAACAATCGCGGAATTGCTGCTACTGGAGGAATAGTTCCTCCAAGTTTATTACCAGAAGGAAAAAATATGGATTACGGATATACTTTTAATCCGGATACTGCTTTGCAACTGCTTGCTTTAGCAGGATTTGAAAATGGTGTTGGACTGCCTGAAATAACATTGCATACAGTTGAACAATATCAAGATATTGCTGTATATATAAAAGATAAACTTGAAGATATTGGCATTGCAATTAAAATTGAAACGGTGGATTCGCGTATTTTAAGAGAAATGCGTTTAAATGAAACTACAGTATTATTTAAAAGCAGTTGGATTGCAGATTATGCTGATGCAGAAAATTATTTAACATTGATGTATGGAAATAGTGAAGCACCTCCTAATTACACGCATTACAAAAATGCAGAGTTCGATAAATTATATACTCTTGCTGTATCGGAAAATGATGATAATGTGAGGAAGGCGTTATATTATAAAATGGATAGCATTATGATTAGCGATGCGCCAATTATTCCATTATTTTATGATGAGGTATATCGTTTTGCACAAAAAAATATATCGGGTTTAGAACCGAATGGATTAAATATGCTTGAATTAAAAATGGTGAAGAAAGCAGGAAATTAAAAGTCCAATTTTTATAAATAATTTCACAGAAAAAATAAATCATTAAATTACAACGCAAGCCGCGTAAAGGATAGCAACGGAAAGCCCGCAGGAGGCCAGAGCCGACGAGGACTTGCAGACCCAAGGAGATACGCCCAAATTTGAATTAATATCTTATGTTTAATATTCGTGTGTATGGCATATTAATTAAAGACAACACTATTTTATTAGTAGAGGAACCTGTGCGCAATACGCGGGTATTAAAATTTCCGGGTGGAGGTTTGGAATTTGGTGAAGGAACAATTGAATGTTTAAAGCGTGAATTTCGCGAAGAGTTGGATATCAATATTGAAAATATTAATCATTTTTATACTACCGATTTTTTTGTGCAAAGCTTTTTAAACCCAAACGACCAAATAATTAGCATTTATTATACCTGCAATGGCGACGCGTCGAAAATGAATTATGCATTGGATAAAAATATGGTTTTTGGATGGATACCAATACAACAATTGCATGCCGACATGTTTGGGTTACCTATAGATAAAATAATTGTGGAAAAAATAAAAAGGGAATTAATTTAATATCATTATTTCAATTCTGTCAATACTTTTTTTATAGCTTCGAAGTTTGGAATTTCGCTCGCATTTTCAAGAATTTCTATATAACGAACAATACCATCTTTATCAATTATAAATGCGCTGCGTTTTGAAACGCCTTTCAATTCCATTCCCCATCTATCGTAAATGCAACCATAGGTTTCAGAAACTACTTTATTAAAATCGCTTAGAAGCGTAAAATTTAATTGTTGTTGTTCTTTAAATATTTTAAGTGAGTATGGTGCATCAACACTTATACCAAAAACTTGCGCATTCATATCATTATAAAATGCAATATCGTCGCGGGTGCTGCATAATTCTGCAGTGCAGGTTGAAGTAAAGGCAAATGGGAAAAATAATAAGACGATATTTTTACCTTTCAGTTCGCTGAGTCTTACAGGTTCTTTAATGGTATTAAACATTAAAAAATCGGGGGCAAGCTGATCAGTTTCTAATTTCATATTATTCTTTTTTGATTTGGTAAAAATAACCAAACATCTAAAGTTGTTAATGGTTCATAACTCTGTTTGTTTAAATCGGCTTAAATTTGAATTTTTGTAGGTATAAAACTAAACCCAACATTATGAAAAAATTAATTATTGAATTTATCGGAACCTTCTTCTTGGTTTTGGTAATTGGCTTATCTGGCAATCCTCTTGCAATAGGAAGCATTTTAATGGTAATGGTTTACATGGGTGGCCACGTGAGTGGTGCGCATTACAATCCCGCCGTTACTGCCGCTGTATTGTTAAGGGGTAAAATTTCGGCAAAAGAAGCAATGCGTTACTGGGGTGTTCAGATTGCCGGTGGTCTTATAGGAGCAGCGGTTGCGCATTGGATGAATGGTGGTCCCACTGAAATTGTTGTAGCAGATGGAAAATGGATGGAAGCAATTGCGGGTGAGATATTATTCACTTTTGCCTTGGTATCCGTTGTTTTAAATGTTGAAACATCATTTGACACGGCAGGCAATTCTTTTTATGGATTAGCCATTGGATTTACCGTTTTTGCGGGTGCAATGACGGTTGGAAGCATTTCGGGAGGTGCATTTAATCCTGCAGTAAGTTTGGGTCACAACTTGATGGCGTTGAATTTTAATGATTTAGGCGCGGGAAACTGGTGCGATATGCTATTGCATGTAGTTTGTTCATTAGTTGGGGCTGCAGTAGCTGCAAGTGTCTATAAAATGACAAATAACGATTAAATTATGTTAAAATTAAAAATTTCGAATAATTAAGGATATATTTATCTTTGTATTATAATTTAACAATCAAAACAAACTGAGTATGAAAATTCGTTTACTATTAGCACTTACATTTATTACCCTTTCAGCTGTTTCTTATTGTCAGGTGCCTAATGGCAACCTTGAGGCATGGACAGTATACACTTCACTTGCATCAGGAGTTATGTGTGATGTTCCTACGGGCTGGGATGTGCCAGATAAAATAGCATCTGACTTAGGTATTTCTGACAGAAACTGCCAAAAAGAAACCGTTAATACGCACGGTGGTTCTTCAGCGGCTAAATTAACTACCAAGACATTAGATGTTTTAGGAACACCTTTGGATGTTCCAGGAACAATTACTACCGGAGCAATTTCTTTTGACTTTGTAACCTTTACACCTTCAGTAGAAGGCGGAGCTTCAATTTCAGCAGCTTATGATCAATTAGGTGGTTTTTATCAGTATTCACCTGCAGGTGGAGATACAATGAACATTATAGTTTTAATGTTTTTAGGAACAGATACAGTTGGAGCAGGTCAATTTAGAGATGATGTTACTTCAACCGGTTATGTTTCATTTACTTGTCCAATTACTTATTATGCACCTGTAATTCCAGACAAAATGCAAATTACTATAACCTCTTCAGGTGGATTTACTTCACTTGTTCCAGGTTCTGTATTATTTGTTGATGATTTAGAAGTAACAGGTGGTGTTGGTGTTGATGATTTTACTGCTTATGGAATTAAGAATAACATTTATCCTAACCCTGCAGCTGATTATATTAATATCAATAATCCAGCATCTAACGCAGTCATAATGGAAGTGTATAATTTGAGCGGACAAAAAGTTGACGTTCAAACATTATCTCCTGACATGAACAGCATTAATTTAGATGCGTATTCAAGTGGTATCTATACTTTCCGTTTAGTTGATAATGGAACAGTAGTTTACAGCAATAAATTTGTAGTTAGAAAATAATTATCAAGACCTCTGGTCTTAAAATAAAAGAGGCTGTCTCCGCAAGGATTCAGCCTCTTTTGCATTAAATAAAATAGCTTAAATTATCCTATTGAAAATTCTCCCCTAAATTACCAGATTGGAAATTACCAAATTGAAAATCCTCCCCTAAATTACCAGATTGGAAATTACCATATTGAAAATCCTTCCCTTCATTTACCAGATTGGAAATTACAATATTGAAAATCCTCTAAAATTATTTTTCATAAATAAATAGCATACACGTTTCACCTAATATCGTAGTGAACTAAAATCAAAAAAAGAGACCGTTCCCTTCCGGAAACAGCCTCCTTTAAACCCACATTTCAACCCACTACTCCAATTTATCCCAATTTAATCAATAGACCTATAAAAAATCAACTAGCCTATTGATTTAGTTGGGGTTACCCTGAATAGCATTCAATTTGAAATAGTATATTATTGGGTCGAAAAAGTTGATTTTATTGCTTATTCAGGGCTATTTAATTTCAATTTTCTTTGCTGTAGCATCAATATTTATTTCTTTTTTTGGCAATGCTACATGCAAAATTCCGTTTTCATATACAGCTTCAATTTTATCTAATGCAACATTTTCCGGCAATGTAAATGTGCGTTTAAAGTTGGTGTAAGAAAATTCTTTGCGTGTGTATTTTTTTTCTGTTGTTTCTTTTGCAATTTCTTTATTTGCAGAAATAGTCAGGTATTCTTTTTCTATTTGCACTTCAAAATGTTGTTTTTCAAATCCTGGAGCTGCAAATTCTAATTTGAATTCTTTATCGTTTTCTGAAACATTTACTGCGGGCACAAATTTTCCTGTTTCTTCATTTGAAGTTTGGAAATTGTGATTAAAAAAGTCCTCAAACACATTTACAAATGCGGGAACTCCGTTTGGTTTACGTCTTACTGTTAACATATCTTTATTTTTGTTTTTTTAAATGATTTATATTTTTATTTCAATTTGCAATTGCGATAAACTACGGTCAAACCAAATACCAATTTGTATTTAAGCCATTTCAACTGACAAAATGGAGTTTATTAATACATTCACTTACCAATATTGGCATAGGAAAAGAAAATGAGAAGACAAAATTTCCGAAATTGAAACATAAGGGAAAAATTTCACGCAGAGGCCGCGGAGGAGCGGGGGGAGCAGAGGTGTGGTTAGGATAATTTTATATGTCGAATTCAATTAAATTTGGCTGTTCCTTTGCGGCCCCTGCTCCTCTGCGGCCTTTGCGTGAAATTTTTTCTATCTATTTTTTATTTCGAAATTTTTCACGCAAAGTCGCAAAGATGTGGCTTGGAATAATTTTATATTAGGAAATCATTAAGTAAAATTCAATTAAATAATACACGGTAATTTGGCTGTTTCTTTGCGGCCTTTGCACCTTTGCGGCCTTTGCGTGAAACTTTTTCTATCTATTTTTTAATTCGAAATTTTTCACGCAAAGTCGCAAAGTCGCAAAGTTGTGGTATGTGGTTTTGAATAATTTATTTAATCGTTCCCCGCAATCCTATTTCAATTACTTCGGGTTGTAGTATTTTGCCATGGTCGATTGAGAAACGAATCATTGTGCGCATTTTGTGGAAGCCATGCACGCCCGCCGCACCCGGATTCATGCATAAGGTATTTGTTTTTTTATCACGTATCACTTTTAATATATGCGAATGTCCGCAGATAAATAATTGTGGAGGAAAGGATTGCATAATTGTTCTTACACGCGGTTCGTAGCGACCCGGATAACCACCAATATGCGTTATCCAAACATCCAACCCTTCAATTGTAAAACGATTATCCAAAGGAAAAACCACACGCACATCTTTACCATCAATATTGCCATACACTGCACGTAAAGGTTTTATTTTTTGTAATGTATCAGCAATTTCTAAATTACCAATATCTCCGGCATGCCATATTTCGTCGGCAGCAGCACAATGCTCTAAAATGCTATCGTCAAGATAACCATGTGTGTCCGATAAAAGCAATATTTTCTTCATGTTAAATAAAAAAGGAATACACTCTATTCTGTAATTTGTTTTTGTATTATTTCAAGAATTGCCGGAAAATCTTTTACATCTATCCAAGTATAATCTTTGTCTTTTCTAAACCACGTTAACTGGCGTTTTGCATAGTGCCTCGTATTTTGTTTTATTTTTTCTTTCGCTTCTTCAAGTGAAATACTGTTGTTTAAATAATCAAACAACTCTTGATAACCAACAGTTTGCAACGCATTAAGATTCCGGAATGGAAATAAATTTTTAACCTCATCCAACAACCCAGCTTCAAACATGTGGTCAACGCGATTATTAATTTGTTGATATAATAATTCCCTTTCCATATTTAAACAAATTTTAATAGGAGTGAAGGACCTTTCCTGAACGGTATTATTATGCAATTCGGAAATGGGTTTGCCGGTTGCATAAAAAACCTCAAGCGCACGCATGAGCCTTTGGGGGTTATTAATATCCACTTTTTTGTAATAAACTGGATCTACATCTTCCAATGTATCTTGTAAGCCCTTTATGCCGCTTTCAGCATAAAGTTCCTTTAGCGATTCTCTGATTTTTTTATCCGCAGAAGGTAATTTATCTAAACCATCAGTTATTGCTTTTATAAATAACCCGGAGCCACCGCACAAAATCAAAACATTGTGCTTTAAAAATAATTCCTCAATTTTTAGCAGCACTTCTTTTTCATATTGACCCACATTATAATTATCTTGAATAGATTTATTATGAATAAAATGATGTTTAATAGTTGCCAATTGTTTTTTATCGGGAATAGCGGTTCCGATGCACATCTCCTTATAAAATTGTCTGGCATCAGCCGAAATAATTTCGGTTTGAAATTGCTGTGCGAGTGTTATGGCTATCTCTGTTTTGCCAACTGCTGTTGGACCTGCAATTACGATGAGATATTTTTTTGCCATGAGGTAAATTACAATTACATTTTTACTTGCAACCCGAGTTCCTTTCCCTTTTCAAGCATTAACTGAAATGCTGCATCATAATTATTTGGGATTACACCTTCTAAAATAGATTCGCGAATAAATTCTTTAATTAATCCCACTTCTTTTCCTGGCTTTAATTGAAAGGTTTGCATAATGATTTCGCCGGTAACGGGAGATTGAAAATTTCGAATATGGTCGCGTTCTTCCAAGTCGACAATTTTCTTTTTTACCATTTCAAAATTCTCACGATAGCGTTTTACTTTGAGCCTGTTTTTTGTCGTGATATCTGCATTACATAACAACAATAAATTTTCCATATCGTCGCCTGCTTCAAAAAGCAATCTGCGTATAGCACTATCGGTTACATTTTCTTTGGTTAATGAAATTGGACGCAAATGTAATAACACCAGTTTTTGCACAAAACGCATTTCATTTTGTAAGGGTAATTTTAATTTCTTGAAAATTTGCTTCGACATGCGCGCACCAAGCACTTCATGTCCATGAAAGGTCCACCCAATTTTTTGATCGAATTTTTTTGTTGCCGGTTTCGCAATATCATGCAATAATGCGGCCCATCGCAACCAGAGGTTGTTGCTGTAAGGCACAATATTATCCAACACTTCTAGGGTGTGATAAAAATTATTTTTATGCCCTTTGCCGTCAATAATTTCTGTGCCGTGCAAATGATATAATTCAGGGAAAATAATTTCAAGTAAACCTGTATCCGATAATAAATTAAATCCGTATGAGGGTGTAACAGAAAGTATAATTTTATTCAACTCATCTGTAATACGTTCTTGCGAAATTATTTTAATTCTGTCTTTATTTTTAGTGATAGCATCCAGTGTGTTTTGTTCAATTTTAAAATCTAATTGAGTTGCAAAACGAATTGCACGCATCATACGCAAGGGGTCGTCAGAAAATGTAATGTCGGGGTCTGTTGGAGTGCGAATGATTCTATCTTCTAAATCTTGCAAACCATTAAATGGATCCAGTAAGGCTCCGAAATCGTTTTTTTGTAAAGAAATTGCAAGAGCATTAATTGTAAAATCTCTGCGCAATTGGTCGTCTTCTAAAGTGCCGTCTTCTACAATCGGGTTTCTTGAATCGTGTTGGTATGATTCTTTTCTTGCACCAACAAATTCAAGCTCCATGCCTTTGTAGGTAAGATGTGCGGTGCCAAAATTTTTAAATTCATGTACTATCGGTTTTCCCGGTAAGGCATCAGCAACTTGTTGTGCGAATAAAATTCCACTGCCAACACATACAAAATCAATATCCTGGTTATAATCTCTATATAAAATTTTATCCCTTACAAAACCACCTACTATATAACATGGA
>JBBRGZ010000119.1:0-8502 GCA_038223395.1 Chitinophagales bacterium
ATTTAATGTGCGAATTGCACGGCGGCTAGCACTAGCCCAAACACCAATTACGAAATTGCCATCTAAAATGTTTTCAGCCATATCAGGACCTAAACCATCTTTTTGCAACATACTGATTGGTATTTGCAAAGCAATAGAGTGCGTATTGAAGTGACCAAGACCATCCTTAGGATTTTCGCCGGCACGTGGAGCATTTCCTAAATCGAAAATACCACCAAGGTCAACAAAAAATGGATCATCAGCAGGACCACAAAATACTTTTTCTCCTGTAGCAGCAGTGGTAATAGCAGCTGTCATCAAATCTTCGTAAGATGACGCGCCTAAACCTACAACTGCATCTTCAATTGAGCGTGCGCCAATGTTGATAGCAGGTACTACACCGTCAGTAACAATAGTAATAAATGTTACACCACCATCTGTGCTTTTTTCAAGCATATAGGTAGTTTTCAAATTTTCTGCCCCAAGACGAATACTAAAAAATGTAGTAGGATCTTCGTTAGTGCGCGAAAACGTAGCGCGGTAAATAATGTCATCGCCAGGAGTAGCAATGTCATTGTCAATGTGTATTTCATAACGGATGTTCTCGCCAAAGTGATTGTTATTAGGCCCGCCAAAAGGAATCTCGGCAGGAATAAAGTTGGCAATAATTGTTACAGTATTCGGATCATCCGGACTCCTGAATACATACAAGTCGGTATTGTCGGCAAGCGGATCATTGGCAATCAGTGGAGCTTCTCTGTGGCTCGATGCCAATGCCTGCGTGGCCATCAACCCTGACGCCATAAATAGGGCGGTCATTGCTGCATTTTTCATCAGCTTATGAGGCTGTGTTAAAAATTGTTTCATGCTAAACATTTAAAGGTTAGATAAATTTGTTATTGCAGCATATACGAGATTCAATATAGGTTTGGATTTTATTTTCTGAAAGTATTTTGAAGATCCCTACTGCCATTATCTATCTAAAAAAATAATTCATGAACCAAGGTGATTTCACACTATCCCACATGAGATATTTGTTTATATTCGCTTAAAAAAAAAGATGAAAGCCACCATGCTCACGCTCAGCCTTTTAATGTTTATTTCCTTGTTAAAGGCACAACCTATAGTAGATTATAGAATGTATCAATCTGATGTAAAAAGTCAGGAACAAAGGGGCACATGCACCGCATTTGGATTAGTTGCCGCTTTAGAAACACTGCCGGGATTTCCTACCGACTTGAGCGAACAATATTTATATGCTATGGCAAAATCGTATAGCTATAATGATGAAACAAATTACGAGGAAGGCGAATACCTAAGCAATTATATTGCGCTGATGCAATTTGCCGGAACCGTTCGCGAAGATCAAGAACCCTATAACCCAAACAAAATAATAATAGATCCTAAGCTTACAAATTTCGAAAATATGAAAAGTGACATTGGAGGCACCTCTCTTTTGAAATTACTATCGTTTACCGGATTTAGTTACAGAATTCAACCCAATATGTACTCTTACCGTGCAGATAAACAGGCAAGAGATGTTGAATACATAAAAAAAATGTTGGATGATGGTGTTAAATCTATCGTAGTGTCTTATTCGCTCAATGGCACTTATTGGAGTAATAATTCGGGAGATGAAACAGATAAAATAGACCCTAATGATTTTCTATTTTTTTATATGGATGATGAAGCGTTGAATTTTGACGTTGCCTTAGATATATATGGTGATAAAGTTTTTGAACAGGATGCAGATTTAGAATTTACCGACCCCAAATATAAATTTAACGGAGGTCACGTTGTAAGTATTGTTGGTTATGATGCCGATGGTTTTTTAATTAAAAATAGCTGGGGTAAAAATTGGGGTGATGAAGGATATTTTTGGATAAGTTTTAACTACCATAGATTATTTTGCAACGAATTAATGATTCCGCGTTTAGGCAAAGTTTTTATTGATGAATCAATTCAAGATGCAGGCAATTGGACAGCAGATCAATTTTATATCAAGAGTTTACCTAATACTTACGATTCGGATGTATTAAATATGCATTCAAAATCTATTTCATTAAGTATTGTTTATCATGGAGTAGCACAAATGCCACGTTTTACACAAATAGAGTATTTAGCCTACGATTCAAATAATAATTTATTGGGCACATATTATGCAAATACACAAGGCATTTTTGATGGTAGAGAAACAGGATATGAAACGTATATTTTATCTCAAGAAAATGGAAGTTTTCCAACTGCTGCAAAAATAGTTGCAAATTTTAAAACGGATAAAGGAAAAACTTTTACAAATACCTATTATTATATTACAGCAACAAATAAAGAATACGCACCATCTAAATAATATCTGTAGTTATCTTTTAAAATTTCTTTTTTTATTAAAAGGTTTCCCACCTCTGCCAGATTCCCTTTTTGCTGAAGGATCAAATGCAGGCACAGGCCCTAACTCGGCGGGCATTTCAATTCTATTAATTTCACTGCCAATTAAATCTTCAATGCGTTGCAATTTATGTTGATCTGCAGTATTTACAAAAGTAATGGCCTCTCCTACTGACTCTGCTCTTGCAGTTCTTCCAACACGGTGAATATAATCTTCTGCATCGCCGGGAACATCGTAATTAATTACAATACCAATTGAATCAATATCAATACCGCGGGATAATATGTCTGTTGCTACTAATATGCGTAATTCTCTGGTGCTAAAACTGCGTAAAACCGCTTTGCGCTGCGGTTGCTCTAAATCAGAATGTATTGCTGATGCATTAAATCGCAAATGTTTTAGTTCCGCTTCTAATTTTTTTACCTTTTCTTTTGTGGATGAAAAAATGAGAATACTTTTTGCATCCTTTCCTTTTAATATTAATTTAAGTAACGGAATTTTCTGACTTTCATTTAATATATAAACACTTTGTGTAACCCCTTCGGCAGGTTTTGAAATTGCAATATTTATTTGCTCCGGATCTTTTAATAACTTTTTAGCTATTGTTCTTATTTTAGGAGGCATAGTTGCGGAGAACATGAGTGTTTGTCGTTGCTCAGGAATAAAAGAAATTATTCTGTTAATGTCGTCACTAAATCCCATATCCAACATACGATCAGCCTCATCCAAAATAAGATGTTTAAGACTGTCTAATTTAAGATAACCTTGATTAATGTGCGAAAGCAATCTACCGGGCGTTCCAACAATAATATCCACCCCTTCGCGAAAGGATTTTTTTTCTTGTTCGAACATAATTCCATCATTACCACCATATACTGCAATCGAACTTAGATTGGTAAAATAAGTAAAAGCGCGCACAGCCTCATCTATTTGAACGGCTAATTCTCGCGTTGGAACAATTATTAAAGTATCAATTGAGCCATGACCAGCCTTCATTATCTTATTAATAACCGGTAATAAGTAGGCAGCTGTTTTGCCTGTTCCAGTTTGGGCACAAGCAATAATATCTTTGTTATTAAGTATAATTGGGATTGCTAATTCCTGAATTGGGGTAGCCGATTTAAAGCCCATTGACTGCAGACCGTCGTTTAACTCGGGCTCAAATAAAAAATCTGTAAATTGCATTTCCGCAAAGTTAAGCATATTCGTGCATATTGCGATATTGGAGATGTAGCCGCATTTTTGGGTTTGAAAAGAAGAATATACCTTGTTATAAATTTTTCTATATTTGAAAAAAACTATGAAGAAATTTATACTTTGTTTTTGCACTACTACCCTATTATTTTCATTTAAGCTATCTGCACAAAATGAAAATTTTATTCATAATACAGATAGTTTACTCAATTATCTGTATTTAAATAATAGATTCTGTGGCACGGTTTACATTTCGAAGGGAGACGTTGAATTATATAATCATACATTTCCTGCCAAACCCGATGAAGTGAATATTACGCAATACCGAATTGCTTCTATTAGTAAAATGTTTACCGCAGTTATTATTTATCAGTTAGCAGAGGAAAATAAACTTTCGTTGAATGATAATTTAAACTTATATTTTCCGGAAATTAAAAATGCCGCCGACATAACCATAATGCAAATGCTTGGTCATCAAAGTGGCATTGCTGATATTATTAATAATGATGATTTTACTTCTATTAAATCAAAAACCTTATCACGCGAAGAGGTTATAAATCAAATTGAAAAGTATAAACCTGCATTTAAACCCGGCAAATCAACGCAGTATAGTAATTCAAATTATATTTTACTGGGATATATCATTGAAGACATGACAAAACAATCGTTTGCCGATGTTGTAAAAACGCGCATTTGTGATCCATTAAATTTAAAAGAAACAACTGTTGAGTCAACAGATTTTGATTTACATAGAAATAACGGACATCTATTTAACGGCGAATTTTGGGAACCTTATCTCAACGAAACCAATGAATCGATAAGCTCCGCAGCCGGTGCTATTGTATCGTCGCCGCACGATTTGAATATTTTTATTCAAGCCTTGTTTAAAAATAAATTAATAGCCCCTGCATCTCTCGACAGCATGTGTCAAATAACAAATAAAACATACGGACATGGTATCTTTTATACACCCTTTTATACGCACTCAGGTTATGGACATACGGGACATATTGATGAATTTAACAGCGCGGTTTCATATCTGAGTGAAGACAGCTTATGTTTTGTTTTATGCTTAAACGGATTAAATTATCCCATGAATGATATTGCTTTACCAATTTTTTCCGATTATTTTCAAAAACCATTTACCTTTCCTGTAGTTGAAACTTTGCACTTGAGTGATGCTGAACTTGAGAAATACACCGGCATTTATCGCATCAAAATATTCCATCTGATTCCTATTACAAAAATTAAGGTAATTAGTCAGCATGGTGTATTAGAAACAGCAACAATTAAAGATTTTGAGGAAGAAAAGTCTATTATCGAACCGATTGCTCCTGACTTATTTAAAAATTTTAAATTTAGAACTACATTAGAATTTGTATATAACAATAAAGAGGAAATAAAAGGATGCAATTTCCAACAGGGTAAAACCACTTTCTATTGCAAAAAATTAAAATAAACAATGGATATTCTCCTAGAAATTGACGCAGAAGAATCGGAATATTTATATACAAAACTATCTCAAATTAAAAATGCGGGAATGGGTTTATTTACTGCAATCCCCATTTATAAGGATGAAATTATTAGTTGTTTTACAGGAGAAAAAATTGATGCTGCAGAGGCACTGCGTAGAACAAAAAAGGGATTAAACAGTTATTTTCTCGATTTGCCTGACGGAAGCACCTTAGACACAAATAATTCCAAATGTTTTGCCGGTTTTGCAAATGATGCAGAGGGCCTAAGCACATCTCAATTTAAAAATAATGCCGAAATTCGAATGGATGAAAACGGGAATGTGTGTCTTTGTGCTTTAAAAAAAATAAAGTCAGAAGAAGAAATTTTTTGTGCCTACGGTAAACGATATTGGGCCCATAGAAAATAAAAAAACCGGTCACAACGCTTGCAACCGGTTTTGTTTGAGGAGCTATTATTTATTTACTAATACAGAAATAGGAATTATATTTTTGATTTGTATTTACATCCAATACACTTAATAAATAAATACCATTTGGCAAGTGACTAACATCAAAAGTATTTTCTTTTGTGGTTGATTTTAAAACAAGTTTTCCGCTTGCATCAACAATCTGAATTAATAGGTCAGAACCTAAATTATAATTAATTGTAACTTGATTAATTGCAGGATTCGGATACACCAAAAGCGTTTTAGCTACTTCAATATTTTGAACCGCAACAGGCTCTACTTCAGCGCGCAATACACTTATACCGGCATCTTTGTGTGCCACCCATAAGTTATGATCTAAATCAACGAGCATATAATTTACAGTATTAGATACAAAGGATGCATCGTCTTCAGTAGAATAATACATAAAACTTTCGTCTGTTGTATTATAGGCATACACACCACCATTGCCATCTGTTAATCCAAAATAAACTTTGTCTTGATTAAAAGCGATAGAAATAATAAAATCAAAGGATGCGCCGAGAGTATAGTCTGCCCAATCAGTACCATCATACATATATGCTTTATTATTATTTGCACCGAACCAAACGTTATTTTGAGCGTCTATTTGTATTTCTTGAATACTAGCGCCTTCAGCCATTGCAGGCACATCAACACTGTTTATTAAATCCTGCGTAATAAAATCATATTTTACTATGCCATTTAATCTTCCTAACCAGAGCAGGTCGCGAGAAACATCGTAGGTCATGCTTAATATCCAAGTATCTACAGCATACGTCGGAAACAATAATTCAGTAACACCGTCTTTAGATTGATACAAACCATCATCACTAGAATAATAGATAGAACCATCAGGTGCTACGTCATAATCAAATATATAAATGGATGCGTCCGGACCTGCTGAAGGAATATGCGTCCAAGAAGTACCATCGAAATATTCAATTAAATTTCCGTAATCAACAACATACATTAATCCATTCATAAATTTAAGGTCGTATATTCCAAAAGAAGAAGGAACAACAGCATATAAATCCCAATTATTATTTACCGCATTATATTGATAAATATTGCTTTCCGAAGTCATAAAAATATCACCGGCATCATTCATTGCAACACCTTTAATGTCGTTTGAAGTAAAGACATAGTTAGCAGGATCATAAATAATTAATCCACCGCTGTTTGCTTTAATTAATAGCGGTGTTTCCATATATATAGCGCGGTTTAAATAAAAATCAGTGCCGTCGGTATACATCAGTTTTTCGTAAGAATACGTAGTTACATTTTGCACAAAAACCCAGTTGAATCCAACTAATTTATAGATTCCCGTATTGTTAACAAATATATATATTGTATTATCGCTTCCCCTAGAAATATTATTAATATAAGCAAATGCAGGCAAACCTGAAGAAGCGTCTACAAAGGATCCATCTTTAAATTCAAACTCTAAAAATCCGCTATTATTAATCAGATAAGTATCCGCATCAACTTCATAAACGCGCACTGTATTTGGAGAGCAACTTAATACGATAGGACTGTCGGAATTAGGAAAAGAATCAATAGGTGTATTTGTTGCAGCATCAATTACTAAACAATTAGTTCCGGTAAAAACCAACACATGATTATCTGCAGTAATATCAAAATCCCATGCATTAAAATCCCAACCGGCCCCACCAATAGAATTAATAAAAGTATAATCGTGCGATACGCAATCAAATTTGTATAAACCCATGTCTGTTTGCAACCAGATATCGCCAAACCCATCAAATTTCATTCTATACAAATTAAATGCAGAGGGAAAATCATAAGCAATCCAGTTTGATCCGGTCCAATTAACAACGCCGGCATCGTAAGTTCCAACCCAAATTTCGTCGGTAATAGAACTTAAGCCTACCTGTTCAACAGATGCTGAAGGCAAACCTGAAATGCCTTTTAAATAAATGGTTTTTTCGCCGGTAGTTGCATTAAAGTCAACAACGCCTCCTTTGCAGGAAGTCCAGATGTGATCTCCTTTTGTTTTAGCATCGGTTACTTGAGTAACATTGCTATAATTTTCCCAGTTCTGCGCTGAAGCAGCTAAAACGATGAAGTTTAGGATTAAAAATTGAAAGATGTAGAATGATTTTTTCATAATTTTTTATTTACAGCTACAAAACTCCCTTCAAAATAAAGCAAAATCAAATCATTTTAAGGTCATAAATTAATAGTCTAATGCCAGTTTTTATAATTTATTCCAATAAAATCAATATCTTACGCACTTTTAAATTAAAAGTCAATGAAAAGTGCATCCATAGATATTTTCGCCCTTATTCACTCACTTTCGAAAGCTGAACGGCGATATTTCCAAGTTTTTGCCAAAAGGCATTATCACGATACAAATCACTATGCGAAGTTATTTCAATTAATCGAAAAGCAGCAGGTTTATAATGAGATTGCCTTACATAGTGCATTTTCTGAGCTTTCTGCAGGACATTTTGCAGTTCTTAAAAAACAACTATACGAAAATGTGCTGGAAGCATTGCACCGCTACGACGAGTTTGCCGACCCTGAACAAAAAATTAGTAAGGGTTTGCATTATTGCAATTTATTATTAAAAAAAGGCCTTTATAATCAATGCCAAAAACAACTCATTAAGTATAAGAAATTAGCATACACCTATCAAAAGTTTGAAAACGTAATAGAACTCAACGATATTGAAAAAAGATTAATTACCAAAACACAATTCAGCAACACTTCTTTAATTGCAATGCAAACATTAAGTGATGAGCAAAATACCTGCTTGCTACAATTAAAAACTACAGATACATTCTGGCTACAAAGCAATACCATTTACAAACTGCATTTCGAAAAACAAATAGCGCCCGGCAAAGAAAATAAAGAATTACAACAATTAATGCAAACGGAAGAATTTCAAAACCCAAATTCTGCCACCACTTTTAAAGCAAAGCTCGACCAACTCCAAATACAAGCATTATCTGCTTTTGTGGAAGGTGATACTGAGAATGCATACCAAAAAAACACATCT
>JBBRGZ010000120.1:0-8475 GCA_038223395.1 Chitinophagales bacterium
ATTATCCGATGAAATGCGTTTTGGTATCCCTTTTTCTTTTTTTATCTGCATATAGCTCTTATGGGCAGGATACTACTATAACGCTTGAAAGTAAGTCAAAGCCTGTAATTCTCAATAAAATAACATCGCCAACTAATAAAACGCGAAGTGTAAGTTATGAAAATGAATTTAGTATGGGTGCAAAATTGAGCACTACGAGTTGGGGTATATTTGGTGATTTGACTCAAGATGTAAATCTCGATAAAAAACGCGTGTATTATTTCGAACTTGAGTTTATAAAAGACCCCAAAGAATCGAAACGTGTAAATGAGTTTACAGTTGGACCAAATTCGCCAAAACCATTTGTTTATGGAAAACAAAATTCCTTCTTCAATCTAAAGGCTGCCCTCGGTCAAAAACTTTTAATAGGGGAGAAGGCCGAAAAAAGTGGTTTTCAGGTGAGTTTTGATTATGCTGGCGGATTATCTGCAGGATTTATTAAACCCTACTTTTTAGAAATATATAATACTACCGGCGAAACCAACGAGGTTACCCGTTCAATAAAATATTCTCCCGAAACTGAAAGTTTATTTTTAGATGCTACCAGTATTTATGGCGCCTCCGGTTTCAGCGTCGGATTTAATCAAATAAAATTTGCTCCCGGCATTTTTGCAAAATCAGGCTTTAATTTCGATTGGGCATCTTACGATGATTTTGTAAAGGCAATGGAAGTAGGATTGGGTGCTGAGGTATATTTGAAGGATATTCCAATTCTTATTTTGGAAGACAATAAACCCTATTTTGTATATCTATATTTAAGTTTGCAGTTCGGTAAGAAGTGGTAAAAAGGATTTTGAATTATGATTGAACTCTCAGTTGTAGAAAATCAGGAACGTATTAGGAAGCCCAAATGGCTTAAAGTAAAACTCCCAACAGGCGAAAACTATCGCAATGTGAGGCAAATTGTCGATAGCCATAAATTACATACAATATGCGAAAGTGGTAATTGCCCAAACATGGGCGAATGTTGGGGGGAAGGTACGGCAACTTTCATGATTTTAGGAAATATTTGCACGCGTTCATGCTCCTTTTGTGCCGTTGCAACAGGTAGACCAACAGAATTAGATTTGGATGAACCGCTTCGGGTTGCAGAGGCAATTCAATTAATGGGTGTAAAGCACGCAGTAATAACCTCAGTCAATAGAGACGAATTAGCCGATAGAGGCGCTGCAGTATGGAATGCGACGGTTTCTGAAATAAAAAGATTATCCCCCAAAACCACTATAGAAACCCTTATTCCCGATGTAAAAGCGAATTGGGACGCATTATATACCATGATTTCTGCTGGGCAGGAGGTAGTTTCTCATAATATGGAAACAGTTCCGCGTTTATACAGATTAGTAAGACCTCAGGCTAAATACGAAAGAAGTTTGGAACAAATAAGACGCACAAAAGATTTTGGTAAACGCACAAAATCAGGCGTAATGTTGGGTTTGGGAGAGCTTGAAGAAGAGGTTTACGGTATTATGGACGATTTGCTTACTGCAGGTTGTGATGTTTTAACCTTAGGTCAATACCTTCAACCAACCAGAATGCACCTCGAAGTGAAAGAATTTGTGACACCGGAGATGTTCGATCACTATCGCACAATTGGCTTGGAAAAGGGATTTAAATATGTTGAAAGTGGACCACTCGTGCGTTCGTCATATCATGCGGAAAGGCATTTACTTTGATAGCGAAATGTCAGTATCATGTTGAAATTTTGTAATTAATCAGTCATAAATAATTTGTGGTTAAGGAGTGTTAATTTTATTTTATATTTTTACCAAAAATAGCGATACATGAAAAGGAATTTTACAATTTATAGTCTGGCATTTATCAGTTTAGTTTTCTTGTCTTTTTTTCTTGTAAAAGGATTTAATAAGAATGCTGATAGTGGATTCAATAAAGAATTTGAAAATGAAGAATCTCAAGAGGCATTAGAAGAAAAGGCTGAAGTAGCCGGCTACCGCGAATGGATTAACAGTTTACAAGCAAATCCTTTAACCGGTAAAGTTGAAGAAGCTGATGTATTAGCGGCGCATGAGCAAATGCGTGAATATTACGCAAAGGTATCTGATGGCCAGCGCGACGGTGGTTTATTAAACCTTGAATGGGAAACTTTTGGTCCTTCAAACGTAGGCGGTAGAACACGTGTAATATTAATTGATAAAGACAATCCGGACAGAATGTATACCGGAGGTGCAAGTGGTGGAATATTTTACTCAAATAATGGTGGTCTTGATTGGCAGCCACATCCACAAAACAATGAATTTACTTCAATGATTGTTTGTGCAATGGCACAGGCAGCAAATGGTGATATCTATTTTGGAACAGGTGAAATGTGGGGTTCCTATTTTGATGGTGGCTTTGGTAGTTATACGCATGCATTTGTTGGTGATGGTATGTATAAAGCGCCGGCAGTAACAGGTGACGATTTACCGGTATTTTCGCAATTGACAGCAACAATTCCAACTCCGGGTGAAATTGGAAGTTCATCTGGTGCCATTTGGGCATATGTTAACCGCGTTGTTTGCAGCCCTTTGGATGCTAATACCGTAGTAGCTGCTACAAATACCGGATTAAAAATATCTACAGATGGTGGAACTACTTGGTCGAACTGTGAAGGAGGAGGATCTCCACTTGCAGGAACGACTGATGATGCAATTTTTGACAAAGCGGGTTACTTGCATGCTATAGCTGGACCTCTTAGAAAATATTATCGTTCAACCACGCCAGGCGATCCGTCTGTTTTGGATGAACTTGGTGAAGGCATTCCTACTGGAAGCACAAGAAGAGTTTTAACTGTAGCACCTTCTGACGAAAATTATGTTTATGTGTATTCGGCTAAATCCGGAACTTTCGGATTACAAGGCGTTTACCAGTCTAAGGATCATGGTGCAACATTTACGCAAATTACTGAAACTGCGTCAGCATTCTTTAATCCAAATGGAACCGATGCAAACGCAACATGGAATTTATGTATTGCTGTAAGTCCGGTGGATCCGCAACGTGTTTATATTGGTGGACAATTACAAGCATGGACATGGGTTGGAACTTCAGGAAGTTGGACACCAATGTCGGGCTCTTTTTATCCGACTTATTATTCAAAATATATTCATGCCGATCAGCATTTTATCGTTTTCAATCCTGCAAATCCTGAAATCATGTTTTATGGCTCAGATGGTGGAATTTCAAGAACTACAAATGCCTCAGCACAATATCCCGATTTTGGCACCTTAAACAAAGGCCTTAACTTTTTATCAAGTCACGGAATTGCAGTTGGCTTAATGGGTGAAGCTCTTGGTGGTGCTCAGGATAATGGTTCACAATATGTAAACTTCGATTTAAACTCAGAATTGCAATCAGTTGAAGTTCTTGGAGGTGACGGTGGTAAAACGGAAATTTCTAGAGTGCGTCCTGAATATATGTTCGGAACATTCTTTGCAACTACTGCTAACGGAAGTGGCGCTGTTTTGCGTCGCTCAGTTAACGAAGGTGCTTCGTTTGCTTCCATTTATGATTGTAATATTGATGGTGGTATTTCCTTATGCACACAAGATGGTCTTGCAGATGGTGGAACTGACTTTGTAACTCCTTTCGCCTTATGGGAAAACTATGATTTATACCTCACTTTCGCTAATGTATTAACAGGTGGTTCAGTTGAATATCCTGTAGGAAGCGGTAATTTCTACTCCGAAGGTGATAATGTAACATATGAAGGTCGTGATATTGTATTAACGAGGTCAGGTTTATCTGAAGCGAGATTATACCAAGCTGTTAAAAATAATTTATGGGTAACCAACGGTGCTTTATTTAATTCAACAG
Source organism: Chitinophagales bacterium (assembly GCA_038223395.1). Lineage (GTDB taxonomy): Bacteria > Bacteroidota > Bacteroidia > Chitinophagales > BACL12 > UBA7236. The sequence goes on from JBBRGZ010000120.1 coordinate 3,847, forward strand.
AAGCACCAACCTGGTTTAAAATTTTACCATCAACCTCCGGTTCTATCAGTGCAATTGAATACGATAACTCAGGTGATGTTGTGTATTGTGGAACCGATAATGGCAGGTTATATAGAATTTCAGGTTTGCTAACCGCTACATATGCTTATATAGATGTTGATGAAAATCCAGATACTGCCCCAATTTTTAATGCAGCGGATGCAGGAATGGTTTCATTTACTTATGCCCATGTATTTCCGGGTAGAATTACTGGAATTGGTATCAACCGCGAGAATCCTGATGAAATTGCAATTTCTGTTGGTGGTTTCGGTGTTGACCAAAATGTATGGTATACCGAAAATGGTTTAGAAGACGATCTTGCTATTTTTGATTGTCTTTCTGATGCAGGTGCCCTACCAAATATTCCTGCTTATGATATTATAATTCTTGCAACAGATGCTGATAAATTATTATTAGGAACTGAATTCGGAATTTGGAGCTATTCCCTTTCAAGTGGTGGCGACTGGACTCAAGAAAATGGTAATGTTGCAGGTGGTGTTGGTCCGGGTAATGTTCCGGTATTTGAAGTGAGAGAAGAATGGGTGCGCACAACAGATTGTTATGCAATCTATATGGGAACTCATGGAAACGGCTTCTACAGAGCTTTAAATCTTGCTGCCGGTGGTTGTGATTTTACAACAGTTAGCGCAGGTCCTATTCAAGAAGAAATTATTGCAGGTATTATTTTAACTCCTAATCCGGGCGATACTTATACAAATGCAAACTTCAATGTAATTGAAACTACATTAATGACTATTTCTATCATTAATATGACAGGTGCAACCGTATTAAATTATGGAACCGCAAATTACGTGGAAGGAACACATACAGTAAACCTTGATATTAAAGATCTAAATCCGGGTATTTATCTGGTAGTATTTAATGCAAATGGTCGGGTTGTTTCTAAGAGATTAGTTGTGATTTAAAATAATTATAGAAAATATTAAAATGGAGGGATCGTTCGATTGCCTCCATTTTTTTTGTGGAAGGGTGACATGTAGTAGATCTCCTGCGTCGATCACTACATGTTGTAGTGGTGAGTTCTGGGTTCTGGGTTCTGAGGTGGTGAGTGGTGAATGGTGAATGGTGAGTTCTGGGTTTCGGATATATTGGTTGAATGAGAAATGAGCAATGAGTGGGATTTAGGTAAATATAGAATTATATAGTTTCTATCGTTAATCTCATCGTAAAAAATGAAATTGGTATTTTAATCCTACTCCAATTAATACTCATTACTCATCACTGTTTAAACGTTTCCATTTATGTTATTTCATCGCATGAAGAATCCGTATTATTTTTTCTTCTAATTCCCCACAGAGTTAGAAGGAACTCTGTGGAAGGGCATGTGGGAGTTGGGTTCTGAATTAAAAAATAATAATAAAAATCATCGCTTAAAAAAATAGTAGTGGAAAAAAAATTAAATAAAAATTTCAAAGTTTCAAATGTTTTTGAAATAATTGAAAGTAATTTTTGAGATGTATTGATTTAATTTTGAAGGCTAGAGATTTAAAAAACTTATGCAGTTTATACTTTATAACATCAGTATTAAATCGATAAATTCTCAATGCCATAGAAGATTTGGCCTTCTAAAAATAAAAGGTAACTTTGAAATCATTAACTACTCTTTTCCTGCTATTGTATTGGCATTGGATAAATTTTGGAAATGGGAACTTCCTTAATAAAGTACTTAGCAAGTCTATGACAACAACATACAACGAAATATTTAAGCAACTTTTAACAGAATACAATCTGTCAAATGACCTTTCTTTTACAATGGACTTGCCAACAGAAGTTCAAAACATTCTTGACGAACAAATATTCTTGACCGACTTTGGTGTTACATTAAAATCATTTGACAGACTTTACAAAGCAAAGGAGAACTCGGAAAATCAAACCATAATTGAAGACAATGAAAACCATTTTCACGTTGATGGACGTATTGAACCCTCCGACAATAAAAAAACTTTTATGCTTGGTGTGAAAACATTGACTTTACTTGCTGACAAATTTTATAAAGAAAAAATTAATGGTATCAGGTTTTGGTATTCATTTCAGACACCTGAACAAGGACGACTGTGGGCAAAGCAAAACAATCTTGAAGAAGAAGGTGATGAACATTTTATCAGCGACAGATTGAGTTTTTATAAAAGACGTGACGGCGAGGAAATAGTTTCAAAGGAACAATTTGAAAATAATTTTTGGGCAATACTGACAATTGACATATAAAAAAAGGCCAAACCACTAACTTGGGTTTGGCGTTATGGGGGCTGACATGGTTCGAAGAAACATTGGTGATGGGTTCAGTATTTGTGCTTCGTATGAACTTTAATACTAAAATTCCCCACCTTCGCAACCCCCCAAAACGTTATAGAATATACTTTCAAGCCAGTACATACCTTTTATGCCAGTAAAGAATGTTTTCATGAACAGGTCTATGACCTATTTTTTAAAGCTTAATGATTTGCCATATGAAATTTATTTTGCAAAATTCGAAAATAAGAATATTATTTTAACTCGAAAAATGGTTATAGTCAAGTAAAATATGAAATTTAGAAATTTGAAATTTAAATCTGTTAACAGACGGTTATTTGCCTTTATTTTGGTTTTGCAAATAAATTTCCTTTATTCCCATAATACAGCATTCTCCCAAAATATTGAGAATTCTGTTTTATTTTTTATTGCGCCAGGTATTTCAAGCACCTTAAGCTCTAAAAACTCTGAATTTGATCATAACTATTTTTATGTATGGTCGCCTTATTTAAATTTAACTAGTGAATTAATTTATCAGCAATCTTTGAACACTTATTTAAGTCTAAATATCGGAATGGGATTGAATTTCTTAAACTATGAATTAAACCATGTTAATTATCTAATTGCATTTGACAATGAGCATATCAGTAAGAAGATTTCATGTATTGGTTATAAAATACCAATATATTTAAAATATGAATTGAATTTAAAATCTATTAAGGGAAATATTTATACCACCCTGGGTGCTGAAATTAATTTTATAAATGCTTATAGTGAATCATCCAGCATAACATCAGGCTCAGGTAATGATAGCACCTTGCATGCTGATTATACTCCCTATGCGATTAATTCCAGTTTACGAGCAGGGTTAGAATTCAATAATTTTTTTAAAATGAAATATTTAAATTTTTTTGCTGTAGTAGTATATCAATTACGTCCTTATGGAAAAATTACTATTTTAAACTCCTATACAGATATTAGTAGTAACCTGAATTTTGAAGGTAACCTTTATCCAAAACAAATCTCACTTTATTTTGGCTTGTATTTGCCGCTTCTTCAGAATTTATAAGTATAGATAAATATATCTTATAAGTATTGAAACTGCACATCCAATAAAAAGCAGATTAGCTTAATTGAGAAGCAAGATTAAACCGTATCGTTGTTCTTTCTATTATCTATAAATATAATTTAAACTTTTGTTTCTCTAATCCGCCACTAAGACAATCCGCCAGCCATTAAAATGTTCAAAATCTATACATATTTTCATGTTGATTAATACTTTCACAAATAAGTCATGTTTTTGCAATTTTAAACTTGCAATATACAAGGAATAAACCTTAGCCAAATAGTATTAAGTTCAGAAAACCTATATCAAATTATCAGTAATGAGAATGGTTTGCATTTAATAAATTTGTTTAGCGAAAGTATTTAGATGGAAGATTTTGGTCTTTTACAGATAAAAAATACTGATTGTAGACTTGTTTACAATCCTAAAATCTTTTAAACGGAAAGTTTAGTTTCAGTTTTTTGTAGTTTTGGAAAATGATTATAATAATGGTGTTTTATCACACTTCTCAATAACCGGTCATAATAAAAGATAAAATTATAAGCAACAATAACAATAAAAATTACATGAGTAAAATAATTTCATTTATGCACATTTCGCTTGACGGATTTGTTGCAGGTCCAAACGGAGAAATGGATTGGATAAAAGTTGACGAAGAAATATTTGATTATATAGGCAAGCGCATTAGTGAAGGCAACACCGCTTTATATGGTCGCGTTACTTATCAAATGATGGAAAGTTATTGGCCAACAGCAGCAGACAAGCCAAATGCATCAAAACATGATATTGAACATTCAAAATGGTATAGCGAAGTGTATAAAGTAGTTTTATCAAAAACGATGCAAGGCGCTGATTTATTAAATACAACAATTATTAGCGACAACCTTTCAAACGCATTAAATGAGGTGAAACAAAAATCCCAAAATGACATCTTGCTTTTTGGCAGCCCTACAGCCACCCATGCACTTATGCAAGAGAATTTAATTGACGGTTATTGGTTATTTGTTAATCCAATTATTCTTGGAAAAGGAATTAGACTTTTTACAGATTTAAAAGAAAAAACAAAATTAAAATTAATTAAAACTCAGCAATTTTCTAACGGAGTAACGGAGCTGAATTATACTGTCGACAAATAATATCGATTAAATACGATACACCTGCATTGAAAAACTTAAGGATTTAAAAATTAAAACCAAAAATGGGAAAAATAATTGCCGCTATTAATATGACACTTGACGGTTTTTGCGACCATACAGCAATTGACCCGGATGAAG
>JBBRGZ010000121.1:0-8460 GCA_038223395.1 Chitinophagales bacterium
CGATTTTGATTATGAAAATGAAAACGGATTAAAAGAAAATTGTCGCAATAGCTTCTCAGTGCTATTAAATACATATAAAGGAACAGAATTTTATAATGAAGCAATTAAAGAATGTAAATTTTTTGAATATTATGTAAGCAATCACTAATAATGAGAAAATCTATCGGAGACATTCCTGCTTATAAAGAAAAATTTTGGACTATACCCAATATACTTTCTCTGTACCGCATGGTAATGTTTCCTGTTATTTTGTATTTTCTTTTAGCGGAACACCAACATGTTTTTGTTGTTTTACTCATCATTAATTTTATTACTGATATATTAGATGGATTTATAGCACGCAACTTTAATCAGCGCACTATTATAGGAGCCAAACTCGATTCTTGGGCCGATATGGGAAGCTATATTCTTGCTTTTGGCGGCATTTTTCAATTTGAAAGGCAATTTGTAGTAGACCACAAAATTGGATTGATAACCTTTGTTGTATTTTATTTAGCAAGCACCTTTACTGCAATATTGCGTTTTGGTAATTTAGTTGGATTGCATTTGTTTTCAGTAAAAATTGCAGGTTATTTGCAAGGTATATTTTTAGTTGTTTTACTTTCATCGCATTACGTAGATTGGTTATATTATATTATGATAATTGCAGGTTGTGCAGCAAAGGCAGAAGAAATTATTAGCTTACTCATATTAAAAAAGAAACGCACCGATGTAAAAGGTTTATATTGGGTAATTAAAAATGCATGGTAATACATCCAGTATTTTATTGGATAGAAGGATTTTTTCTCCTAGGAGTTGTAGGAACTATCCTTGCAAATATAAAAGCGGAATACGAAACTCAGAAATCGCGTTGGCTTAAATTAGCAGTGCATTTTTTTATTGTGCACGCACTTCTATTTTTAATCCTATTTTTTTCGGGATATTTCTACCTTGTTATTGCAGGAATAATGCTGATAGGTGCATTTGAAATTATTAAAAACATGCGTTTTATTACTAAAAATATTTTTCGAAATGTAGTCATCATCCTTTTTTATATACTTATTGCTTTAGGGTTTATATTGTTTACAAAAATAGCCTCTGTGCAACTTGCTTTGTATGTTTTTTTGTTGGTTTTTGTATTTGATGGGTTTGCGCAAATTAGCGGACAACTTTTTGGGCAACACCAGCTATTTCCAATTGTAAGTCCGGGTAAGTCGGTTGAAGGCTTGTTTGGAGGAACTCTTATTGCGATGGTTACAAGCTGTTTTATCAATAGTTGGATACATATTTCGCTTATAAACTCTCTCGTTTTGGCATTTCTTATAATAATTTCTGCTCTCGCTGGCGACTGGTTAGCCTCTGCATTTAAACGCAAACAAAAAATCAAGGATTTTAGCAAAATTATTCCCGGGCACGGAGGTGTATTAGATAGGTTTGATAGTTGGATTTTTACCGGAGCAATTTTGTATCTTCTCATTTTGATAGAATTAATTTGAAAAGTGAAAAATTGATGTTAATATTGTAATGACTCTTCCTGTTCTGCATGCACAAATAACTGCTAAATTGTAATGTATGTATAAGAAAATTTTATTTACCCTGATTTTATCTTTTAGTATATTCTATACTAATATTATTAACGCTCAGCCTGTTAGTTGGCAGAGCCGAGGAATTGGTGGTGGTGGCGCTTTATTTTCGCCGTCAATAAATCCTGCAAATACAAGCGAAATCTATATTGCCTGCGATATGACTGAGGTATTTCACACATTAAATGCGGGTGCCAGTTGGGAAACAACACCTTTTAATAGCTTGCGTTCAGTTCCATCTTCAAAAATTGCATTTACCTCAAATAATAATGTGCGTTATGCACTCAACAGTGATTTTTATACCGAAACAAATTTTCCGGTAAAATCATCAAATGGTGGTTTAACCTGGTTCCCGATTAATGACCCGACTGGTGGAGATTGTTACAGCATTTTTGCAGATGATAATGCATTTAAAAAAATAGTACTTGCATCCTATGATAAAATATATTTTTCTAATAATGGCGGCGTAAGTTTTACTCAAATTTATACAAATATGGGAAGCGGAGCAGCACATATTGGCGGTGTTTTTTTTGAAGGAAATAATATTTATATAGGCGCAGCTAAAAATTTAATTGTCTCCACAGATAATGGGGCAAACTTTACATCATATACCTTAAACGGCTTACCGGCAGGAAGAGGGATTGTTTCTTTTACAGGCGCACATGTGGGTGAAATTACACGTTTATTTATAACAGGTTTCGATTTAGTTGATATTTATCCTGGAGTAACCGGTGCAGATTTTTCTTCCTACAAATCAATTTATACAATGGATTATTCTGCAGGTGGTACTTGGATTCCTGCTATAACCGGAATTTCAGGAAGTAATAAACCTTTCTTTATCGACATGGCAAAAAACAATATCGATATTGTGTATTGCGCAGGTGGAAATACATCCACAAGTTATCCTATTGTTTATAAAAGTATAAATGGTGGAATCAACTGGAATCCTATTTTACTTACAAACAATAATGAAAATATTTATACTGGATATCAAGGCGACAATGGTGATGAAGGTTGGTATTTTGACGAATTTGCAGAAGGCTTTGATGTTGCTTCAACAAACGCAAATGTTGCTGTAATTACAGGACTCGGTTTTCCGCATCGCACTTATGATGGCGGATTAATTTGGAAACAACAGTATGTAATTCCAGTCGACCAAAATCCAATTAATATGGATATCGTTAAAGGAAAGAATTATGCAGGATGTGGTTTAGAAAATACAAGTTGCTGGTCGTTGTGTTGGAGTGATGCAAACCATATTTTTGCCGGTTATTCTGATATCACAGCAATTAAATCGGAGGACGCAGGAAATAAATGGAATAAAAATTATTCAACACTTACTGAAAATTCTGTTTATAAAATTATTCAGGAGAATGCAACAGGAAAATTATATGCTGCAACTTCCAGTGCACATGATATGTATCAAAGTACGTATTTAAAAGATGATAATATTAATAGTGCCACAGGTAGAATTTTATTTTCAACAGATAATGGTACCGTATGGAATATTTTACACGATTTTGCAGATCCTGTTATTTGGTTAACCTTAGACCCGAATGTATCAAATAAAATGTATGCTTGTGTAATTAATTCGGTTTCAGGTGGTATTTATGTTTCTTCTAATATTAATTTGGGAGCTGCATCAACATGGACAAAATTGAACAATCCACCGCGCACCGAAGGTCACCCCTATAATTTGATTGCATTAAACGACGGAACTTTAATTGCCGTGTATTCAGGCAGGAGAACTGCTGCAGGAGTATTTACTTCGAGCAGCGGTGTATTTAAATCTAGTGATGGTGGAACTACTTGGACAGATGTTTCTGACCCAGGTATGTTTTATTGGACAAAAGATTTAATAATTGATGCAAATGATGTTGCACAAAATACTTGGTATTGTGCTGTATTTTCAGGCTGGGGAGGGGCGCCAAATGGATTAGGTGGCATTTATAAAACTACAAATAGAGGAAGTTCCTGGACAAAAATAAATGCCTTAGATCGTGTTGAATCTGTCACAATCGATCCTGTTAATCCAAACATCATGTATGCAACAACGGAGTCGGATGGATTGTGGATTACAGAAAATTTGAATATCGTATCACCAGTTTTTACACTTGTTTCAAATTTCCCTTTTCAGCATCCTGTGCGCGTAATATTTAATCCATTTAATCAAAACGAAATTTGGGTTACGAGTTTTGGCAATGGATTGTATTCCGGATTAATTGATAATTGCACAATTCCAATAAATTTGGTTGTTACCGATGTAACCGAATCAACAGCAACAGTAATTTGGGATGCAGTAGCTTCTGCTGATTCTTATAGAATTACAAAAAAAGAAATTGGTGGTGCAACTCAAAATTATAATTCGCCGGTAAATTATTTTGAATTTACAGATTTAACACCGGGCTCAACAAATAAAATAACGGTAAAATCAAAATGCGGAGATCTATTTTCTGATAAATCAGAAAAAATTACTATTCATACACCTTTCCGATATGCAGGTGGCGGTGATGGCATACTCTTGTATCCAAATCCTGTTTCAGATATTTTATATCTGGAGGGATGTTATGGCTTACATTTAATTGAGATAATCAATCTCGAAGGAAAAGTAATTAAGCAAGTGGAATTAGAACCAACAGACGGAAATGTAGAAATTTCTATGGATAATATGCTGAATGGAATTTATATTATAAAACTTTTTTCTGCAATTATAATTCAAACGGAAACAATTTGTATTAGTAAATAATATCATTTTTACTATTCATATTATTAAGCTATTACAACATCCGCAGGTTGATATACATGGTCAGCATCCATAACCTTGTGTGGATACTTCACATGATACTCAAATTCATGACGGAAATGCCTAATTGCAGCAGCAACCGGCCAGGCAGCAGCATCTCCCAAAGGGCAAATAGTATTGCCTTCTATTTTGCTTTGAATATCCCACAATAAATCAATATCCTCTTGTTTACCGTGTCCATATTCAATATTGTGTAAAACACGTTCCATCCATCCGGTTCCTTCGCGGCAGGGAGAACATTGGCCGCAGCTTTCGTGGTGATAAAAACGTGTAAAATTCCAAGTGTTGCGCACGATACATTGTTTTTCGTCGTATACAATAAATCCCCCTGAACCTAACATAGAGCCTGTTGCAAATCCACCTTCACTTAAACTTTCGTAAGTCATCAATCGCGGATTGCCATCACTCATTTTTAATAATAAATGTTTAGGTAAAATTGGTACCGAAGAGCCTCCCGGAACACAAGCTTTTAATTCAAGATTATTTTTTATACCACCGCAATATGCATCGCTATAAATAAATTCTTCTACTGGCAATCCCAATTCAATTTCAAATACACCTTGATTTTTAATATTACCTGATGCAGAAATTAATTTTGTACCCGTTGATTTTCCTATTCCTATTTTAGCATATTCATCACCACCATCATTAATAATTGGAACAACAGCGGCAATACTTTCAACATTATTTACAATTGTTGGGCAATTCCACAAACCCGAAATGGCAGGAAATGGTGGTTTAATGCGTGGGTTTCCACGTTTGCCTTCAAGCGATTCTATTAATGCAGTTTCTTCTCCGCAGATGTAAGCGCCTGCGCCGGGATGCACATGTAAATGAAGTGAATAACCACTACCTAAAATGTTTTCTCCCAAATACCCTTTTGCATATGCTTCTGCAATTGCCTTTTCTAAAATGCGCAAAATAAACATATACTCACCGCGAATATAAATATAACTTGTTTTACATCCGAGTGCATAACTGGAAACAATCATGCCTTCAATTAATAAATGCGGAATTTTTTCCATCAGCAAACGGTCTTTAAATGTTCCCGGTTCACTTTCATCTGCATTACATAATAAATATCTTGGATTGTCGGTTGACTTATCCAAAAAACTCCATTTTAATCCGGTAGAGAAACCTGCACCTCCGCGTCCGCGCAATCCTGATTTTTTTACTTCTTCAGTAACTTCATCAGGAGTCATTTTTTTTAATGCTTTTTCTATTGATCGATATCCACCATATTTAATATACCCATCAATTGTATTTATTTCGGGTTTATCTAAATGTTCCAGTAATAGTTTTCTGCTCATGCTGATTAATTATTTCGGTGGACTTGCTCTTGTATATTTATTTTGATTTTAATTCCGCTCTTCATTTAATTTTTTATTTTGTAATGTATCGAGAATGGAATCAATTTTTTCTTCTGTTAAATGCTCATAAAAGGTTTCACCAATTTGAAACATGGGAGCGTAACCACAAGCACCCAAACATTCTACTGTTTTAATTGTAAACATTTTATCACGCGTAGTTTCTCCCACTTTAATATTTAATTTTTTTTCGAGGTAGGAAATCATTTGTTCAGCACCATTTAAACAACAAGGTCCCGTTTGACAAACTTCAATCAGTATTTTACCAACAGGTTTCATATTATACATGCTGTAAAATGTAGCAACCTCATACACTTCAATAGGATGAATGTGTAATAATCGCGCAACATAATCCATTGTTTCGGTACTCAACCATCCGCCAAATTCATTTTGTGCAATATGCAAAATTGGAAGTAGGGCAGATTTTTGTTTATCAGAAGGATAGTGGCTTATAATTCGGCTCACTTCTATCATTGCTTCTGTAGAAAATTGTAATGTTGCAACTTCGTTCATGAATTTAATCTTGTTTTCAAATTAATTATGCGTCTAATTCTCCTGCAATTACATTTAAACTACTCAATGTAATAATTGCATCGCTTAACATTGCGCCTTTAATCATTTCTGTATATGCCTGATAATAAATAAAACACGGACGACGGAAATGCAACCGATAGGGTTGTCGTCCACCATCACTCACGAGGTAAAAACCGAGTTCTCCGTTTCCGCCTTCAACACATTGATATACTTGTCCTTTCGGCACATCTACTTCACCCATTACAATTTTAAAGTGCCAAATAAGACCTTCCATTGTATTATACACTGCATCTTTTGGAGGTAAATAAAATTCGGGCACATCAGCAAAATAATTGCCTTCGGGCATTTTTGCCATCGCTTGTTTAATAATGCTTAAGCTTTGCCACATTTCTTCTTGGCGCACACAAAATCTATCGTAAGTGTCGCCTTGAGTTCCAATTGGAATTATAAAATCAAAATCTTCGTAACTGCAATATGGAGTCATAACGCGCACATCGTAATCAACACCTGCTGCTCTTAAATTGGGTCCGGTAAAACCGTAGCTCAATGCTTTTTCTGCAGTAATACTGCCAACATTAATTGTTCTATCCATAAAAATGCGATTGCGCATTACCATGTTTTCGAATTCTTTTAATGCTTTAGGAAATCCATCAACAAAATCATTTATTTTTTTATTAACTGCATCAGTAAAATCGCGCTCAAATCCGCCAATTCTTCCAATATTTGTTGTAAGTCGTGCGCCACAAATTTCTTCGTAAATTTCATAAATTTTTTCGCGCCACTGAAACACATATAAAAATCCTGTGAGTGCTCCGGTGTCAACTGCAATTACAGAATTGCATACAATATGATCGGCAATACGCGCCAATTCCATAATTACTACGCGCATATAATCTACGCGTTTTGGCATCTTTACTTTTAATAATTTTTCTACAGTAAGATACCATCCAATATTATTTATTGGTGATGAACAATAATTTAATCTATCGGTAATTGGAGTTACTTGATAATACGGTCGGTGTTCCGCTAATTTTTCGAATGCACGGTGAATATAACCTATGGTGGGTTGCGCATCCACAATTATTTCGCCATCCATTTTTAAAACATTCTGAAATATACCGTGTGTTGCAGGATGGGTTGGACCGAGATTGAGGTAATTATATTGTTTTAATTCCTCGTCGGTTTGAACCACGCCGTTAATGGATGTATTTGTATTTTTATTTGTAGCCAAAACCTGATTATTATTCCTAATGAATTAATTAAATATTATCTTCCAAAATATTTATCGTCTTTATCGGTTCTTGTTCCGTCTTCTAAAGGATATTGTTTTAACAATGGAAAATATTGCATGTCGTCCATATTTAAAATTCTGCGCAAATCGGGATGACCGGTAAAACGAATACCATAAAAATCGTATGCTTCGCGTTCCATCCAATTTGCACAATTAAATAAATGTGTTGCTGTTGGAACTATCGCATCGTTCTCACCAAAAAAAATGTGCAAACGCAAACGCAAATTATTTTTAAAACTGTGCAAGTGATAAACCATACTTAATTCTTCTCCTTTATTATTTGGAAAATGCACACCACACATACTGGTAAGAAAATTAAATTGCAATAAATTACTGTCGCGCATCCATTGTAAAACTGGAATTATTTTTTCTCGCGCAACAACAATATCGAGTGTATCGTAAGTTTCTTCCACACTGCGAATTGCATCGCCAAATTCTTCTTTAATCAGGCTTTCAACTAAACTATTTTCTATTGTATCCATTCCAATTAAATCTTTATTCAATTTGATATCCTGCTAATAATTGTTTGTATTCTTCCGATTCTCTTCTTCTAAAACTTTCGTGTTTTATCAGTTCTTGAATTTTGAGTATGCCATCCAAAATTGCTTCCGGTGGAGGCGGGCAACCCGGAACATACACATCAACAGGAATAATTTTATCGATACCTTGCAAAACAGAATACGTATCAAAAATTCCACCGCTCGATGCACAGGCGCCAACGGCAATTACCCATTTTGGTTCTGCCATTTGAATATAAACCTGCTTTAAAACCGGTCCCATTTTTTTTGCAATGGTTCCCATCACCATCAGTAAATCGGCTTGCCTAGGCGAAAAACTTAAACGTTCGGCGCCGAAGCGACCTAGATCGTAAGTGGATGCCATGGTTGCCATAAATTCAATTCC
>JBBRGZ010000122.1:0-8456 GCA_038223395.1 Chitinophagales bacterium
ATCATACTCTATATTTTAAATGCAAAAATGCAAGTGGTGAACAGGAATTATGGAAAAGTGATGGCACTCCCGAAGGTTCACTATTGTTAAAACAAATGTGGGTTTCGGCAAAGGAATATCACAATATGTTTATTGAATACGATGGATTTATTTATTTTTCGGGCGGTGATGGAGATTTATATGATCAAGAATTGTGGCGCACAGATGGCACTCCTGCTGGAACCGAATTATTTATGAATGTAAATGAAGGTGATGGTGATGGTTCCTTTCCTCACGGATTTTTTATTTTAAATGATAAATTATTTTTTTTAGCAGATAATGGTGATGATGAATATATTTTTTTAAGCGATGGAACAATTGCCGGAACTCAACAATTATTAGATGAAAATGATAATGAATTTATACCCGACAATTATACATTGCTGCCAACAGAAAATAAAATCTATTTTGCTGCCACTAACGACGATAACGATGATGGTTTATGGATAACCGATGGAACTAATGCAGGCACAAAATTTTTATTAGAATATCAATCAGGTTCGTTTTCGGGGGATTTTGCCGCTGTGGTAAATGGGAATAATATTGTTTTTAGTGGATATGACGATTCAAATGGATGCACCACTGTATTTCAAAGCAATGGCACAAAAGTCGGCTCCTTTCAAACCTTAGAATGCGATGATTTAAGTTATCCTTACGAAATGATTACATACAATGGTTCCGTAATTCTAAATGGCAAATCAGCAGCAGAAGGCGCGGAGCTTTGGATGTTGGAGACAGAATTTGAGGTTGGGACAGATAATCTTCTATTAGTCAATCAATTAAGCATATTTCCAAATCCAGCAAACGATAGATTGTATATCAATAATTCTAATAATATTGATTATAATATAAATATTGAAATCAACAGTTTAGATGGCAGATTAATTAAAAGTTTGCCGTTTAATAATACAATATTTATTTCCGATTTAGTACCCGGAATTTATTTTTTGAAAATACAAAACAGTGTTACAAAATTTATTAAAAATTAAATTCGCAAATCGATTTAATTTATTACAACCGCAAAAACTTTCCGTTGTAATTTCTCTGTTGATTTGTAATTTTTATCAGGTATTCGCCTGCAACAAAATAATCCATTGAAACAGATATCGTATTTGTAAAATTTGAAGTAAAAATGAGTTGTCCGGATAGATTAAATATCCTCAATAAATTTTCAGAATTTGTTTCTGTATTAATAATTAATTGATTGCCCGAAACAGGATTTGGAAACAATTGTGCATTCAACGTATTTTCATCCCCAAAAATTGCAGTTACTTCATCAACTAAAGAGTCAACAAAAAAATGATTTGCATTTGCTTGCACTAATGCTTTTGAGCTCGTTTCCTGTAAAATTGCGAGAGTATAAATCCGCGAAGCATCCCATGTAGCCGATAATGCAGCGCTACCTGAAATAACGATTGAATCGCCAATCGTATTTGGTAAATTAACTGTAATTCCTTCCGTTGCAAAAATGGATTTTCTAAATACATCATAATGAAAATCTTCACCATTCGGGCTACTATAAAAAACTGTATCCTCCGCTAGTGCAACAAATAATTGCAAATCACCTAAACTATGCGCTGCCTCCGTTTTAATTATAATTTGTGTTTGTACAGAATCAATCCCAAATTTTATTTGGCTAATTCGTATGCTTGCAGGCGATAGTGCGCCTTCAAAAGGATCAAATAAGATTGCATCCCCATAATTTGCAGCAGGAGAAATTACTACTCCCTGAATAACTAAACGCGGAGTGCTACCATAAACGCCATAATAATTTGTTCTGGCATCATTTTCTGCTACATTATTTTGGTTTAATAAACAGCTACTATAGGGTGAACTTGGATGAATAGCAATGTGTAATACATTATCCTGAGCAGCTAAATTGGTGTAAAACCCCGGATTGCGGGATGCACAAATGCTGCAAACAGAATTGGTAAAATGCTCAACTACTATTTGTTTTTGAACTTGGGAGTAGCCTTGTATAACTAAGACAGTAAAAAGTGAAAGAGTAAAAAAGTATTTCATATTATAGTTTTTGTTGATGATTCTCTTTCACATACGCTTTATAGTGTAGCTTAGTTCACAGGTTTTTGCCATAAAAAAGCAATATCCCTTTAAAACGCACTAAAAATTTGGTTTAGCCCTTGAATTGTGATGCGTATCATCAATTTAGTACCTCAAAACAGTCAATTGTATTGTATTCAATTTGATTGCGTTTTTGTAATGGTTTTTATCCAATCTGTCAGTCAATTTTTAAAATTATGCTATTAACTGAAATTTTGTCGCGACCTTTGCGCCTCAAACTGCAAAAAATCCAGATGGCACAATATCTGACGAGCGGGGATTAAACTAGAAATTTTCATAAATAAAATAAACTCAAATATGTCAAAAATCAAAGTAGTGGCAAAAGCCAAAGTTGTGGCAAAGACCAAATCTACCCTCTCAATTCAGCCTCTGGCCGACCGTGTAATTGTACTTCCGGCAGCCGCAGAAACAGTTTCAAAAGGTGGTATCATCATCCCTGAAACAGCAAAAGAAAAACCTCAAAAAGGAACAATTGTAGCTGCGGGACCCGGAAAAAAAGACGAACCCGTAACAGTTAAAGTTGGCGACAACGTGCTATATGGCAAATACGCCGGCACCGAAATTAGTGTTGATGGCATTGAATACCTCATCATGCGTGAATCTGATATTTTCGCAATTTTATAAGTATAAATATCTCATTATCAAATAATTAACTAAAATTACCTCAACTAATAGATTATGGCAAAAATTATAAAATTCAATACCGAAGCTCGAGAAAAACTTAAGGCTGGTGTTGATGCGTTAGCAAATGCAGTTAAAGTAACCTTAGGCCCAAAAGGTCGCAATGTGGTTATTGAAAAAAAATACGGTGCACCAAATGTTACCAAAGATGGTGTTACAGTTGCTAAAGAAATTGAACTTGACGACCCTATCGAAAACATGGGTGCTCAAATGGTAAAAGAAGTGGCTTCAAAAACCAGCGATATTGCAGGTGATGGAACTACAACCGCAACTGTTTTGGCTCAGGCTATCGTTACTGCTGGCTTAAAAAATGTTGCAGCGGGTGCAAATCCAATGGATTTAAAACGCGGAATCGACAAAGCAGTTGAATTTGTTGTTGGCGAATTGCGCAAAATGGCAAAAGTTGTTGGAAACGATAATAAAAAAATTGAACAAGTAGCATCAATCTCTGCAAATAACGACTCCGAAATTGGTAAACTGATTGCCGATGCAATGGTAAAAGTTACTAAAGATGGTGTTATTACCGTTGAAGAATCAAAAGGAACAAACACTTATAGCGAAGTAGTAGAAGGTATGCAATTTGACCGCGGTTATTTATCTGCATATTTTATTACGAACGGCGACGATTTAGAATGTGAAATGGAACGCCCTTATATTCTTATTTATGATAAGAAAATTAGCGCGATGAAAGACTTACTTCCGGTTTTGGAAAAAGTGGCTCAGCAAGGTTCTCAGTTATTAATTATTGCAGAAGATGTTGACAGTGAAGCACTTACAACTTTAGTTGTAAATAAATTACGCGGCACTATTAAAGTATGCGCAGTAAAAGCTCCAGGTTTTGGCGATAGAAGAAAAGAAATGTTAAACGACATTGCAGTGTTAACCGGCGGCGTTTTAATCAGTGAAGAACAAGGTATGAAACTTGAAACTGCTGAATTAACAGATTTAGGAAGAGCAGAACGCATTACAGTTGACAAAGACAATACAACAATTGTTGGCGGAAAGGGTAAAAAAGAAGAAATCAAAACAAGAATCAATACTATTAAATCGCAAATTGAATCATCAACTTCCGATTACGATAAAGAAAAATTACAGGAGCGTCTTGCTAAATTGAGCGGCGGTGTTGCAGTATTATATATTGGTGCAGCAACAGAAGTTGCCATGAAAGAAAAGAAAGACCGTGTTGATGATGCATTACATGCTACACGTGCAGCAGTGGAAGAAGGAATTGTTCCGGGTGGTGGTATTGCTTACATCCGTGCGATGGTAGGTTTGGATAAAATGAAGGTTACAAACGACGACGAACGCATAGGTGTTGACATTATTAAACGCGCTCTAGAAGAACCAATCAGAACCATCGTTGCAAATGCAGGAATTGAAGGTTCAATTGTTGTTCAAAAAGTAAAAGAAGGAAAAGACGATTTCGGATTTAATGCACGCACAGAAAAATACGAAAACCTCCTAAAAGCAGGTGTAATCGATCCTGTTAAAGTAACCCGTGTTGCTCTCGAAAATGCAGCTTCTATTGCAGGTTTATTACTTACAACAGAATGCACAATTGTTGACAAGCCAGAGAAAAAAGATATGCCAATGGGCGGGGGAATGCCTGGGGGAATGGATGGAATGATGTAAGGTAAGGGACAAGGGACAAGGGACAAGGGTCAGTGGTCAGTGGTAAGTGGTCAAGGGTCAAGGGTCAGTGGTGGGGTTTGATTTTTGTGGACGGATATTCGAATTCTTGACTAATAACTGGAGACGCTTGACAATTTGGTTGGGGATTTCAATTGATTGATTAATTTCAATCAGTAATGAGAAATGAGTAATGAGTGAGATTTTTTGGTGGAAGGGTATTTTTAGTTCTTTCAATACACTCATGACTCCTGTCAAATGACGCCTGACCATTTATACCTTGCGATTTATATATAAAAAATATTAACCCTCTTCGAGATTTTCGGAGAGGGTTTTCTATTGGATATCAATAGTAAGTGTCGTTCCCCTACAGTATTACCGAAGAAACGTAGGGGGGTCAATGGTCAATGGTGAGTGGTGAGTGTGGTTCTGAGAAAAAATAGAACTTTGGATTTTCAGGTGTAAAAATTAAAGTAATAAATAAAATTAAAATTTCGATTCCACCCCAAAACATACTCATTACTCATTACTCATACTCTGGAGTTACCCAAATGAAATCGTTAAATCAGTAATGAGTGATGAGCAATGAGTTTGCATTTTAGTAGAACTGCAAATTAATATTCTTTTTATTACTCAAAAATAAACGACAAAAAATCCAAAATCTTTGCACTTACTTCAACCACGAATTCAATACTCAGAACCTGCCTGACGCTGACGAAGTCGGCAGGCAGGCCCAGAACGCACAACCCAGAACTTATTCACCACTCACTCTAACAATATTTTCAAAGGACAAAACACACTTTTCACAGATAGAAACACTCAATATATCTATTCGTTTCTACACGTGTTTCTTATAATTCTACATTTGTTTTTATATCTGAAAATAAAACTAAAAAATTATGAATTGTGTTGAAACCATGGCTTTGTCACATCAGTTTTCTAATAAGGAACAAGTTCTTCATAATATTAATCTTATTGTTCCACAAGGTGCAATTTATGGATTTTTGGGGCCTAACGGTGCCGGAAAAACTACCACTTTGCGCCTATTGCTCGGACTGTTAAAAATGCAGGAAGGTGCAATCTCAATCTTTGGAGAAGCGTTTGAAAATAATAGAATTTCCATTTTGAAAAGAACGGGCTCTCTGATCGAAAGCCCTTCGCTTTACGGACATTTAAATGCAATCGAAAACTTAAAACTTTGGCAGCAGTTATATCAATGTCCCAAAGAAAGAATACAAACGGTATTAAACCTTGTTGGTTTATCAAAAACAGGCTCAAAAAAGGCAAGT
Organism: Chitinophagales bacterium; assembly: GCA_038223395.1. Lineage (GTDB taxonomy): Bacteria > Bacteroidota > Bacteroidia > Chitinophagales > BACL12 > UBA7236. The sequence continues at coordinate 5,721 of JBBRGZ010000122.1, forward strand.
AAATTTTCACTTGGAATGAAACAACGTTTGGGAATTGCTACTTCACTTTTGCACCAACCCGAATTACTTATTCTCGATGAGCCAACCAATGGTTTGGATCCCAATGGCATTTTAGAAATACGCGAATTGTTGGTGGAACTCAATAAACAATCTGGAATTACAATTTTAATCTCCAGTCATATTCTATCTGAAATAGAAAAACTTGTAAGTCATATCGGAATCATCCACAAAGGCAATTTATTATTGCAAGGAACCTTCAAATCCCTTATGGAAAAACAACAGCAATCCACTTGTATTTATTTTGAAACCAATGATAATGTCAAAGCCATGCAATTAATGGAAATTTCTGCTACGCTGCAAGCACCGGGTAATAAGATTAGACTACCCATCATGCCAAAGGAAAAAATAGCACAACTCAACACACTTTTAACTCAAAATGGAGTGGATGTTTATGAAATAAAAACAGAAAAAAACGACCTCGAACAAATTTTTATGCAACTAATAAAAGAAAACTGATATGAAAATTACAATATTGAATTCTATTAAAAGCGAACTCCTTAAAATACAACACAGCGCTGCTCTGTGGCTTGTGGGAATAGGTGCAATTTTTATTCCCGTTATAATGCTGCTCATGCAATTTGCCTTTCCTGAAAAGACTGCAGAAAAGAATTTGTCTGACAATTTTTGGGAAGGATACTTTAATGAATCTTGGCAGTCCATGGCGTTGTTTTTATTTCCTATGGGAATAATATTGGTAACAAGTTTATTAACACAATTAGAATTTAAAAATAATGCTTGGAAACAATTATATACAACTCCTCAACCCATGTCGTTTATATTTATTTCAAAACAAAAGGTAATATTTATATTGATGTTTGGATTTTTATTGTTGTTTAATTTGGCAATTTATGTTTCTGTACTTATTCCTGCATTAATTCATCCAAAAATTAGCATGCCTCCCGAACAGTTACCGATATTATTTTTTATAAAATCGAGCTTGATATTTTTTGTCGATAGTTTGCCAATTATCGCTTTACAATTTCTTATTAGCATGCGATTTAAAAATTTCCTAGCTTCTGTGGGTGTTGGTTTTGCATTAATCATTGCTTCTATGTTCGCCATTTCGTGGAAATATGGTTATACAATTCCCTATACCTATATCTCCCTTAATTATTTTAATAATATTGGAATACCAAGAACTTCAGTATCAAATATACACTTGCTTTCTGTTGCTTATTTTTTGCTGATTACATTTGTAAGTTATTTTATGTATATCAATAGAACTGAAAAAGGATAAATATGAAAAAAGCTGTAGTCGTTTTATTGCATTTTGGGTATTGGGTAATGTATGTGTTTTTCCTTTTTGTATTCTTTGTTTTAAACGCTGCAGCACAAGGCAATTTTGAAGAGGATAAAATTGGGATGTTTGTTCAATGGGCGGAAATTGTAACAGCACTGGCAATAATACCGGGAGTTTTTGGATTTTATTCGGGATACACTTTTATTTTCACCCGATTTTTTAGCAAAAGAAAAATTGCTGCACTCGTCCTAACTGCAATCCTCGCTGCTTTAATTGCAGGCTTTCTTGGAGCTATATTTTTAACGCTCTTAAAGGGGGATGGTATTTTGTTTGCTGATGGTTGGAATTCCGCCATCCCCGAAACTTTAGTAATGTGTTTTATTGCGGGATTAAATGTTATTGTGGGACTTGTTTTAAGAGGTTTTATTACTTCCTATCGCGATATTCAGTTTAAAGAGGAGCTCAATAAAAAAAATTATGAAATGGAATTGGGTATGTTGAAGGCACAGATAAATCCGCACTTTTTATTTAATACGCTCAACAATATTGATGTATTAATAAATAAAGACCCGGAAAAAGCATCCCTTTACCTCAATAAATTATCCGATATTTTGCGTTTTATGTTATATGAAACGAGTTCGCATAAAATTTTATTAAGCGAAGAATTATTATATATTGCGAAATTTATAGACTTACAGAAAATTCGCACATCTAATGCGGATGCTGTTGAATTTAATATTGAAGGCGAAGCAAAACTAAAAGAAATTGAACCCCTACTATTTATACCCTTTATTGAAAATGCGTTTAAATATGCCCAGATGAATAAAATAGGTAATTCTGTCAGCATCCATTTCTATTTAATGACGAACAAAATACGATTTGAATGTATAAATTCCATCTTGCAAAAAGGTAATAAAGAAACACAATATGGCGGCTTAGGCAGCGAGTTGATTCAAAAACGATTAAATTTGTTGTATCCTGATAAACATTATCTCGAAATAGATAATAACGGAGAAACTTATAAAGTTAATTTAACACTATACGATGATGAAGATGCGTTGCATGCTGATAGAGGATGAACCGTTAGCAATGGAAAAATTGAAAGGATTTGTAGTAAAACATCCTTTTTTGGAATTAGATGCTGCATTTGATAATGGAATTGACGCATTAGTGTATTTGCAAACACATACCCTTGAACTTATTTTTCTAGATATAAATCTCGGTGAATTATCGGGGATACAAATTCTGGAAACAAATAAAATAAACGCAAAAATTATTCTTACAACTGCTTATCCAGATTATGCACTCAAAGGATACGAATTAAATGTCACTGATTATCTTTTAAAACCATACACCTTCGACAGGTTTATGCAAGCAGTTGAAAAGGCACAAAATACAAATACAAAAAACGAAAACCTGCAGCCAAAACCTTTTAT
>JBBRGZ010000123.1:0-8425 GCA_038223395.1 Chitinophagales bacterium
CCAGTAAAAACAGTATGCAATGAAAATGATTTTTTTACATCGCGACCAATTTCTTTATAATATCTAACAAGCTTAACTGTTTCTTCAATTTCATTTTTCACTTTGGCCATTCCAGTTAATTCTTTCAGCTCATTCATTGCATCAACTAACAATACTTCATCAACAGGAAGTTCAATATTTTTAGCATTGCCAACACCAAAAATAATCTGTACATCGTCAAGTATAATAGTACTTAAATCCTCGTTAGTAAGATCTTCCGGTTTTTCGTTTTTCATTAAACGCAAAGCCATATTTTGTTTTGCTTCTTCAATAATTGAATTGACATAACGCGCATTGCCAAATTTATTATCTCGGTTGCGATAGGCTTCTACAACTTTCATATAAATTAAATTCCTGGCTTCTTCTCCAATGTTAACTCCGCGTTTTTTAGAATCGTATTCAGAAATTGCCATCAGTTCATCAGGATTATAATCAGGAAAGCTGATTACCTGCGAAACTCTTGAACTCAATCCCGGATTAGAATTTAAAAAATCGCGCATTTCTTTTGGATAACCGGCATAAATTATAGCAGTATCGCCAGGCCCATCGCTCATTTCTTTTATTAATACTTCAATTACTTCTTTACCAAAATCTTTTCCGTCGTCGCCTCTGTCGCTCAATGCATAAGCTTCATCAATAAATAGAATACCACCTCTTGCACGGTCTATTGCTGCTTTTGTTTTTGGCGCAGTTTGTCCAATATATTCTGCAACCAAATCAACACGTCCAACTTCAGTAACATCAGCGCGTTTTAACAATCCCATTGATTTATAAATTTTACCAAGCATACGCGCAACAGTTGTTTTTCCTGTGCCCGGATTTCCGGTAAATACCATGTTGAGATTCATTTTATTTTTTTCTTCAAACCCTTTATCCTGCCTTATTTTTAAAAACTTAAGGTAAGTTGTTAATTCATTTATTTCTTTTTTTACAGTTTCTAATCCAATTAAATCGTCCAGTTCTTTTTTGGCAATTTCATACGTTTCTGCATCTGTTACTGCAACGGCAGCTTTTAATCCTGTGGCACTTTCTTGCGCGCTTGTCAGCCAAGTCGGATCGCCAACTAATTCTATATCTGCAAAACCAACTTCAAAAGGTACAACAGCTACAATTGTATCCATAAATACCACTTCACATGTATATTTATCAGGATACCAAAATCCTGCAGCATCGCTTCCGTAACCAACATCCATTACAATATTTTGTCTGCTGTCGTTTACATGTTCAAACCAATAGGATGCTCCTTTTAATTGATGCGCATCGTTGTAGAAATAAAAATTAAATTCGAGTGGAAAATATTTTTCTGACGAAATTTTATTTGCAATGTCTAACTCAATAGAAATATATTCTGCCGTATCTTTATTAAAGCCGGTTAAGTATTTTCTATTTTCACGCGGGATATTTAATTTAGGTGCATTAAATAATTTAATGCTGTTAAAATCAAAGTAAGGATTAACTTGGGGACTTACGGTTCCGCTAGCCGTTATATAAAAATAATTTGTTCCAACAAGTACTTCATCAACCCAAATTTCCCATTTATAAGTGCCCTTTTTCCACCAACCAGGCGTTGCTGTTCCCCAACCTTCGCGTATATAAATAATGTTTTGGTCTGTGGTTACAACTAGGTCTTTTTCGAGTTTACACATTTCAGTACCTGCATAATATTCGGTTGCCTTAATTACAACTTTTGCTTTCCATTCTTCTTCATCAAATAAAAGATTAAAAAGTTGTAACTCTGCATTTACATAACACACTTCTGTTTCATCAAAGACGATACGATAGTTTTTTTGATTGCCGAAAAAATTTTCTAGCGAACCATACACTTTCATCTCTTTAAATTTATACCGTTTCTTTTCTTCTTTTTTTGCCATAATCGTTTTGTATTCCGGTTTAGTAAAGGGTGGTAAAAATAGGGAATTTTGAATTTTATACGATAATAAATGTGGAATTATACTTTTTATTAAAATTGTTGCTACAATGCCCTATTTACAGCAAAAACCAGCTCAAATAAGCTCAAACTTGTTGTATTTATCTAAAATGAAAGCAACTACAAATCCAAAATTTTATACAAGTTGTCAATTTCAAAATATTGGATTGCCTCTAAAAGTATGCTTTCGCGAATTACCAAAATGACCTGTAAGGCACTCTTGTTTTCTTCAAGTAGGCGTTTGGTAACCGCACTCAAACCTTTCCCTTTCAACTCAAGCGGACCAATTTCATCTACTATTACCCAACCTTGATGCTTTTGTATTGCATCTGATAAAATGGCTTCAGCGCGTTTAAAAGCCGATTTGCTAAATGTGTATTTTCCAACCTGAAGTACATCCATTTCATACGCTTCGGCTTCCATAGTAAATTGATTTCCGGTTGCAGCATTTTCAAAATATCTTATTCCATTAATTACCGGCGAAAAAACGCCAAATACATCATCCTTAGCTTTTAACCACAATTTAAGATTAGTAGTTTTCCCGGAATGAATCGGTCCTTTTACTATATATATCCTTTTATTCTGCATACCACTCAAAATCTCATTGTGGAAAAAATGTATTTACCAAAACATATTTTAAAAATGTGCGCAATCGCAATATGCCTTTTTTTGAAGATGATAAAGACCAACTTTTTTCTACTACATGAGTTGTTGCGGGAATTAATAATAAAATTTCCTGCATGCTATTTTGCATTTTAGTTTGTTGTTTCATTAACCATTTTTTCATAAAAAATAACAAAAGCGGCCCAACCAAAAAATACCAAGTAAGTAAAATAAAAAACGAACGCATTATGATATACAAAACTTCTTGTTGTTCAATAAAAGGAATTTCGATATCAATTACAGATAACATCCAAATTATACATAATAAAATCCAGATAACAAACAATGCCGGCCTGATTTTACTGCGTTTTTTCGAAATAGCATTTTTTTCATTTACATCACTATTTTTTTGTGATGTTTCTGTCTGCCTTAATTGAAAATCCATTTTCCAAGTGGGTAAATGTGCAGGTATTTTTGATGCCGTTATTCCAATTAAAAACCCCACAATAATATGCAACAATAGAAATGCGCCACCAATATATAAACTGTAATTCGTAACAGTTGCCTGATGCGTTAATCCGCTAATAAATTTATTTACCGCTATCCAAAAATCTGTGCCATAAATAATGGTTGCAACTAATATTCCCTGTGCGCCAGATTCGGCAAGTGCGAGAGTTGCAAAAACAATACAAGATATTTTGTAATGTCTTTTATTCATAAAAAATAATTCTCCCAAAATTCCCTGAAAAAATACTGCGTAATATGCGCCAATCGGACTATGCGGACTTAACATCAATTTAAATATGGCAACTAAAATTGTAGCCTTTAAAATGGCGCCCTTTTCCGGCACAAAATATCCAATTAAACAAATAATAATTATAGCACTGCTCCCAACAATTAATCCCGTTATGGGCAATTGAAATCCATGTATTATTCCGCCGAGAGTGCCCTCACAAACCGCCCAAAGCGCTATTAAACGATAATAAAATTGTTTGTTCTGTATTGCGCTCTCCATTCAATTGGAAAGGTATTACATTTTTTTGTAACCAAATATTGGTGACTAGTTTCAAAAATTTAAGTTTAATCGATCCCCCAAAAATTCAATTTTTGAAGGTTGAATATCGAATATCGAAGTGAACAGCCGATGAGATGCAGGGATTTTATTTGCGGAGCTACTCATTATTTTTTAATACCAAAGGAGGAATTAATAATTGAATCTAAAAAATAATCCATTAATTAAATGTCAGATTTTATTGCCTATTACTTTAGTTAGGTTAAATTTGTATTGGCTATTATTTATAATACTATGGATAAGGATCCTAAATTAATTGTACACACAACAGAACCATTTAATGCAGAAGCACCTGCTGATGTATTGCGCGAACATTTTATTACGCCGCAACCCTTGTATTATGTGCGCAATCACGGCGAGATTCCTGTTATTGATGAAAATACCTTTTCGCTTATTATTAATGGATTAGTAGAAAAAGAATTGTCGTTTTCGGTTGCTGATTTAAGAAATAATTTTGAGGCACATACTATTATGGCAACTTTACAATGTGCCGGAAATCGCCGCAACCAACTAATAGATTATAAAGAAGTGCCAGGCGAAGTGCCTTGGGAGGAAGGTGCAATAAGTAACGCTACTTGGACCGGTGTGCGATTAAAAGATTTGCTGCAATTAGCCGGAATAAAACCGGATGGCATTTTTGTTGAATTTATGGGTGCCGATGATGTGTTTCGACATAACGAAAATGTGGGTTTTGGCGCATCAATTCCCCTAGAAAAAGCATTAACCGACGAAGTTTTAATTGCTTATGCAATGAACGACAAACCTCTCGAACCCACTCACGGTTTTCCTTTGCGCTCGGTAGTTCCGGGATATATTGGCGCACGTAGTGTAAAATGGCTTACGCATATTACACTCATAAATCATCCATCAAAAAATTATTTTCAAGACCATGCCTATCGCTTATTTCCACCGGAAGCAAAACCCGAAACCGTTAATTGGAAAACCGGTGTTCAATTAAGTGCATTGGCTGTAAATTGTGCAATTACTTATCCAAAAGATAAATCAAATATTTCATCAGGCGATATTATTTTAAAAGGATATGCAATGAGTGGCGATGGAAATATGATTAATCAAATTGATGTTTCTTTAGATGGAGGATTAACCTGGCAACAAGCACGAATTACCGAAGGAAAAAATAAATGGGCATGGGTTTTTTGGGAAATACCTCTTCAATTACAAGCGGGTGCAAACGAAATAATTGCAAGGGCAATAGATGAAAAAAATAATAAACAACCGAAAGATATTAGCGAGGTTTGGAATTTTAAAGGATATATGAACAATGCTTGGCATCGCATTAATATTCAAGTGGAAAATTAAATTAATTTTTTTCCGGAAAACGAAATCCATCCAAAAAAAGATTTTGCAAATTGACGTTAAGTTCTTCTAAAGAAAAAACATATAACACTGCAATCATATCTCCATCTACCCATCCCTTAATTGCATAATTATATTCATCCTCATCAACACCATACATTAAAATACCATGCGCATTCGTATACGATTCTAACGTATGGCCATAACCCGGACTTGTATAATCGGTGAGCTCATATCCATCTTCTGCCTAATATTCCATATACGAAACCAAAACTTCTTCCCAATCGGAACTGAGGTCTCCTAAATTTTCTTTCAGGTCAACTATTATTGCTCCGTAATCAGCATCACCAGCCTCCACATCGCAACTGTACATTGCGCTGCTGTCGTCAGTGTAACTCACTTCAAATGTTGGTTCACCAGGCAAATACAACGCAGCTCCCGTTTCCATAACCTGATATATTTCAAAACGTGGCGCTTGAGCTGAAGCAGATTGTATATTAAATAAAAAAGCAATAATACTTATAGAGCAAGTAAAAAATTGTTTCATAAATGAAGTCTTAATCATTAACAAAAATAGAAAAGTAATCTATTTTTATTGGAAACCGATTTCTAATTTTTAATAAGTGCTAAAGAAATGCAAATATTTTTTTGTATCTGATTACATTTGTTCAAAATTTATGTTATGGCAAAAATAGAACTATCGAAAATAGCAACAACTCCTACTGCAAAATTTAAAAAGGACGACCTTAAATCTAAAACCAAAAAATACATAGATCAACTGAGCGAATTGCAAAATTTATTATTCGCACAGTCGAAATACAGTTTACTCATTATATTACAAGGCATGGATGCCAGCGGAAAAGATGGCGTAATTAAAGAGGTATTTTCAGGAACAAATCCGATGGGTTGTCGCGTAAAAGGATTTAAAAGACCTACAGAAGAAGAAATGAGTCACGATTTTTTATGGCGCATACATGCTAATATGCCGGCAAAGGGTATGATAGAAATTTTTAATCGCTCGCATTATGAAGATGTGGTAATTCAACGCGTGCACAAGTGGGTGGATATGCCAACTATTAAAAGTAGATTCCAAGATATTAATGCTTTTGAAAAATTAGTACAAGAAAACAACACAATAATCCTCAAATTTTATTTGCATGTTTCGCAGGAAGAACAATTAGAGCGCCTAAAAGAACGCCTTTCCGATCCACGCAAAATGTGGAAATACAATGTTAACGATATTCAAGAAAGCAAACTTTGGCCTGATTATATGGAGGCATATCAAGATGCTTTTAATGCTTGTGGGCCTGCTTTGCCTTGGATAATTGTGCCTTCAGATAAAAATTGGTATAAAGAATATATTATTGCAAAAACAATAGTAGATACTTTAACTGCCCTAAAAATGGAATATCCTAAGCTTCAGCAAGATATAAAAAGCTAAAAAAGGAGGTACAGTTAGAGTATTAAGTGCATTACACTGTTGACTAAATTGTGCGATGTACAGTGCTTTGCTAAGGTTGCCTGCTTAAAAATAAAGTCTAAAATCCTTGCAAATCAACGCAAAGCGCCGTAATCTTGTTATGTTCATATTGGGACAGCCCTCAATATACACAGCGATTTTTAAATATGAGGCAAATTTCACGATATATCTGTATTGTATTCTGCATGTTAACATTAGGCGTGGGCGGTGCTTTGCATGGACAAATTGTGAGCGATTTTTCAATTGGTATAGATGGTTGGAGCACTTTTGGAGATTATGGTGGAGCTGCTCCTGGCACACCAATCTATTCCGCAACAGGAGGCTATCCTTCCGGAGGATGTATCAAACAAACAGATAATACAGTAGGTATTTGGTATTGGTATGGTCCGGCAAAATTTAGAGGTGTGCTTTCCGATTATTACGATTGTGAGTTAAAATTCGATTTAAAAACAAACCATATTCAATTTCCTGTTGATGGATATGATGTGATGATATTTAACAATTCGGGTGATACGATGGTTTTATACACCCTTAACGGGCCAACGCCTATCAATACATGGAACCATTATACTGTGCTTCTTTCTACAGGTGTGGGATGGAAATACGGTTCCACTGCGGGTTCGCCAAACCTTACTGCAGTTCAATTAGCAGCAATTTTGGCTGATGTAAAAAGAATACGTATCCGTGCAGAATATGAAGGATTATTCAGTGAAACCAATAATCTCGATAATGTAACTCTTACTTGTGGAGCTATTTTATTACCAGTTGAAATATCATTCTTTACTGCAACAGAAGCAGGATTTCAAACCTCCAGACTTGATTGGACCACTCAAACAGAAACGAATTGCAATTATTTTCAGGTAGAAAAAAGTGTAAACGGTTTAGATTTTGATTCTATTGGTCTGGTTTATGGCGCAGGAACAACAAATGTTACTCAGCAATATGTTTTTTACGACGATAATTTTACCTCAACTTGTTATTATAGACTAAAGCAGCGGGATTTTAGTGGTAAAACCGGTTATTCTGACGTTGTTTCGCTCGAATCGAAGTTGAAATACATTAAAAACACACAGATTTACCCAAATCCCACAACCGACAACCTCAGCTTAACAGCAACTGAAAACAGCAAATTGCGCAGGTTTGAAATTACCGATATTACCGGTAGAATTTTAGTGCATGAGCAAATAGAACCTTTTACAGGTTTATATTCCATAAGCATACCGGTATCCTTTTTGGCGCCCGGCATGTATATTATAAATTGTTATACAATATCAGGCGTTGAGTCTCAGAAGTTTGAGATTATTAAATAATAATTAAACTATTTTTAAGTTTTTAAAACCACAACCAATCTTACAACGTAAGTTTGTTAATTCGTTTATTAAAGAGTGCAAAACACCTCCGACATACAAGCAAACGAAGATTTACTCGTTATTGGACTACAGGCAAAGCAAACTGCTACCCTGACTGTCGTGTATAACAAGTACTCTTCAGCACTATTTGGTGTCATCTCACGTATTGTGAATGACGATCATTTGGCAGAGGATATATTGCAAGAAGCGTTCTTAAAAATTTGGAATAATGCAGAAAGTTACGAATCGTCGAAAGGGCGATTATATACTTGGATGATGAATATATGTCGCAATACAGCCATTGATAAAATGCGCAGTAAGGGATATAAAACGAGTAAAAAAACGAGTAGCGACGAAACAATTCTGTATGAAAATCCAACAAAAATTTACGACGACATCAAACCCGATACAATTGGCATTAAGGATTTGGTGGATAAGCTTAAACCTGAATGGAAAGAATTAGTAGACTTAATTTACTTTAAAGGATACACCCATCAGGAAGTAGCTGATGAATTGAATATGCCATTAGGAACAGTAAAAACACGATTGCGCAGTGCAATTTTAGTATTAAGAAAAATTATATAAAAAGAATAACAGTGAACAGTAAAGATTACATAGCATCAGGATCATTGGAACTTTAT
>JBBRGZ010000124.1:0-8397 GCA_038223395.1 Chitinophagales bacterium
GTTATTTCTTTTACGCACACCTGTTATGGTTATATCCTTTGCAAGAATAAACCCGCCTATATCTAAAATAGAATCTCTGTTATAAGTTAATTCTTCACTGCGTTTAACTTCTCTTTCGTATAAAATGTTCAGTTCTTCATAGTCTTCCTGAAGGGCAAGGAACTTTGCATTGAGTTCGTCCAACTGTGCTTTGTATGTGCTGCAATCCACTTCCATTGAAACAATTTCATCCTTTACTTCGTCTAATTTCTTTTGATTGTTTGGAACACTTCCGTTAAAGAAATTACATGTTTTAAGAAGCGTAGTAATTTCATTCCTTCTTGCATCTAATTCGCCTTCTAACGCGGCAATCAAAGAGTCTTTCCTAGAAAAATCGCCCTTTTGATCCAATAAATCACGCTTCGATTCATTAAATTGAACTTCAAGTTGGCTGTAGAGTATGCGCGCCTCCTCAATTTGCTGGGCACTTTGCAATCTTTCCTCCTTGTTGTGAAAGGCGTTAACAAATAACCATCCATTTAAACCTAATAAAAGAAATATTAGGATAAGGTACAGCCACCGGCCTCTGTTGTCAGATTTCTTTTCTTCATTCATACGCAACCCGGCCAATTTATTTGTACATTAATTCCCTACTTGAAAAGGAATTAAAAAATTGACTCTAACAAACTTCGCGTATTAAGCTAGAATGCCCGCAAAATGTAATACACAGGCAGATGAAGACATTGGCATTATCTTTTAAATGATTTGCTTTATGTGTTTAATTATTGATTATGCATTTTTTGCTGAAAGTACATTATAGCAAGTGATACAGGCGATGTGGACTGGTTTAATCAGGCACTAATAAATAGGCTGTATAATTTTGTTGGCACTTGTGGATAAGATGTTAATTTAAGTTTTTTTATGTTGAAAGGAAGTTGAAAAGTCAGAAATTCGTGCATTTTCCATTTATTTAATTCAAAATAGGTTAATATCTTTTTAATTAAAAATGGGCTTTAACCTGCTCAATTCCCATTCATCCCACATATTTGAATTGTAATAATTTTTAATAATTTGCTCATATTGTGGTGTCTCTCTAAATTTTTTAAGTGCATTTCTGGCGGGTGACGATAAGCGATTATTTGAAGAGAGCGCAGCATTAAACAAATTGGCTACAACTTCTTCATCACAAAAATTAATATCGAGCAACGAACTCATAGCGTCATTGCGCGTTCTGAATTCATAATCAGAGCTGCTGTAACGAACGAGTTCTTTGGTATTTGCGTCAGCTACTCCGGTAAAACTTAATGCTATCCAACTGATACGCACATTTTTATTTGAACCAATTACGTCTTTGGTTGCTGCCAAATATTTTTCTTTTTTAGTGGGATTAGTAGAACATAATTTATATAGAGCTATTTCAATATTAGTATAATTTGCATCTAATAATCTTGCTTCAAAATCCTTTTCTAGTTTCGATGGAATACTTTTCATATTTGTTAAAGCGGCTCGTCGAACTAATGCATTATCATCATTAAGTGCTTGTTTCATTACAGCTATTGAAGATTTATCATCATCATTTGCAAGTTGAGATATAATTTCTGCTTTTATTCCTTGATAATTTTCTTTGTTATATAACTTAACAAGGTCGTCGCGTTTTGTATTTAGATTTGTATCACGCATCATTACGATAGCATCGAACCTATCCATCATATTGGGCGCATTAAAAGCCTGATATTTTAATTCGGTATAAGTCTTTTCAAAATTTACTTTCGCATAAATATTTGAATTTGGATCAAATAAAACGAAGGCAATTTCAGACTCCGGTTTTTTTGCAAATTGAATTAATGTTTCTTCCTCAGAAATCCAAACTATTTTATCATCAAAACTTCCGTCTAAATAATGCACCTGCAAGTGCACAGGCATTTTAAATAAATGCACAGTTTCGGTTTGCGTTTGTGTTTGGTTAACTGTTATATCAACTGTATTTGCCTTTGAAGTATAATTCACTGTATATTCAGGAAAACCTGCTTTATAAATCCATTCATCAAAAAACCAATCCATATTAATTCCCAGCGAGCGCATAAATTGCATTTCGAAGTCATGCGACTCTACATTTGCGTATGGATAACGCTCTAAATATTCTGTTATTGCCAATTTAAATTGTGCATCACCAACAGTGTATCGCAGCATATCAAGAACAACGCTTCCCTTTTGATATATTCTTGAAGAACCACCTTTAGTATGTGCTACCGGATAATTATTTTTTCTATCAGCATCAAATGCCGTATTCATTTCTTCCCGACGTTTCCATTGGTATTCATCATCGCCACTGATACTTTCTCTAAATTTTTTTGCATAGTAAGTGGCAAAACTTTCTTGCAACCATTCGTCGTTATTCGACCATGCAGATACATAATCACCAAACCATTGGTGCGTTAATTCATGTGCGTTAATGTCAACATAATTTTTATCGGGAAAAGTATTTGCATCTTGATAAAAATAATCGGAATAAATAGTGGATGTTGTATTTTCCATTGCACCGTATAAAAATTCCTGTACCGGAATATTTGCATAAGTTGTCCAAGGGTATTTAAATCCGGTTTCAGTCTGCAGCCAATCCATCATTTCTGCAGTATATTGATATGTTAATTCTGCAGTACTTTTTGTGCCGGGATAATAATATTGGCGCGAGGTTATTCCATTTTTACTTGTATAATCAATATAATCATATTTGCCAATCGCTACCATTATTAAATATACATTATGCGGGTGCACCATTTTAAATGTTTGCTCAATTGTACCATCTCCATTATCAATTAGTTTACCCGCCTCTCCATTTGAAATTAACGTATATCCTTTGTTAAAATGCAGTGTTACCGAAGTAAGCAATTTATCGTTTACACCATCGTAAGAAGGAATCCAAAAACGATTGTCAACCCCTTGTCCTTGTGTCCAAATTTGTTTTCTTATTACAGTAGGATCGGTTTCACTATCAGAAATTTTATTTTTCCATCCATTAAAATAAATGCCATGTTTTGGAGTAGCATCATACCGAATTTCCATTGTGTGTTCCGATTTTCTTTGCAATGGCGGATTAAAAAAAACGGTAATGCCGGCGCTATCCATTTTGTATTTTGACTTGCTGCCATCCACTATTAAAGATTGCACTAAAATACCGGGCCCATCTAAAAATAGGGAGTCCACTTTATCCTGAATAGGGCTAAAAACATATTGTGCAATTCCACTTACCTGGCCATCTTCAGGAACAAAATGTACATCAAGATTTAATGAAATAAAATCAACATTGTGATTTCTGATGCTTGCGTCTGCATCTGAAATGTAACAATTAAATTCTGGTGATTGCGCATTTAAATTGCATATAAAAAATATAATCCCAAGTGCGAGGAGTGTAATTTTTTGACCTGTAAATTTCATTCAGTAAAAATAGGGGAGAAGTGCTTTAGTGCAAAATTTATTTCCTTAATAAATCATAAAACCTTGAAATATTTGCTTCCTTTGGTATTTCGCTTTCATTTTGAATATTTTCCAGCAAGAGTTGGGCATAATAAGTTGATAAGGATGCACCTTTTGTTCCCATGCCATTTAAAAAATACATGGTATCAATTTCGGGGTGCTTGCCAACCACGGGAGCCCTGTCGCGCATGGTAGGTCTAATTGCAGCTTTGTGTTCTACAATTGTGTATGGCACTTTTAAAACAGTGTTTAATTGTGAGGTTAACTCCTCTAAACCAGCTTCAGTGCCGGAGCTTTCCAAATCGTTCCATGTATTTGTAGCGCCAACCCAAAATTTATTATTTGACAATGGTATTATTTGTATGCCTCGTTGAATTATTAACGCTGGGTTAAAATTGGGAATTTCAGCAATTAAACATTCGCCTTTTGCCGGCTTAAATGTGAGCTTATTGAACCATGGATTATTTAATGCTGAAATGCCTTCGCAAAATAGAATTTTGCGATATTGATTATTGTCATAAATTACATAATCATTTTTAATTGTAATTGCATTGTGATCAATTTGCAACTTAATATGCTTGTCGCCTATAAACTCTAAAAAACGTGAAAAATAAATTGAAGTGTCAACTCTTAAAACCTGCTTTATCATTACAGCGCCAAATCTGAAATCCAAAAAACGATTAAATGCACTTGCATTAAAATTATTTTCAACAAAATAATCGATATTATTTTTCTGGCTTGCCTGCAACCAATCTTCAAGTGCCGCTTCGCTTTTGTGAATTTTTAATATTTGTGTTTCAGATAATAGATTACACTGCAATTTTTTTTCTATTTCTTTATATGTTATTTTGATAAGTGGTAATAAATTTTCAATATTCCATTGAGGAGCAAATTTTCTTCCACTTATGGGATTTATTAATCCTCCTGAAATAGATGACGCTGAGGCATCATTACCTGGATCTGCCAGTTTATAACTAATTCCACGTTTTTCCAATTCCCAGGCAAATGCTATTCCTGAAAAACCGCCTCCAACAATTAAATATTCAATCACCCGGCGAAGATAAATTACTTTTTAGTTGCACGCAGCATTTCTCTTTTACCGGGAGGGCCAGGAATGCGTTCAACTGAAAATCCTGCTCCTTGCATGGCACGCCGCACATCACCTTTTGCGCTGTAAGTAACTAAAATTGCGTAGGGATGCATCATCTCAAATAATTTTCTAAAGTTGTTTTCAGACCATATTTCTAACTGTACTTGAGGCCCAAAGGCATCAAAATAAATGAGGTCAAATTTTTTGTTTGACGAATATTTTTCTAAGGTGCTTTGTATTTTATTAAATGAAAAATGATTGTTGAATTGTATTTCTTGATTAAAAGGTGTGCGATGTATTTTTTCGAGTGTGGATGTATTTAATTTGAAGGGAGAAAAATCAAATTTCAACAACGCATTAATTATTTCATCCTCAAGTGGATAAGGTTCTAATGCCTCGTATTGAATTAAATTGTTTGCAGCAAATTTTTCGGTTAATAGCACATTTAAACCCGTTCCCAAACCGATTTCTAAAATGGAAATTTTGTTTATGTTTTCTTGTTGCTTTAGTATTAATCCTGCTTTAATAAATACGTGTAATGATTCAGTATAAGCACCGTGCTTAGAATGATAGTGTTCGTTCAATTCAGGTACAAAAAGTGTTGGCGAACCATCTGAGGTGATTTTAATTTCCCGTTGCATTAATATTTTTTCGGACTTTCTGTTAATTCATAGTGCAATGTAAAATCGCTATCATCGTCCTCATCATCCTCATCATCTTCTAAAACGAGCTCTTTTGGAAGGTCTACTTTTCTAAAATAAAAAGCTGATAAAAATCCGCATAAAGCGCCCATTAAATGGCCTTCCCAAGATATTTTTACGTCTATTGGCAATATCCCCCAAACAATACTGCCATAAATAAAAACGATAAGAAGTGATAAAGCAATGGATTGAATATTTTTGCGAAAAACGCCGCTAAAAAAAATAAAAAATGCCATGCCATACACTAATCCACTTGCGCCAATATGATAATTCTCTCGCCCAAATATCCATACCAAAACACCTGATGCCAAATAAATAAATACAAAGGCTTTAAAGGCAACGCGTCGATAATTAAATAACATTAAAAATGACAAAACAAAAAATGGGATAGTATTTGAAATTAAATGATTCCAATCGCCATGAATTAAGGGCGATAATATGATTCCACGTAAACCCGAAGCATGTCTCGGTAATAATCCATACTCAGTTAAATTAATGCCGGTTGTATATTCAAAAAGTTTTACAATCCAAATAATGGCAATAAAAACCATAGGCATAAATATGCTGAGATATAAATGCTTTTTTTCATCCTCCCGCTGCATAGCCGGACGATTATCACCTGAATTTATTTTTTGGAAAGAAAATATAGACATTTAATGCAAACAAGCCATCACAAACGAAAATAATTCGTTTTGCAAGTGCGCCGTTTTATCATTGTTATACCAATTTTGGACCGCAATCACCCATTCGTCGTGAGGAACGCCGGTTTTTTTACCATTATCTGCAATTGCTTGAGCATCAGCGGGTCTTGGACCCCACACGCCTAATTCGGCGCCTGTTATTTTGTCATAGCAAATCAATCTCGGAATTGATCTCGTGCCTCTAAATGCATATTTGTCAGTTATTTCTAAATTTTCATCACGCAAAATGAATTGCAATTCAATATTGAGTTTTTCTGCAATTTTTTGCATTACAGGAATAATCTGTGCTCCATCGCCACACCAAACCTCAGTTATTACAAGCCAATGTAAATTTTGGGTTTTATTGATATCTAAGGTATCCCATTCAGATGCAAGTTGTGCCGTTTTGGTTAACCTATGCATGCGCTGCAAGTTCAGCTTTGTAGCAGATATGCGGGATTCTGTTTGCTCGCTGCCACTTGTGCTTTCGTTTTTAACCAAAGTTTCTGTTAAATCATAAAATTCGGTATAAGAAAATTGCTTTTTTAGCTTCTCTGTATTCCTATTGTTACCTGTTTTATCTAATGTTAACATATTACTCCTTTTATGTTTTAAACCTTACAAAGGTGCTATTAGTTCTGTTCAATAAAAGTGATAATCATCACACATTTCTGTAATTTTAAATGATTTTAAAATAGTATTAAATTTGGCAGATGAAAGTAATGCGCCTCTTAAAATATTTCGCCGGGTTTACAATTCCTTTATGTGCATTTTTAGCCATGTATTTGCAAGGTTTTTGGGTGTTTCTGACTCCCGTTTATGCGTTCTTTTTTTTGGCAGCTTTAGAGATGATATTGCCGATAAATAAATACAATAAAAATGCTTTAGAAGAAGAAGTAGCAAAAAAGGATAAATTATATGATATTATTTTGTTTCTAAACGTACCTGTGCAATACGCAATAATTTATTATTTTTTGTATACTGTAACCTATGTAGAATTAAATGCATGGGAAATTACAGGAATTGTAATAAGCACCGGAATTTGCTGCGGAGTTATAGGAATAAATGTGGCACATGAGTTAGGTCACAGAAAATCAAAATTAGAAAGATTTCTATCGAAAACCTTATTACTTACCTCACTTTATATGCATTTTATTATTGAGCATAATAAGGGACATCACAAACATGTTTCAACAGATGATGATCCCTCTTCCGCGCGATTAAATGAACCCATTTATACTTTCTTTTTTAGAACAATTATCGGTTCATATTTTTCTGCCTGGAATATTCAAATGCGCGAATTAAAAGAAAAGCATGCATCCTTTTTATCTTTTAAAAATGAAATGTTGCTGTTTACAATAATTCAAATTTCTGCACTCATTTTAATTGCATTAGTATTCACACCAATAACTGCATTGTTATTTATTGGAGCTGCTTTGGGTGGAATTTTACTACTCGAATCGGTAAATTATATTGAACATTACGGATTAAAAAGAAAACTTGCTGAAAGTGGAAATTACGAGCGAGTTCAACCTTGGCACTCATGGAATTCTGATCACGTAATTGGCAGATTAGTATTATACGAATTAACGCGTCACTCAGACCATCATTATCTTGCAAGTAGAAAATATCAGGTGTTAAGGCATTTGGATGAAGCACCTCAACTGCCTGCCGGTTATCCGGCAATGATTTTAATGTCGCTGGTGCCGCCGCTGTTTTTTAAAATTATGAATCCACGAGTTGGGAAAATATTGTTATCTCACTAATTTCGCAAAAAAATTATATGATAGTTATCGGAATTGCTGGGGGAACAGGATCGGGAAAAACTACTTTTGTAAATAAATTAATTGCACAACTCGGTGCAGATTCTGTTGCTGTAATTTCACAAGATGCTTATTATAAAAATCACAAAAACCTACCGGAAGTAGAACGCAAACAATTAAATTTTGATCATCCCGATGCTATTGAATGGGAATTACTCCATCAACATATTTTACAATTAAAAAATGGAGAAAGAATTCAACAACCCATTTACAGTATGTTGACTTGTTTGCGCAAGGAGGAAACGATTTCAGTTTCCCCTAATAAAGTATTAATAGTTGAAGGCATTTTAATTTTAACCCAAACGTTAATGCGCGATGTATTCTCTTTAAAGGTTTTTATAGATGCAGATGCCGATCACAGATTAATGCGTGTTCTGCGCCGCGATATGCAGGAGAGAGGGCGCAATGCTGAAGAAGTGATGAGCAGATATTTACATACGGTGCGCCCCATGCATAATCAATTTATTGAACCCTCAAAATCTTTTGCTGATATTATAGTTCCAATTGGCGGCGATAACCACATTGCAATAGATTTGTTAAGCCAATACATTTCTGCAAAGGTTGCATCTGATTGAGTTTTATTTTTAATTGCTTATGGGTATTTTTACTGTCCCAAACACTTAAAATTTACTCCATGAAAAAATTACTCC
>JBBRGZ010000125.1:0-8333 GCA_038223395.1 Chitinophagales bacterium
TTCCAGCACTGGCAATTAATAATATTTTATCATTCACGCGATATCTCGGTGAAATATCAACATTAAATCTATAGCGTTCTTCATGCAAAAAAATGCGATAGTTACTCGATGCGTCAATTGCAAATTTTTTGCTGTAATTACTTGAAATCCATCCGCCAAAATTATAATTAATTGGATAGGTATAATATCTACCAGGCACACGTGGTTCAAAATAATCGTAAGTTGTTATTGGCTCTAAATCGAACCACAAACCCGCAAATAAAAAGTTTCTAAATCCTGCAAATGTTTCTCCATAAATATTAAAATTATGAAATGCACTCGGGTTAACAATGCGGGTATAATTTGTATTCAGAAAAAAAGAATATTGATTAAAATGCCATTTCGGTTCATACACTTTATATTTTGTTACTGCAGAAAAATTTAACAAATTATTTACTTGCAAAAATCCTAAATCATTCGGGTTAAATTTTGAATCGGTATAATCATATCCTACATTAAATTGTTTTTTTCCTCCAAATTTTCCGGCATAAAGCGCATGTTTTAATCCCACTTCGGTATCATCCGGTTCGCCGCTTAATATTTGACTTGCAGCACCTTCGCCAATTATTCCCCAAATATTTTTTTTATCGTTAAACTGAAAATTTAATCCTGAAACATTCGCGTCGTAATCGGAACCGTTGCGCAAAACGTTGGTATTAACAAAACTAACAAATGAATTATTCTTTAAACTTTGATCAAAAGCCAACACATTATAATTTGTGCGTGGACCGGTTAAAATTTGATATTCAACATCTGTTGAATCGCGCAAAGTTGCATAGGTTTCACCTTCAATTGCATTAAATATACCTATACCTAAACCTCCGGATGTTCTACCCGTTACTTTGGCAGCATTTAATAATTGTGCCTGATTTGGATTACTTATTATAATACTTCCGGGAGCAATCTGATCTTGTACAGAATAATAATTGAGCGGAGTGCTCCCAACTCTGCGCGAATAAAACAAATTGCCTTTATTAAATAATTCTGTTCCCTCAGTAAAAAATTGACGTTGCTCAACAAAATAGGTTTCAAAAGGTGTAAGATTCAACACTTGATTATCACTTTGAACTTGCCCGAAATCGGGAATTAAAGTCATATCCAAAGTAAAGGCATCATTTAATCCGACCTTTAAATCTGCTCCGCCATTAAAACTTGTGGTATGCGAAGTAACATTATTTTCTTTATCCCAATACACATCATAATATGAAGAAACATAAGGTGAAATTGATAATCGCAAAGGTGCTTCTATATCTTTAATTCCCAACAAAACGCCACATTGATTAATAAATCCTTGTATCTCAGGATCAATTATATTCCAAGCACTTTTATCGCGATTGCGTTTTACTTCTCGAATAAAATTTATGCCCCAGGTTTGTGCTGCAGAATTTGGAAAACGTATTGCCGAATAAGGAATTTTTATTTCTGCTACCCAACCATAATCCGTAATTTTTACTTCACTTGCCCAAACGGCATCCCAAGAAAAATCTTCGTTAGAACCATTGCCTGAAGGATAATTTTTTGCTTCTCCTTGAACACCACTTGCTGTTACAAAAAATTCTAATCCGTTTAAACCCTCTTGATAAGGATCTAGAATAATACCAATAAAATCTGCAATCCCAAATTCATCTCGCGCTGTTAAAGATTTTTCAATACTGTCGGGTTCTGGATCGTACATAATTGCGCCAATATAAATTGCAGTATTATCATACAATACCTTCATTTCTGTACGATAGGCGGATGGCGTATTCCAGTTAAATTGAAATTGCGTAAATTCATCTGCAGCCTGCACATTATCCCATTCTGCCTCATCCAAAACACCGTCTATTTGAATTTCCGAACTAATTCTATTGGCAATTAACTCTCGTTTTTCAGCCGTTTGTGATTCAGCATCAAAAAATAAAAAAATTCCTGATAAAAGAGTTAATAATTTGCGCATCCCGTTAGCATTTCTATGCAATAATATTATTTAATACTCATAAAAAAGAGGCGTATTATGTTAATTGATGTTAAGGCAATTCCGGTTTTCAAATCCCAGAAATACTAACTTCAAAAACTATAAATTATTATCCTGAAAAATAAATTATTAAATACTGTCGGTAGGTTGTGGCGCTTTAATAATTTTTTTATTCTTTAAATTTTCAGAATTATTTTTTTTGTTCTGATTGGCTTTGGGATTAGGTTTAGCCTTTGGGATAACAACATTTTCTACAGTTGGTTTGCCTTTTAAATATCCCAAATCAATTAAAAATTGGTCGGTTTGCTTTAAGGTTTCAATAAAAAATTTCCCATTTTTATATTGCATTGTAGTAAATCCGTGTTTTTCACCTTCAAATTTTACAAGTTGCATTTTATTACCCGCAGCATTATAATCATCAGTAAACTTTTGCACAAATGTTATTGCCGAAATTTTATCTGCAGTTCCGTGAAAGATAATACCAGGAGGCATACCTGAATGAATATGGGTCATTGGATCAATTTCACCTGCAAAAGATTGACTTGCAGGATCCTTTTCGTCAACTTGAAATTTTGCAATACGAAATTGATGTTCAACGGCATTCACTACAGGATTTAATAAAACTAGGGCATTAGGAACACATGAAATCGCTGCATTATCAGTCGGATCCTGCCATCTACTGTCGTCTAAAGCGCATTCCAACGCCAAAAATCCACCTGCAGAACCACCTGCAACAGCAATTCTATTTGGGTCAATATTTAATTCTCTTGCATGTTCACGAATATAACGAATGGCGCTTTTGCCATCGAAGATACAGTTCATACCATTGCCTTTGTTTCTGGAAATTACCCGATAATCCGCAGTAATTGCCACTATTCCTCTGCCTGCAAAATATTTGCAGTGTTCTTCAAACTGAATAGGGCTTCCTTGCACAAATCCTCCACCAAAAAAATAAACTATTACAGGAGATGGTGCATTTGTAACATGGTTTTGGGGATAATATATATTTAAACGCATATCTACACTGTCGTTTATTTTTTTGTAAACCGGACTTTCAGATGCCGAACCCAAAATGGAAACATAATTTTCAGGATTTCCTTCTTCATTTTGCATTTCCTCAAGAGATTTATCCTTTTTTTCAAGTTTTGATTTACAAGAACCAAATATTACACTACAAGCTAAGAGACAGATTATGCTAATTTTCATTTTTCATGTTGTTTGAGCCACAAAAATAAGGCAAAATAGAGATTTTCGAGACTTTTACTCACTTTCAAGGGAATTAAATGGAATCCTGGGATTTTAACTGTCATTTTATTTACCTGAATTTTAAAATGCACTTTATTTTTCTTTAAAAAATAAAAAAGGGTAACAAAGGATTATCCTATTTTTGCACTCTCAATTTCAATGAGTAGAATGCAGGCAGAAAAAATTCCGTTACGGGGACAGATAATTTACGCGGCGGGAACCATGGGCTGGAGTATAGTAGTAAATTTACTAGCCGGCATCATCATTTACTTTTATCAACCAGTAGGCGATCCTCAACTGAACAACCTCATCCCAAAAATCACCATATTAGGATTTATTAATGCCTTAACATTAGTTGTATTAAGTGCTCGATTTATAGATGCTGTTATTGACCCTTTTATTGCACATATAAGCGATAAAAGTGACAACAAAAGAGGCAGGCGTATTCCTTTTATGATGTATTCGCTTTTGCCGATTTTGGTAACTGGCATTTTATTATACATGCCAATAAATCGCACAGAAAGTTTTAATAATATTTGGTGGCTTGCCGGAATTCAAATTGCTTTTAATATTGCAATCTCTTTTTATGTTATTCCTTACAATGCATTATTACCCGAATTGGGTTATAACAGCGAAATAAAATTGCGTATCTCTACATTTCAATCTATTGCATATACCTTTGGTTTAGTTGTAGCAAGCGCATCAAATGCACTTCTCAATTTTTATCAAGCTGCCTTTCATATCGAAGATAAATTTCGCGCTTTTCAATATGCTATTTGGACAATTTTTATAATCGGTTGGATATTTTTATTATTGCCGGTTTTTCTAAACGAAAAAAAATATATTATACCAAATCGTGTTACTAAATCAATACAAGAAAATTTTAAAACGGTATTAAGAAATAAAAATGTATTACTCTATTTAATAGCAGATTTTACATATTTTATTTCGCTTACAATTATTGGCACAGGCGCCTTATATTATATAAAAGCGCTGTTGCATCTTGAGGAAAAACATGGAACGGGAATGGTTGCAACAGCTGTAGGATTGGCCATGTTATGGTCGCCTATCGTGTATTATCTTGCGAAAAGGTATTCAAAAAAGATGATGATACTTGTGTCGCTTATTTTATTATCCGGAGTTTTTTCTACTGTGCGTTATATGGGCCATTTTGGAGTGGGTAATTTAACTGAGGCGTATTTATTTGCTGCTATATTATCTATTCCTTTTTCAGTTTTGGGGATACTGCCGCCGGTTATACTTGCAGAACTTACACATGCAGATGCTCGCGAAACGCATGAAAATCGTGAGGCTACATTTTTTGCTATTCGCAGTTTATTTATTCAACTTGGACAAACAATGGGTATAGTAATCTTTACTATTCTTATCGGATTAGATAAAACTAATGGATTAGGTGAATACTTAGCTCGTGTTTTCGATACAGTTCCTTTTGAAGAATTAGGTATTCGTTTATCTGGTGTGTTTGGATTTGTTTTGTGTTTTATTGCAGCAATTATTTTCGCATTTTTTGATGAGAAAAAATTAATCGCAGGAATTAAAGCGGGTGATGATGAAGAGATGAAAAAAATGTTGCCTCCTGAAGATGAAGAAAATGAGAAATAGCACCCAATAATTTCTATTTAATTTTCCCTTTCAAACTTTCCTTTTCCATTTTTTTTGCTTTTGCTTCCACAGTTGTCTGCATATTTCTTTTGTAAGCTATAATTTTATCTCGCATATGTGCATCAGAACTGCCTAAAATTTCTGCAGCTAAAATACCAGCATTTTTTGCTGCGTTTAATGCAACGGTAGCAACCGGAACACCGTTTGGCATTTGTAAAATGGATAGTATAGAATCCCATCCATCAATAGAGTTACTCGATTTTATTGGAACACCAATTACAGGTAATGGTGTTATTGAAGCCACCATTCCCGGCAAATGTGCAGCGCCGCCTGCTCCTGCTATAATAACACGGATTCCTCGTATGTGCGCATTGCTAGCAAATTCTACCATGCGTTTTGGTGTGCGATGTGCACTTACAATTGTCATTTCATAAACAATTTTAAAAGATGATAGTATATCAGCAGCATCTTGCATTATTGATAAATCTGAATCACTACCCATTATAATACTTACTAGCGGATTAAGCGTATTTTTTTTATCTGACGGCATCGCTTTTGATACGGATTTGTTTACCTTTTTAGCTGGTTTTGTTGTTTTCATTATTGTAAATTAATGATATATTTAATTTTATATTCAACTCAGAATGCGCAAATTTGATTTTATAAAATTCGCTTTCTGTCTTAATATTTTTTCATCATCCCCAAGAATTGTTACATGTCCCATTTTACGAAATGATTTAGTCATTTTTTTTCCGTATAAATGCACATAAACACCTTCCAATTGCAACGACTCTTTTAATCCCACATATTTAGCTTCACCATTATATCCTTCTTCGCCTAATAAATTTATCATAACAGATTTACTACGCACTGCGGTACTTCCAAAAGGGATATCAAAAATACAGCGTAAAATCTGTCCATATTGTGAAGTAAAATTGGCTTCAATAGTATGATGGCCGCTGTTATGCGGGCGTGGAGCAACTTCATTAATTAATACTTCTCCTTGCTTTGTTAAAAACATTTCTACTGCTAAAATTCCAACTAAATCAAATGCTTTGATACAAGCCTCAGCTACCTCATTTGCTTTTTGTTTGATGGCACCAGAAATGTTTGCAGGTGCCAATAAAAATTCAACCAGATTAGCCTCTTTGTGAAATTCCATTTCTACCGCCGGAAAACAACTTATAACGCCGTCTTTATTTCGGGCAACAATAACTGCAAGTTCTTTTTCAAAATCAATTAAATCCTCAACTACACACTCTCCTTCTAATAGATCCGGAATATCCTCATCACCCCGAATTATTGCAACACCTTTTCCATCGTAACCTGCTGTACATGATTTTTGTACAAAAGGGAAAATAATTTTTTCTTCATTAATTAAATTGATCAACTCTTCTTTATTTTCTATAATCTGAAAATTGGAAGTAGGCAATCCATTATCCTCATAAAACATTTTTTGCTTGCCCTTATCCTGAATCAATTTTAATACCTCCGGTTTAGGAAAAATTTCTTTGCCTTCTCTTTCCAATTGAATTAATGCCTCCACATTAACGTGTTCTATTTCAATAGTAATTTTCTGCAAATTTTTTCCGAACTGATACACGGTTTCATAATCCTTAAAACTTCCACAAACAAAATGTGCAGCCAAGTTGCTGCAAGGGCAATTCGGGTCAGGGTCTAACACGTGACAAGCAATATTCCAATCACTTGCTGCTTCAATCAGCATCTTCCCTAGTTGACCGCCACCTAAAATTCCTAAATTTAAATCTCCGCTCGAAATCATAATTATTCAGCAAAACTAACCACAATAACTCTTTTAATTAAAATCCATATTTTTACATCTATGAAATTATTTCCTGCATTAACCCTCATAACTTTGCTTGTTCAGCAATCAATAACAACTCTTGTTGCTCAACCCTGCCTCTTTGTAGAGGATTTTTCTGATGCTGATGCATATGATTATTATTATTATTATTATGATATAACAGGTATTTGTCTATCTGATGAACAGCATGGTTCATTGTCAATATCTTCAGGAAAATTAAACTATAACGCTACAAACGACGCCAACGACACCAGATATATACACGATTTAGGGTTTGAAATGAATAACGATTTTTGGACCACTTCCTTTGATTTTACGCCAACACAAGGTGGCGCTGCAGGCAGAACTGGCGCAGTATTATTCGCACTTTCAGCAGGCGTCGATAATGCAATTAATGATACCTATTCTATTTGCGAAATACAAAATACTGATGCAATGATGGTAATGTGGATGGCGGATTATGATGTTGACCCTGATAGCGTTGGATTTGAGATATGGCTTAATGATAATGGGGTTGTAACGAAATCACCACGCTTTCCTGTGCCATATGGTGTAACTTATTACCTTCAATTTTCTCGAATTGCAACCGAATTCACAAAATTGGATGTTTTTAGTGATCCCGCTTTTACAGATTTAATCGGTAATGTTTCGTGTTTCGATGTTCCGCCTTCAATCAACGGATTAAACACGTTGCAGCATGGAAATTGGCCAAATGGATCCTATTATCGAAAATTAACTGCATCAATTGATAATATATGCGTACGCAATGTTGAAGTTGTTGCAATTGAAATAGACGGGCCAACTACAGTTTGTTTAGGTAGTGAGAGTGAATATACACTCATAACACTTCCAAGTGCAAATATAGAGTGGGATATACCAGCCGGAATTTCCTACACTGGAGGTGCAACAGAAACAATTACCATTACCGATTGGCCGGGACCCGGAACCTATGAATTGACAGGTTATATTTCATATAATTGTTATTTTGATACCGCAACATTTATAGTGAATGTTATTGAACCGGGCACTACTGCGTTTATAGATAATGGATTTTGCACAGGCGAAAATGTAACGGTTGACGTTTCAACTCTTGATGCTACATATACCTGGTTCGACGGTTCAACAAATAGCTCTTATGTATTTGATGCAGCCGGTACATATTGGGTAGAAATTTTGTCGGGAGGATGTACTTTTTCTGATACTATCACAATAACAGAATATACAAATCCAGAAATTGACCTTGGAAATGATATTACAATTTGTGGCATTACAACAGTTAACGGAATTCCGGGATTTGAAATTTATTCTTGGAGCAATGGCGCAACTACAAAAGACTTTCAAACAAGTGTTCCCGGAGTATATTCACTTACAGTTACCGACGAAAATGGATGTACCGCAACTGATGATATAGAATTAAAAGATGGTTGTGAAGACCATATTTCAATGCCTAATGCTTTTTCACCAAATGCTGATGGAACAAATGATATTTTCGGACCTAATTATTCTGGTGATATAAATGATTATCATCTACAAATATTTAATCGTTGGGGACAATTAATTTTTGATACGCATAAAATTGATAAATTATGGGATGGAACTTTTGAAGGCGAAATTCAACCTTTAGGTACCTATACATATATAATGAAT
>JBBRGZ010000126.1:0-8236 GCA_038223395.1 Chitinophagales bacterium
ATAGGATATGCACCTGTATGTTTTAATGTTTCGTAATATAAACTTTCTTCTTGAATTTGTCCGCGTTGATACATTGTTTCCATAGCTCCCAGTACGCCACCTCTTTCTGATATTTTTTCAAACTCAAGTAATACCGCTTCCTCAACAAGGTCGGTTAATTCTTCAATTATAAATGCACCCTGAATCGGATTTTCATTTTTTGCAAGTCCGAGCTCTTTATTAATAATGAGTTGAATTGCCATTGCTCTACGTACACTTTCTTCGGTTGGTGTTGTAATGGCTTCATCATAAGCATTCGTATGCAGCGAATTGCAATTATCATATATGGCATATAATGCTTGCAAGGTTGTTCTAATATCATTAAAATCAATTTCCTGCGCGTGCAAACTTCTACCACTGGTTTGAATATGATACTTTAATTTTTGTGTGCGATCATCAGCTCCATATTTATGTTTCATTGCCTTCGCCCATATGCGACGCGCAACTCTACCTATTACTGCATATTCAGGGTCTATTCCGTTACTGAAAAAGAATGATAAGTTGGGACCGAAATCATTAATTTGCATTCCGCGACTTAAATAATATTCAACATAAGTAAATCCATTTGCAAGAGTAAATGCAAGTTGCGTAATCGGATTCGCTCCGGCTTCGGCAATATGATATCCTGAAATAGAAACTGAATAAAAATTGCGCACCTTATTATTAATAAAATAATCCTGCACATCACCCATTAAACGCAACGCAAATTCAGTAGAAAAAATACAAGTATTTTGGGCTTGATCTTCTTTTAAAATATCTGCTTGAACAGTGCCTCTTACAACTTGTAACGTTTGTTTTTTAATTTTTTCGTACACATCAGCAGGCAAAACTTGATCTCCGGTTACACCTAATAACATTAAACCAAGTCCGTTGTTTCCTTCCGGAATTTCAGCATTGTATTTAGGACGTAATTTTTCTTTCCCTTTATATATTGCTACAATCTTTTTATTTACTTCATCAACAAGATTATTTTCCTGAATATAAATTTCGCATTGCTGATCAATTGCGGCATTCATAAAAAATCCGAGCAACATGGGTGCAGGACCATTAATTGTCATCGAAACAGAAGTTTTTGGGTCGGATAAATTAAATCCGCTGTACAATTTTTTTGCGTCATCGAGACAGCAAATACTCACACCGCTGTTTCCAATTTTTCCATAAATATCAGGGCGATAATCAGGATCGTTTCCATAGAGTGTAACGCTGTCGAATGCAGTAGATAAGCGCTTAGCCGGCATACCTTTGCTTACATAATGAAACCTGCGATTTGTGCGTTCCGGTCCTCCTTCGCCTGCAAACATGCGCGTGGGGTCTTCTTCTTCGCGTTTGAAAGGATAAATGCCGGCAGTAAATGGAAATTCACCGGGCACATTTTCTTGCAATTGCCAATACAAAATATCTCCCCAAGCTTCATACTTTGGAAGCGATATTTTTGGAATTTGCTGGTGACTTAAACTTTCAGAATGTGTTTTTATTTTTAATTCTTTATCACGCACTTTAAAAATGTAATATTCATTTTTATAGGATTCTACTTTATTTTTCCAGTTTTGTATAAGCTCCAAATTTTCTGGTTGTAGTTTTTTGGATTGGAGTTTATACGTATGTTCTAAACTTTTAATCGTTTCCGGTTCCGTAACAAGTGTTTTTGTTTTGTGAATTGCATACAAGTTTTGCGCAATTTCTTTTTGTTCTTTTGATTGCTTATCGTAACCGCGATTATTTTCTGAAATTTCTGCGAGATACCTGGTGCGTTGCGGAGGAATAATGAATATTTTTTTACTCATCTCATCCGTAATATGAAAATCGCTGTGTAAATCAACCTTTGTTTTTTCTTTAATGGTATCCATTAAATGACGATACAATTGATTAGTCCCCGGATCATTAAATTGCGATGCAATGGTTGCAAAAACCGGCATTTTATCGGGAGCTGTTTCAAATAATTTATGATTGCGCTGAAACTGTTTTCTTACATCGCGTTGTGCATCGCTTGCGCCGCGTTTATCAAATTTATTAATTGCAATAATATCTGCAAAATCAAGCATATCAATCTTCTCAAGCTGACTCGCGGCACCGTATTCAGGTGTCATTACATACATACACACGTCGCTGTGGTCAGTAATTTCTGTATCACTTTGACCTATACCCGAAGTTTCTAAAATAATTAAATCGAAGTTTGCTGCTCTTAATATTTTAACAGCTTCATCAACGTGTTTACTCAGTGCAAGATTTGCTTGTCGCGTTGCCATCGAACGCATATACACCCGTGGATTATTTATTGCATTCATCCGAATTCTATCTCCCAATAAAGCGCCACCCGTTTTTCTTTTACTCGGGTCAACAGATAAAATGGCAATTGTTTTATTTTCGAAATCCACTAAAAATCTGCGCACTAATTCATCTACTAACGACGATTTTCCTGCACCACCTGTTCCTGTTATTCCCAAAACAGGAGTCGTATTGTTTTTAATTTTTACAGCAACCTGCGCCATAATATTTTCAGCGTCAGGTGTTTTATTTTCTACTGCAGAAATAAGTCTTGCAATGCTGCGATAAGAAATATCAACCGGTGAATCGCCTTCTTTTTTTGCAACAATTTTATTTATTTCACCATTTAAGTTTATGCCCGTTGCAAAATCACTTTTTTCAATTAAATCATTAATCATACCTTGCAAACCTAAAGCTCTACCATCGTCCGGCGAATAAATTCTGGTAATACCATAATCTTGCAATTCTTTAATTTCTGAAGGCAAAATTGTGCCACCACCGCCGGCAAAAATCTTTATCGCACTTGCACCTTTTTCTTGAAGCAAATCATACATATATTTAAAATACTCCGTATGTCCGCCTTGGTAACTCGTCATTGCAATTGCTTGAACATCTTCCTGAATTGCGCAATTCACAACTTCCTCCACACTTCTATCGTGCCCAAGATGGATTACCTCCACGCCGGTAGCCTGAATAATTCTGCGCATCACATTAATCGCTGCATCATGTCCGTCAAATAAACTTGCAGCTGTTACAATTCTAATTTTATTTTTCGGTTGATATGGTTGAGCCTCTTTCATTGTCTTAAATATAGTGCAAATTTAGGAAATTGCCTCAAATTGATGTGTAAGCCCAAAAAGTAACATTTTTCTGCACTAAAATGGGTAATTACAAATCCCGAAAAAAATATTTTTAAAAAATTGATTAATCTTGTTCTAACAAAAATTACACATGAAAAAAGTAATATTCTTATCCCTAATACTTACCGGTTTCATAAATTTTGCTGCTGCACCAATTCCTTGGGGATTTTGGGGGCACCAACGCATAAATAAAATGGCGTTGTATACTTTACCCGAAGACCTTTTTGGTTTTTATAAACCCTATATTGATTATGTATCCGAGCATGCCGTTGACCCCGACAAAAGGCGCTATGCATTTAAAGATGAAGCCCCTCGACATTATATTGATGTAGACCACTATGGCGAATATCCTTTCGAAAGTTTACCAAGAAAATGGAACGACGCAGTTGTAAAATATGGTGAAGATAGTTTGAATGCATACGGCATTGTTCCATGGCATATCGAACGCATGATGTATCGTTTAACGGAAGCATTTAAACAAAAAGACGTTAATTATATTTTAAAAACTTCTGCCGATTTAGGACACTATGTTGCCGATGCACATGTGCCTTTGCATTGCACCGAAAATTATAACGGACAAAAAACAAATCAAGTTGGTATTCATGGATTTTGGGAGTCGCGTATTCCTGAATTATTGGGCGAAAATTATGATTATATTTTAGGTAAAGCAGAATTTATTCCCGATATTAATAACAAGGTTTGGGAAATTGTTTTAGAAAGTCATTCGATGGTAGATTCTGTTTTAAATTTTGAAAAAGAATTAAATGCAAGTTTCCCCGCCGATCAAAAATATAGTTACGAAACAAGAGGTGCTTCAACCGTTCGCGTTTATTCTAAAGCATACACCGAAAAGTATAATGCAATGCTAGATAATATGGTAGAACGTCGCATGCGCCAATCAATAATTGACCTCGGAAGTTTTTATTTAACTGCATGGATTAATGCAGGCAAACCAAATCTTACAGGCGTCGAAATGCACTCGTGGACAGAGCAAGAATTAAAAGAAATGGAAGAGTTAGATAATGCATACAAAGCCGGTGAAGACAAAGGTAAATTTCAAGAAGACGGGCACTAACCCAAATTTATCAATAGACATTTAAAAATTTAATAATCTATTGATTTAGTTGGGCTCGCCCTGATTAGCATGCAATTTGCAACTCCTTGTTTATTATTAAAAATTATTTTACATGCAATTTAATACTTAATCAGGGGTTGCCCTGAATAGCAAACAATTGGAAATCGGATTATAATGAATAAAAATTGTTGATGTTTTCACAAAGTGCTATTTGTTACTATTAGTTTTGCTTATGCAGAGCTAATTTCTTATTGGAGCAGCAACATTTTTATTCTCCTAAACATTCACCGGCTATCCTTTCCAAGTCCTCACTCACCCGATAAAAATCGGGCTCGCTGCGGGCTTTCCAATACTATCCGGGCTATTTATTATGGCTTGGTTTACTCCAAATTAATCAATAGACTTTTAAAAATAAACTAACCTATTGTCCTTCTCAGCAGGGTTCAAACTTGCCATATAAATAAATTAAATCAAGTTTAACCCTGCGTTGTGCAGCGCTTCAAATGAAAACAAATATCATTCGGCAACTTCTATTTTGAAGGTACGATTGTAATAATATTATTCGCTTCGATTACATAACGCATGCGCAGGGTTAACCGGGATTGTTTATTTTTTTTGACGGCTGAACCCTGCTGAGAAATTCTAGGGGAAGAATTTTAAATCTTAATTCGCACTCCGGTGAAAACTCATTTCTCATTACCTGACTGCCGACAGCGCCAGCGTCAGGTAATGAGCAATGAGTGGATTTTGAGTAAGTAAAGAACTCAATTATCACACTGATATTTGATTGTATAAAAAAGGATTTCAAAATGTACTTGTCCTATGTCCTTTGTCCTTCGTCCTTCGTCCCATTCCCCATTTCTATTCTCAGCAGGGTTCAAACTTGCCAAATAAATCAAGTTTAACCCTGCTAAGACCTGCAATTATTATTTCGAAATAATAAGCTTCTGAATAGATTGTTCATTTCCCGCAACTATATGCACTAAATAAATTCCTGATGTTAAATCGCTTGTATTAAATTGTAAATGATATTGCCCTGCAGTCATCGGTTTATTTACGAGT
The DNA here is from genome assembly GCA_038223395.1 of Chitinophagales bacterium. Classification (GTDB taxonomy): domain Bacteria; phylum Bacteroidota; class Bacteroidia; order Chitinophagales; family BACL12; genus UBA7236. The sequence goes on from JBBRGZ010000126.1 coordinate 5,302, forward strand.
GAATTTAATTGCTGCCCCACAATATTTAATACATCAATTCTCACATCTGCATTTGTTGTCAGCGTATAAGTTAACTCAACTAAATCAGTTGCCGGATTAGGATTTAATTGCACAAAGCCAACAATTTTTTCTTCCTCAATTGCTGTTGCACCACAAGCACCTTCCGACCAAAAAACAACGCCACCATAATTTTCTGCAAAACATGAGTTTTGATATGTAATACCATCGCATCCGCAAACAGGCTCATAGATTTCTATACACTCAATCAACGAATCTATTAATTCAGGATTTGCGCAATCAATATCACCACCAATAAATATTTCTTGACAATAAGTGTCGTAACAATCAGTACCGGCAAAGCCAATAGTTACACAAATTGTATAAATACCTGCATCATGATAAACGTGTTCAGGATTTACATCTTCACTTGTTGCGCCGTCACCAAAAGTCCAATGATAATCTTCTGAACCTGCACCGGTTCCATCGGAAGTATTATGTAAATGAATTGCCCAACCATCTGGCACCTCATTAATACTTTCAATATCGAATCCTGCATGGCAAGGCGCCGGTTCGCCATCAATATGAATATTTTCGCAATGTGTTGCAATGCAACTATCGGCTGTAATTATTGTAAGGCAAACTTCGTATTCGCCACCCATATCATAGGTATGCGTTGCATCTGCACCATATCCAATTGTGCCATCTCCAAACGACCAGATATAACTAACAATATCGGCACCTGCGCCATCAGCATCTTCATTAAATACCACCGTTAATGCATCATCTTCCCAATTAAAATCAGATTCACAATCGCCGGTATCACCACCAACAAAAATTACATCACACCATTCAGAAACGCAACCATCGGCAGTGGTAATAACTACACATACAATAAAATCTTCACCAGGAATTAAATACACGTGTTCGGCATCATAAGTTGTGGCAGTTGTGCCGTCACCAAAATACCATATCACAGAAATAATGTCTGCACCGGCAACAGAAGTATTTTCAAAATGTGCAACCCAACCATCAGCAGTTAATTCCAATGATGTTAATATAAATGAGGCTTCACAATCTCCACCGCCGCCCTCTTCAACGGAAACTTCGTGACAGTATGTTGAAGTGCAACCATCGTTTGTAACTATTGTTAAACACACTAAATAAGTGCCGGCTTCTGCATAAGTATGCATAGGATATGGGTCATCAGAGGTTGCGCCATCACCGAATGTCCAATGATAAGAAGTGATGTCTGCACCTCCTCCATCTGCGGTTTCAAAAAAGCTCACAAATAATCCTACTTTAGAAAATTCAAAATCAGCTTCACAATCACCTTCCATTTCTGTAATTTCTATAGTATAGCAATATTCTGCAGAGCACGTTGCGGTAGTAATTGTTAAACATACCACATAAATACCGGCACTGTCATAATGATGTGTTGGATTTGCATCGTCAGATATATCTCCATCTCCAAAATGCCATAAATAAGTTACAACATCACCTGTTGCAGTTTCATAAAAATGCACATCTAAACCATCGGCACTCCATTCAAAATGCGATGCACAATCAACTGCACCTTCTACAACAATTTCACTACAAAATTCATCCACACAACCAGCTCCGGTTTCTATTGTTAAACAAACAACATAAACTCCTGAAACTGTGTAATAATGCCATGGATCTGAAGCTGCTCCGGCTGTAGTTTCTGTATAACTAGTACCATCACCAAAATTCCATGTATAAGTTACTTCATCAGCTGAGGGATCTACGGTTCCTAAGAAATGAATATTGCCGCTATCAATTGCAATAATTTCAAACGTTGCTGTGCATTCTAAAACATCGCCAACAAATATTTCGTGACAATATTCAGCAACACAACCGTCGTAAAAATAAACCGTAACACATACAGTATATACTCCCGGTTCTGCATAATGATGCGTAGGATTTTCACCATCACCAAATGTACCATCACCAAAATTCCAAGCATATGCAGTTACATCTCCAGGTCCGGGTGTTGTATTACTATTAAAATAAACTGTTGTGCCATCTAATTCTGTATCAAAATTTACCGTACAATCACCGCCGCCTAAATTCACTTCAATAGGCATACAAACATATGCTGTACATTCATCAACGGTGGTAATAATTAGACAAACAGTATACGTTCCTGCTTCAGTATAAGTATGAGTTGGATGTTCAGAATCAGATTCTGTTCCATCGCCAAAAGTCCATTGATAACTCGCAACATCAGCCATAGAAACATCTGTAAATGTTGCAGTCAAACCGTCAGTTGTAAATTCAAACGCAGCCTCACATTCAGTAGCTCCTTCTATAATCGTTATAGCATAACATTGCATATCTGAGCAACCATCAGCAGTATAAATAGTAAGACAAACCTCATAAGTTCCTTCTGTTGCATAAGTGTGTTCCGGATTCGGTGCATCAGATGTTGTTCCATCACCAAAATTCCATAAATAACTTGTTACTTCACCTGGGCCTGATTCCGCAGATTCATAAAAATGTGCTAAAAGTCCTATCACCGCATGTACAAAATTTGAAGCACAATAGATGCCTTCTCCAACAATTATTACTTCGCATTTATAATCGGTGCACCCACCTGTAGTTTCAATAATTAAACAAACGGTGTATGTTCCCGGTTCTACATAAATATGAGTTGGATTTGATTCTGTAGAAGTACTCCCATCACCAAAATTCCAGCTGTAAAAAATATCTCCTGTTGCGGTTTCTGAATTGTCTGTAAATGCTACCGTTGCACCGGTTACGGAAAAACTAAAATCCGCATTACAATCAACTATTGTTGCCATTAATGAAGTACTGCTTAAAAGGAGGATAAGGATGTGTGTAGTAAATTTTTTCATAATGAATGATTTTTTATAAAAATTGCAAAATGGTTTTTTTGGGGTTTGTTAATGTTGAA
>JBBRGZ010000127.1:0-8214 GCA_038223395.1 Chitinophagales bacterium
GATGGCAGCATCGACCAGGGATTAAAGGAATTAAAATCGGTAATTGATTATTCAAAAACAAATGATTTTATTTTTCAACGCGAAGCGTATTTGTATTATGCATTTTTAGTTTTATACCTTGGCAGGGATGAAGTTGCTGCTTGGAATATTGTTAAAGACATGGATACAAAAACGAATTTACTCAATGTGTTTTTTGTATCAAGCATTGCTATGCGCACAGGAAGAAATGACTTAGCGATGAAAATATTAAAGGAGCGTCCGGGAGGGACTGAGTATTTAAGTTATTATTATCTTGATTTTATGCTCGGACTTGCAAAAACAAGGAAGCTGGATGCAGATGCTTCTTCTTATTTTGAAAAATTTATTCGCGATTATAAAGGTAAAAATTACATAAAAGAAGCATACCAAAAAATGGCGTGGAATGCTCTTCTAAACGGCAATAAGGATAAGTATTGGGAATATATGTACTACGTTAAAACCAGAGGCGACGATTTAATTGATGATGATAAACAAGCGCTAAGTGAAGCGGAAAGTAAACATATACCGAATACCATTTTGTTGCGTTCGCGTGTGTTATTTGATGGCGGATATTATAAAGAAGCGATACAACAATTAGAAGGAAAAAGCATAGATGATTTTAACGAAACGCGCGATAAGGCAGAATTTACTTATAGAGCAGGAAGAATTTGGCACGCGGCAGGTCAGCCGGAAAAGGCTAAAGGATTTTACCTTGCTACAATAAAAATGGGAAAAGATTTGCCTTATTTCTACGCAGCAAATGCAGCTTTGCAATTAGGCAATATTTACGAAAACGAAAAAGATTTTTCTAAGGCTAAATATTATTATCAACTCTGTATTGATATGCCAAATAAGGAATATACTACAAGCTTAAATGGATTGGCAAAAGCTGGTTTGAATAGGATTGGGGGGAAATAGATTAATCTTTAATAAATTTTCCAAAACGCTGTTCAGTTGTTGTATTTATTTTAATAATATAATATCCTTTCGGTATATCACTAATAGAAATTACAATATTAGAAGTAGATGGATTGATATGTTTTGAAATTAATAATTTTCCATCCATAGAATAAATATTTGCGTCCATTTCTTCTTGAATGTCATTGTGGAAATAAATATTTTCATGTGCAGGATTAGGATATATAGAAATAGAATTCGCCAATTGATTTTCTTTTATCTCTAAATCAAGTCCACTAAAATCATAGGGTGTTCCCCATTCTTTCAATCCTTTATGGAAATACACCATATCGAATTTATAATACTCTGCTGCGTCGGTTGAATCAATGTAATGCATTAATCCAAGTCCATCACCATAAAGTTGTTCGGGTTGAGTAATATTATCAGGGTTACTTAGACATCCGGTTCCAGAATCGTAATCAAACCAATCGTAAACATATTTAAGCGCAACTCCTTTAAATAAAGAATCTTCTAAAAACCAGTCAGAATATCCAAATTTTGTAGATTGAAAAAGATTGAGTTCTAAAGTATCAAGAAATGCGTAGTCTGCAAAAGTGTAAGTTATTGTAACTGTATCCCATATTATATTTGCAGATGGCGCACCATCAAAATAGAGTGTATCAAACAAAATTCTTTCCATTGTGTATGTTGCAGATGTTTCTGTTTCGGTTTTAGCCATTACAAAAAATTTCCACGCGCTAATTTTTTTATCAGCTCCGGAAATAGTATCAGGAACAGTTTCTTCCCTATAATGAAACTCATAACCTGTTTCGTATGTAAATGCTTTTTCTGCATCTACATCAGATTTATATTCATATGGATTTGTTAAACCGCGCAATAAAAACTGAAGCGAATCTCCCGGTGAAGGAAATGTTCTAAAATCAAAAAATTCTATAAGTCCATGTTCTTTAGCGAGATCTATTTTAGTTTGATTTGGAAACGAATCAGGCACAGCAATTCCTCCAAGTGTAAAAACATTTAATTGGATTCGATAAATGGTATCAGGCGTAAGAGGTAATGGAGAGAAAGGAATATGATTTATAACAGTTGCTTTAACGTATGACCCGTCAGGCCAGGTGTACACATGCCATGTATTTCCGACGGCTATTTTATTTCTAAGATAAATACTATCTCCATTGTTATTAATAAAAATATGTGAGCCTACAGCATCATCACGTTTTATCATTTTATTTCCAAGCATAACAGGTAAACCATTAATTGCTGAACAAGGGTCTATCGAAATGGTATCAAAATAATGATTAAAATAATATATGCTATCAGAACCAAAGGAAACTATGGAATCAATCTTTGCGAAAAAATAAGCACTATCGATATCATTCGTATCGCGCTTTGTGAAAGTCATATTTTTATTGGCATTAAATAATGCATAGTTCTGTCCTTTTACATTTGTTGTAAAAAGCGCAATAAAAAGAAAGAGTATGGTAAATAATTGTATATTTTTCTTTGTCAACATGTTTGAAAGTTAGTAACCTAAGCCAATTTATTCTATTACTTTTACCGTAAAAATAAGGAAACTTTAACAAAGCCTCACGTATAAATCCACAACACCTTAAACATCAAAAATTTGAACCTACAGGAAAATTTTTCACTTAAAGCTTACAATTCCTTTGGTATTGACGTTTCGGCTGCGTTTTTTGCCGAGTTGAATAGTGTTGCAGATATAGAAATATGCATTCAAAAAGGATTTTTTGAGGGAAATTATCTTTTACTTGGCGGAGGAACTAACATTTTATTTACGAAGAATTTTGATGGAGTTGTTTTTCACAATAATCTAAAGGGTATTTCGCTGTTAGAGGAAAATGCTAACCATGTTTTGCTCCGTGCAGCTGGTGGAGAATTATGGCATAATTTGGTGTTATATGCTGTTGAAAATAATTGGGGTGGCATCGAAAACCTTTCTCTCATTCCTGGAACTGTTGGCGCATCTCCCATTCAAAATATTGGTGCTTATGGAGTGGAATTGAAGGATAGTTTTTATAGTCTCGAAGCAATGCATTTAGTAAGTGGTAAAATGGAAACATTTTATTTTGAAGATTGTGCATTTGATTATCGCAATAGCGTATTTAAAAATAAACTCAAGGGTAAATATATAATTACCTCAGTTACTTTGCGCTTAAAAAAACAGGCACAAATAAATAGTACTTACGGAGCAATTCAAGATATATTAAATGCTGAAAACATTTCTCATCCTACCATAAAAGATATTTCTAACGCAGTAATTAAAATTAGAAAAAGCAAATTGCCGGATCCGCACATATTAGGAAATGCCGGAAGCTTTTTTAAAAATCCTGAAATTCCAACAGACCAATTTGAAATATTAAAAAATACTTTCCCTAAAATTCCAGGTTATCCTACTTCAGATAATTTAACGAAAGTACCCGCAGGTTGGTTAATTGAACAATGTGGTTGGAAAGGAAAACGCGTAGGAAATACAGGTGCTCACAAAGACCAAGCATTGGTTTTAGTTAATTATGGAGGCGCAACAGGCAATGCAATTTATGCGCTTGCAATGGACATAAAAACATCTGTAAAAAATACATTTGGAATTGATATTCAGCCAGAAGTAAATATTGTATAACTCTTATTTTTTCTTACGCATCATCTCCATCATATCCCATAATTTATCAGGCACTTTTTCGAGCATATTAAATTCGCCGGCTCCTTTTAACCATTCGCCGCCATCAATTGTAATTACTTCTCCATTTACAAATCCTGCATAATCGGAAATTAAATAGGCTGCAATATTTGCTAATTCTTGATGATCGCCTAATCTACCAACAGGAATTTTTTTTGTTAAATCAAATTCTTCCTTTAAATCCGGCGGCAATAATCTACTCCATGCACCTTCAGTTGGAAATGGACCGGGTGCTATTGCATTTAATCGAATTCCATATTTCCCCCATTCAACTGCCAAACTTCTAGTTAATGCTAATACACCTGCTTTTGCACACGCACTCGGAACTACATATCCAGAACCTGTCCACGCATACGTTGTAACAATGCTCATTACATTCCCTTGTATTTTATTTTCTATCCAATATTTTCCTAAAGCAAGTGTGCAATTATAACTTCCCTTTAAAACTATATCCACAACAGTATCAAATGCGCGATGGGATAATCTTTCAGTTGGTGAAATAAAATTTCCGGCAGCATTATTTACTAATACATCTACCTTGCCGAATTTTTCTATCGATTTTTGCAACACATTTTCTACCTCTTCGTAATTGCGCACATCGCACGCTACTGCAAAACAATTTCCTTTAGTAAGTGCACTTAATTCTGCAGCTGTTTTTTCTATTACATCTAATTTTCTGCTAGTAATTACAACATTCGCTCCTAATTGTAAAAAATATGTCGACATACTTTTTCCTAATCCCGTTCCACCACCGGTAACAATTACTGTTTTACCATTTAAAGCTCCATCGCGTAACATTGGTTGATTGTACATACATTTTTTTTGTAAATATAATAAGAAATTTATCTATGTTTTGGGCGTGCCCCAATGGGTCGGGCTTTACACTCCAAGTCCTCGCTCTTCCGATAAAAATCGGAAGAGCTGTGGGCTTTCCGCTGCAATCCCTCACGCATTTACTGTCAAAAAATCTGTTAAAAACAAATATTTTTTACAGTTTTATTGCCATCTTTAAAGTTCAATTCAAATTAATGCATACAATTAAAGTAAGAGGATTCCACTGCGATATGTTTGGCTATGTAAATAATGTGTGTTATCTCGAATTTTTAGAAGAAGCGCGTTGGGAATGGTTAAATCGAATGGGTGATTTTAAATATTTTGAAAAAAAGAATTTAAGTTTTGTTGTTGTAAATATTAATATCAATTATAAAAGGCCAAGCGTATTAAATGATGAATTATTAGTTACAGTTGTATTAAAAACAATCGGTACAAAAAGTGCTGTTGTACATCAAGATATTACACGTTTGTCGGATAATAAAATTGTTGCGGATGCGGATGTTACTTTTGCAATGGTGGATAATAAAACAGGTAAGGCTGTTGAATTAGATAAGGAAATAAGAGGGAAATTGACAATTCCAACCGACGACCTCACAGGTTTTGGAAACCTGTGAGGTCTGTAAGTTGTGCATCAAAATATTACACGATTATCAGATAATAAAATTGTTGCAGATGCAGATGTTACATTTGCTTTACTCGATAATGCAACAGGAAGGGCTGTTGAGTTGGATGAAGAAATTATAGACATACTTAAAAATTAAGTGATAATTTGCTACACAAAAATTATAAATTCCACCTTAGTCAAAATTTGGCTGTTCCCTAGCGACTTTGCGTCTTTGCGTGAAATAGTTTTTTTTCACGCAAAGACGCAAAGTCGCTAAGGTGAGATATGTTAAAATAATGTGTAATTAATTTTAAAACTTCAACTTATTCAAAGCATTTTCCAAGCTCAATAAACAAGCATCAACATCCTCCAACTTTGTAGTTCCAACACTCAATCTAAACCAAGGGCTTTCACGATCGCTGCCAAAAGCATAAAAGGGAACTAACGCCATTTTTGCTTCACCTAATAAATATGCAGCAACATCAGCCATTGTATTTATTGTATTACCATCTTCACAAGTTGCGCCGCGTAAATCTATACGCACTGTTAAATAAATTGCAGCTTGAGGTGCAATACATTCAACAGGATAATGCTTTTCTTTCAATTTATTAAAACCCTGATAAAATCCATCAAGGCGCTGAAGAAGTTTTGATTTAAAACCCGTTAAAAAGATATTAAGCGCATCATCATTCATAAGAAATATTGCACTTGCAACCTGCTCCGGTTTTGGACTCCAAGCACCAATATGCGAAAGGATACTGCGCATTTTATTTAACACATGTCTTGGACCAAAACTCCATCCAACACGAATTCCTGTAGCAGATAGTGCTTTACTTATTCCGTCAATATATATTGTGTATTCACGCATTTCCGGTCTTAACGAAACGGGGTCATAATGTTTTGTATCACCAAAAGTAAGAGTCCAATATAATTGATCGTATAAAACATATAAAGGTTTTTGTTCAGGGCCTCTGCGTTTATTTTCATTAATTACAAGGTCGCAAATATCAGTAAGTGCTTCCTTACTAAAGGTTGTTCCGGTTGGATTTAATGGAGAGCACAAAGCAATTAAATTTGCATCGTGCAAATGCGGCGCAATTTCTGTTGCAGTCGGCATAAAATTATTTTCCGCCGTAGTGAGTATCTCAATTTTTTCGCAACTGCTTAAATGCGCGTAATGATTATTATTCCAACTTGGAATTGGATAAATCACTTTATCGCCCGGATCTAAAATACTAATATATGCCGCATAAATTAATGGTCGACCACCACCAGCAATTAAAAATTCATCAGTGTCGTATTTTAATCCTTGATACTTTCTAATAAAATGTTGTGCCGCTACACGTAATCGCTCGATGCCATTTGCAGCAGGATAATTTGTTTCGTTATTGCGATATGCTGCAATAATTTCATCTTCAAGTTCCTTTGGAATAGGGAAAATTTTTGGGTCAAAGTCCCCGATTGTCATATTATAGATGTGTTCGCCCGCCTTTATACGTTGCTGAATCTCGGACGCTAATTTTATAATCTCGCTGCCTATTAGGTTTTCAGCCATTTGCGAAACCAATTTCTTCTGTTGTATAGCCATCGTTTGCCCCATTGTCTGCAAATTAATCGTTTTTTTATCAAAATTTGACCAATTCGGTCAAGAAATTTGTGTTTTTGGCTTTGTAATGTGTTTTTGAGACACATAACTTTTAATTATTTCCTATTCTTAAACCACTTTCACAACGTAATCTGCTTTCTCTGTTAATTTACCGAAGCATTGTAATTCTAATCCTTGTTCCTTTGCAGCTGCTTCAAATGCACTTTCAAAACCAGGTGTAATAGCAACCAATAATCCGCCACTTGTTTGTGGATCGCAAAGAATTTGTTTTTTATGTTCGTCGAGTCCAATAATTTTTTCTCCATAGCTATTAAAATTTCTTACAGTGCCACCTGGAAAAGATTTTAAATCTAGATAATAGTTTATAATATCAATATCAATAACAGGCACCTTCGAAAAATTAATTTCTGCACTGCAATTACTTCCTTCGCACATTTCAGTTAGGTGACCTAATAAACCAAAACCTGTTACATCGGTCATTGCTTCTATATAATTTAATTTTCCAAAAGCTTCACCTACTTTATTTAATTGCATCATACTATTTGGAGCAATGTCGGCATGTTCATCTTTTAAAACTGCTTTTTTTTGAGCAGTAGTTAATATACCAACGCCAATTTTTTTTGTGAGATATAAACTACATCCCACCGAAGCTCCTGAATTTTTTTTAAGGTGATTTAAATCTACTAAACCACTTACTGCTAATCCAAAAACAGGCTCCGGACAATCAATGCTATGACCACCTGCCAAAGGGATTCCGGCTTCTGCACATGCTTGTCGTGCACCATCCAAAACTAATCCCGCATAATAAGGATCTACCTTATCTATCGGCCAACCTAAAATTGCAATAGCCATTAATGGTTTTCCTCCCATTGCATATACATCGCTAATTGCATTTACGCTTGCAATTTTTCCAAATTTAATTGGGTCATCAACTATCGGCATAAAAAAATCGGTAGTAGAAATTAAACCTGTTCCATTTCCTAAATCGTAAACCGCAGCATCATCTTTTGTTTCATTGCCGACTAATAAATTTGGAAATGTTTGTTGTTTGCCTACAGCTTTTAAAATGCCATCTAATATTTTTGGTGATATTTTGCAACCACAACCAGCGCCATGCGAATATTGTGTTAATTTAATTGCTTCTTTAGTTTCTTCCATTTTTAATTAACTTAATTATTTATAATTGTATTTTCGTGATTTATTTCAGATATCGGATTTTCCTGTGACTTCAAAAATTGTATAAGTTGTAATGCGTTTAGCTCGGGATTAATTGTATCTATTTTTAAAGTTTGAATATTTTTTATTTCTCGCTTTAATAATCCATAATCATAAGATTTATCATAATACACCAACACAATTTTTGTGGCTTCATATAAATTTCCGGCTTCATAATATTCCAAAGCTGCCTTTGTATGCTGGCCACCGAGTTTTTTAGTAATTTTTTTCAAAGATGCAATAACGCCATCTTTATCGAAGTCGCCATAAGTGCGCACTAAAAATTGCAATCGTTCCTCAGTAGGAAAGTCGCAATATAATACC
>JBBRGZ010000128.1:0-8170 GCA_038223395.1 Chitinophagales bacterium
AAACTATAAATCCAATAATTGGTGATATTTCTTTTGTTGCAACATACGGTCATAAACCTGATGTGAATACAAATGAAAATGTGCGTATAAAAACGCACCTTGCATATGTTGAAAATATATTAAGACATACAGATGTGTCAACACTAACACCGCAAATGCAGGCTAATCGAGCACATTTGCTTGATTTATTACACTCCTATTTAACCGAAGGCAATTTCCCCCATAATTATGATTATAAAAATCAAAATAAACCATGTTTTATTGATAAAGACGGCAACATTTGTGCTGTAGGATATTTAATTGAAAAAAGTGCAGGGCGACAAGTTGTAGAAAAAATACATTCTGAATATCAATACGCAGAAATTTTTGAAATGACAGATGCATCTGTAGATAGTTGGATAACATCAAGTGGCCTCACGAAATTGGAATGTGCAATGATTTAACCTATGTATGCTTGGGACCAACCTATTATTGAAACGAATCATGGCATAGCATCAGGTGCATTAACAGGAATTAATTTTGCTATGAGCACACTTAATACTTTGCAACTTGCCAAAGGTGACTACAAAGTTGCCATACCTGCAATTGGAATGATAACAGGTGCAGGACAATTAATTTATGGTTTAAGTGGTTTTTCTGACGAGTTCCTTTATAATGAAAGTATGAAACGCCTAGCGATGTGCAATATTGGAGTTGGAACTGCCACATTAATTTTGAGCACTTGCAATTTAATGGATAATAAAAAATATGAAACTAAAAATACAAGTTGGAATATATTTAGTTATCCGCAGCAAAATGCAAAATCAGGAATGGCATTGAGTATAGCCCACGCCTTTTAATTCATGGTTTAATTTTTTAATATATAGCGGTACGTTTTATTATTTAAGCTATAATATAAATAAACTGAAAATCCGACATGCCACTATTTCTGTGAGTTATTGAAATCCCCAAAAAATTTCCTAAATTTACCACCAAACTAAAAAATTAAACTCAACGCGCTTATGAAATTATTGAAGTTAATGCCCGTACTTATGATAACTATTACGCAAACGCTTTTTGCTCAATCGGAAGACCCTTATATGTGGTTGGAAGATATTGATGGCGAAAAATCGATGGATTTTGTAAAAGCGCACAATGAAGCAACCTTTAATGTATTAAGTAAACAAAAAGACTATCAAGATATATATGATAAATGTCTAGCAATTTACGATTCTAAAGACAAAATTATTTTTCCGACTATTTATGGAGATTATATCTATAATTTTTGGCAAGATGACGAGCACGTGCGGGGAATTTGGCGTAGAACACCTAAAAAAAGTTACCTCGCAGACAAGCCTGTTTGGGAAACCGTTTTAGATATTGATGCTTTATCGGCAAAAGATAATGTAAAATGGGTGTTTAAAGGTGCAAATGGATTATATCCAACCTATGATAGATTTTTATTGAATTTATCAAATGGTGGTGGCGATGCAGTTGCAATTAAAGAATTTGATGTAAATAAAAAGGAATTTATTAACGATGGATTTAATATTACTGAGGCAAAAGGTGATGCGTATTTTGTGGATATGAATACAGTAATTCTTTCAACTGATTTTGGCGAAGGAACTATGACAACATCAGGATATCCACGCCAAACAAAAATATGGAAACGTGGCACTGCATTAAAAGACGCAAAACTTATTTATGAAGGTGCCGTTGATGATGTAGGCGCTTGGGGATTTATTTATCGCGATGGAGATAAAAAATATTTAGGTGTTGTAAGAGCGCCAGGGTTTTTTACAAGCGAATCTTATATATATGAAAATAATAAATTAATTAAACTTGATATTCCTGAAGATTGTCAAACATATACTGTTATTAATGGTCAGCTTGTTTTATCGCTCAAATCTGATTGGGATGTTATGGGCACTTCATACAAACAAGGTGCATTAATTAGTATGGATATGGATGCTTTGTTGAAAGGCGAAAAATTGATTCATACTATTATTCAGCCGGATGCTTCAAGCAGCATTGAAGCAGTTTCAAACACAAAAAATAAATTATTGGTTAACCTGACAACCAACGTAAAAAATGTATTATTTATTTATAATTTTTTAGATAATACATGGAAAAATGAAAAAGTTGCAACTCCTGATTTTGGTACAATTGGAATTAATGCTACAGACGAAAGTTCTGATTTATACTTTTTTAATTTTACTAACTTTTTAACACCAACAACTTTATATGTTGCAAACGCAGGCGACAATTCGGTTAAACCCTTCAAATTTTTGCCGGCATTTTTTGATGCAAGCAAATATGAGGTAAATCAATATACAGTTAAGTCAACGGACGGTACTGCAATTCCATATTTTGTAGTTTCTGCAAAAAATATGCAAAACAATGGTCAAAATCCTACTTTATTGACTGCATATGGTGGTTTTGAAGTTTCAATTTTGCCTTATTATTCTGGTACTGTTGGCCAGAGTTGGTTAGATATGGGTGGTGTTTATGTAGTTGCAAATATTCGCGGTGGCGGAGAGTTTGGACCACAATGGCATCAAGCAGGTATGCTCGAAAAACGTCAAAATATTTATGATGATTTTCATGCAGTGGCACAAGATTTAATTACACGAAAAATAACATCACCCAAACACCTCGGAATTAAAGGGGGGAGTAACGGCGGTTTATTAATGGGAGTGGCTTTTACTCAGCGCCCCGATTTATATAATGCCGTTTTATGCGAAGTGCCACTTTTAGATATGCAGCGTTATAATAAATTATTAGCAGGCGCAAGTTGGATGGCTGAATATGGTAATCCGGATGTTCCTGCTGATTGGGAATTTATAAGTAAATATTCGCCATATCAAAATTTAAAAGAAGGTAAAAAATATCCTGAAGTGTTTTTTCTAACTTCAACGCGCGACGACCGCGTACATCCCGGACATGCAAGAAAAATGGCAGCAAAAATGGAAGGTATGGGCTATAAAGTGTATTACTACGAAAACATAGAAGGTGGCCACGGCGCCAGCTCAACTAACGATCAAATTGCAAGAAGATCTGCTCTTGAATATTCGTATTTATTAATGAAATTGAAATAATATTTTTAAATGAGGTTGCCTTAAATGTGGCAGCCTCATTTTTTTTTGAATAGTAATATTTTACAATCTCACTTCTTCCATCCTATAAAGTTTAATAAATTTTCTTCAGGGAATTTCAGTCATGAACTAAAATTATTTGCTGTTAGATAATCTCCAATGCGGTAATTTCTGCTCTCAGTGTGAACCCCGTTTCAAATAACAAAAGCGTTGTTGCTATTTATAAATTTGAATTTTATTATATTTGAAGTCCCTTCAAAAACGAAATTAGTATAAAACACAGTATTGTTCACTTTTATGCTTTAGTAAATCGGAATTTAATGCTACCAGTAAATGAATTTTCCGAAGAAATGGCCAAACGGCAAAACTTCGAATTAATTGAAATTGTAAATAGTCAACCAAACGATTATTTACCCGAAGCAATTTCTGCTGCAGAATTTGAATTAAGGGATAGAAATTTGTCGGATGAGTTATATCATAATGCAGAACAAGAATTACAGCATAGGCAAGCTGTAGTTTTAAATAAAGCTCAAGCACCTTTACAAAATACTTGGAAATGGGTTATTTTTTTAATGCCGGGTTTCGCAACTATGATGATAAGTGGAACATTGAAAGCAGATGGCTACGACAGGCGCTATAAAGAAGCATTGCGCTGGTCCCTTTATGGTATTATATTTTATGTTACTCTTGGTATTTTAGCTTTGGTTATTTTTGCATGGATTGAAGTATAACATGATTTTTTTAATGTAAGTATATGATGATAAAACGTTTATACGATGAGTTTTTTGCAAGCGAAAAAGCCGGCGGTTTAATTTTGGTTTTTGTAACTATAGTATCACTCCTTTTAGCCAACTCAGCGGTGCAAACTGGTTATATTAATTTTTGGCAAGAAGATTTTGGAGGGCATAGTTTGGTGCATTGGATTAATGATGCATTAATGGCTATTTTTTTTCTATTAATAGGTCTCGAATTAGAACGCGAAATCTATGATGGTGAACTTTCCAGTTTTAAAAATGCATCCTTACCCATTTTTGGTGCAATTGGCGGCATGTTGGTGCCTGCGGGTATTTTCTTACTTTTTAATTATGGAACCAATACCCAAACAGGCGCTGGAATTCCAATGGCTACAGATATTGCATTTGCAATTGGTATTTTATCGCTTTTGGGAAAAAGAGTGCCATTATCATTAAAAGTATTTTTAACTGCACTTGCAATTATGGATGATTTGGGTGCAATTATTATTATTGCCATTTTTTATACCACTTCTTTATCATTAACAAATCTTTTTATTGCTCTTGGAATTTTTGTTGTATTACTCATTTTAAATAGATTGAAAGTGCGCAATCTTTTGCCTTATTTAATTGGTGGCATTATCATGTGGTATTTCATGTCGCTTTCCGGTGTGCACGCCACAATAACGGGTGTATTAGTTGCATTTGCAATTCCATTTGGTGATGGTGGAAAAAAATCACCTTCCTATATTTTGCAACATAATTTACATCAGCCTGTGGCATTTTTTATATTGCCATTATTTGCAATAGCAAATACCTGTATAGCAATAAATGCCGATTGGATTAACGGTTTATCAAATAGCAGTAGCATAGGAATAATTGTGGGATTAGCAATCGGTAAGCCTCTGGGAATTTTATTATTTTCAGCCTTAGGAACGGCACTTGGTTTATGCATTTTACCAAAAGATTTGCGATGGAAAAATATAGTTGGCGCTGGATTTTTAGCAGGTATTGGATTTACAATGTCTATTTTTATTACGCTCCTTGCTTTTACTGATGAGGCAATGATAATTAATTCGAAAATTGCCATTTTAGTAGCTTCAATTCTTGCTGGAACAACAGGGTTTGTAATTCTTAAAATTACTCTAAAAACGCCATTCGAAAAAGAGACTATAGTAGATTAAATAAATATAAATCCATTGTAGAATGTCGCATTGTACCCTTTCTATTGTCGTTTTATTGCAGTGCCAATTCGAGAATAACATTTTAGATTTGTAAAAAATTTAATATATGAAAAAAAATATTTATCCTTGTTTATGGTTTAACGGCCAAGCCAAAGCCGCAGCAGATTTTTATTGCAGTGTATTTAATGATTCCGCAATAATTCAAGAAAACCCAATGGTGGTTCTTTTCGAAATAAACGGCAATCGGTTTATGGGTTTAAATGGAGGTCCTCAGTTTACTTTTAATGAATCCGTATCTTTTGTGGTGAATTGCGATAATCAAGAAGAAATTGATTATTTCTGGGAAAAACTTACCGAAGGTGGTGAAGAAAGTATGTGTGGCTGGTTGAAAGATAAATTTGGAGTTTCATGGCAAATTGTTCCAACTATTTTGGGCGAATTAATGAGCAACCCTGAAAAATCGGACCGAGTGATAAAAGCATTTATGAGCATGCGTAAATTTGATATTGAAGCACTTAAAAATGCGTGATAAGAATTTTTTATAAGGGTTAATCATTCATATAGAACTGCAATTAATCGCCTAAACGTGATTTAATGCCGGTCTTTAGTTTGTTTAAAAGTATTGTATTAGCCATTAATCAGAAAATTCCTGATAAAATTTCCAAAAGTCTTGTAAATTTGACTTTCATGGAAATACTGGAAAATTTAGAACCGCTTCTCAAAACATTTTGGTATGTTGCAATTCCTGCAAGTGTCATTTTTATAATTCAAACGATAATGACCTTTATGGGTGCAGATGCGCACGATGGCGTAAATGCAGATTTTGACAGCAACCTTTCAGGAGCTGAAGCTCCGTTTCAATTATTTTCTCTGCGTAATCTTATTAATTTTTTATTGGGATTTAGCTGGACCGGCATCTCATTTTATACAACAATCTCAAATAAAATATTGCTTATAATTGTTGCACTTGCAGTTGGATTATTATTTATCTTTTTATTTTTTGTCATCATGTTGCAAGTACAAAAATTGGCGGAAGATAATTCCTTTAAGATTTCAAATACCATAAATAAAACTGCGGAAGTATACCTTAATATTCCTGAATATAGAACGGGAAAAGGAAAAGTTATGGTGAGTGTTAACGGTTCTTATCACGAATTGCAGGCAATGACAGAAAATGCAGCAATTGCATCAGGAACTTTAGTTAAAGTGATTAAAATTGACAATGAAAATATATTAATAGTAGAAAAAATTTAAACCACAAATATGAGCCCAATAATAATAATTGTAGTAGCAGCCATTGTGTTATTTGTAACAATAACTGCCCTAATTTCGAGATACAAAAGATGCCCTTCTGATAAAATTTTGGTCGTTTACGGTCGTACAGGAGGCACTTCGGCAAAATGTATTCATGGCGGCGGCGCCTTTATTTGGCCAGTAATTCAAGATTATGCATTTTTGGATTTAAAGCCACTTTCCATAGAAGCAAATTTAACAAATGCATTGAGTCGCCAAAATATTCGTGTAGATGTTCCTTGTAGATTTACTATCGCAATTTCCACTGAAGCAGATAGCATGAATACTGCTGCAGAAAGATTATTGGGATTATCATCAGAACAAATTCAAGAATTAGCAAAAGATATTTTATTCGGTCAGTTGCGTTTGGTTATTGCAACAATGACTATCGAAGAAATTAATTCAGACCGGGATAAATTTTTGGATAATATTTCTAAAAATGTGGATAGCGAACTAAAAAAAATTGGATTAAAATTAATTAATGTAAACGTAACAGATATTAAAGATGAATCCGGATATATAGAAGCATTAGGAAAAGAAGCAGCTGCAAAAGCAATTAACGAAGCAAAAATCAGCGTAGCAGAACAAGAAAAAATTGGTGAAACAGGAAAGGCTTTAGCCGATAGAGAGAAGGATACTCAAATTGCAGAAACACATCGAGATAGAGACGTAAAAATTGCAATTACACAAAAGGATAGAGAAATTAGTATAGCAACTGCAGCAAAGGATGAAACAATTGGTAAAGCAGAAGCCGATAGAGACACGCGAGTAAAAACATCGGAAGCAAATGCGATTGCTATTAAAGGAGAAAACGAAGCCAAAATTAACATTGCAAATTCTGAAGCTTTGCGCCGTGAAAAAGAGGCAGAATCTTTGCGTATTGCAATAACAGCTGAAAAAGTACAACAAGCAAAAGCACTAGAAGAATCGTATGTTGCAGAACAGAAGGCCGAAATGGCGCGCTCCGAAAGAGAGCGTTCTACTCAAATTGCAAATATTGTTGTGCCCGCAGAAATTGCTAAGCAACGTGCAATTATTGAAGCTCAAGCCCAGGCAGAAACCATAAGAGAAAATGCAAAGGGTGAAGCCGATGCCATCTTTGCAAAAATGGAAGCAGAGGCAAAAGGTTTGTTCGAAATATTGACAAAACAAGCCCAAGGTTATAAAGATGTAGTTGCCGCTGCAGGTGGAGACCCAACAAAAGCATTCCAATTATTATTACTTGAAAAATTACCCGAACTCGTTAAAATTCAGGTGGAAGCTGTAAAAAATATTAAAATAGATAAAATAACAGTATGGGATTCCGGCAATGGTCAAAATGAGAATTCATCTACTGCAAATTTTGTTTCAGGTATGATGAAAACCGTGCCGCCTTTAAATGATTTATTTAATATGGCCGGATTAAATTTGCCTACCTATTTGAAAGGTGAGGATAAAGAAAATAAAAAAGAAAATGATGTAAAAGGTGAAACCGATTTGCATTAAAAATTATCAAACTGAAGTTGGTTAAAATGCAAATTGTTTATATAGAAGAAAAAACATTTGATAAAATAAATCTCAACCTAAACCCAATTGAGTTAGGTGAATATGCAAGTTGCAATTTTATTTCTTGCGATTTTTCAAATGGTGATTTATCGAAATTTCGTTTTTCTAAGTGTCACTTTTCATCATGTAACTTCAGTCTTGCAAAATTAAATGGCACTTCCTTTTCGGATGTGCATTTTAAAGATTGTAAAATGCTGGGCTTAGATTTTGCAACTTGTAATCCTTTTGGATTAAGTTTTTTATTTGAAAATTGTAATTTGAATCACTGCTCTTTCTATAAAACTAAGATTAAAAAAACTGTTTTTAAACAAGTGCAACTCACTGAAGTAGATTTTAGTGGGGC
>JBBRGZ010000129.1:0-8134 GCA_038223395.1 Chitinophagales bacterium
AGTAAGCTTTACACCATTTATTTTATTGTTTGTCTATTTATTCAGTCAATAAAATGCAAGTGCAATTTCGAATTTTGTAATATTTTCCTTAAAAATGAAAACCTTTAAACTACTTAACCGTCTGCATTTAGAAGTTTTTAAAGTATTACGGCAAGGCACAATATTTCAATTTTAGGCCTGTCCTTATTAACTTTGCACTATGATTTTGAATATTCAGGAGTTTTTTCATACTGAGGTTTTACACAATTCTTGGGGACAATGGTTTTGGCTTCTAGGGGTAATAATCTTTGTAATAATCTTCAAAAAGTATATTTCGAAAGGCATAAGTGTATTATTATTTAAAACAGTAAAAAAAACAGATGCAGGTGAGTTAATTGAAGACTTTCTGCATCTCATTCTTAAGCCACTCCAATATTTAATTGTTTTACTCACAATATATTATGGATTTAAAGCTATCAATTATCCCTTTAATGCGGAAAATGAAGTTGCAAAAAATTATATACTCCTTTTATTAGGCAGCGTTTATCGTTTTTTATTAATATTAAATATTGCTTGGCTGATTTCTAGATTGGGCGATTTTTTTATCATTCTACTCAATCATCGTGCATTAAAAACGGAAGACCCTTGGGACGATCAGTTAGTTGTTTTTTTAAAGGAAGTAATACGGATTCTAATCTGGATTCTCGCCATATTGAGTGTTTTAGGTTCTGTTTTCGCTGTTAATATTTATTCTATTGTAGCCGGTGCAGGAATTGCCGGAATTGCAATCGCATTCGCTGCACAAGAAAGTTTGCAAAATGTTTTTGGCAGTATTTCCATCTTTACTGAAAAACCATTTATTGTAGGTGATATAGTTGAAGTTGATGGCGAATCTGGAAAGGTGATAAAGGTGGGATTTAGAAGCACAAGAATTCGTGCACTTGATAAAAGTTTTATGACAATACCCAATAAAAATATTGTCAATAACAAAATGAAAAATCTTTCGCGTAGAACATCGCGTAGAATTTTTTTTAATATGGGGTTGAGTTATACATCCACTCCCGAACAAATAAGCAATATTATTAAAGACATAAAAGCCTTTGGTGATAACCATCCAAAAAAGAATGATGAAGTAAATGTAGGTCTTGCTAACTTCGGAAATATGGCCATAGAAATTATGGTAGAAATGCATTTCGATTATGAAGAATGGGCTGAACATATTATTACACGCAACGAAGTGCTTCTTGAAATTATTAAAATTGTGCAAAACAACGGAACCACATTTGCCTATCAATTACCTGATTTAGGAAGCGCAAGAAAATAATTTGATTGCTTTTGTGAATAAAACGTGTATTTCTTTTTGAGGAAATTACCTCGAATACATACTTTTTATCCGCCTATTTCTTGCTTATTATTTAACTTTGTCTTTTAATGGAAAACTTCGAAAAAGTTCCCGCTGTTCTACTTTTAGCAGATGGAACCGCCTTTAACGGCTACAGTGCTGGCAAAATCGGCACCACAACAGGCGAATTATGTTTTAATACCGGAATGACCGGTTATCAAGAAATTTTTACCGACCCGAGTTATTACGGACAGATTTTGGTTATGACAAATGCCCATATCGGTAATTATGGCACCTATAAGGAGGATATGGAGAGCAATTCAATCAAAATTTCCGGTCTCGCCGTTAAAAATTTTACAAATCAATATTCACGCAGGCTAACAGAAGATTCTATTCAGGATTTTTTATTGGATGAAAGTCTGGTTGCAATAAGCGATGTTGATACTCGCGCCATCGTTCGTCACATTCGCAGCAAAGGCGCCATGAATTGTATTATAAGCAGTGAAACAACAGATATTGCTGAACTCACCGCACGATTAAATAAAGTACCTGATATGAATGGTCTGGAACTGGCAAGTGTAGTTTCTACTCAAAATCCATATTTTATCGGAAATGCAGATGCAGAAAAAAAAGTGATAGTATATGATTTTGGTGTGAAAAAAAGTATACTTGAAAATATTTCAAATAGAGGATGTTATTTAAAAGTTGTTCCTGCCAAAACATTATTTGAAGAAACATTAGATTTTAATGCAGATGGATATTTTATTTCAAATGGTCCCGGCGATCCGGCGAGCATGGGTTATGCAGTTGAAACTGTAAAAAATATTTTAAATAAAGATGTTCCGATGTTTGGTATTTGTTTGGGACAACAACTCATTGGATTGGCAAACGGCATTCCAACATATAAAATGCATCATGGGCACAGAGGTTGTAATCATCCTGTGCAAAATTTAAAAACGGGTTTGTGCGAAATAACAACACAAAATCACGGTTTTAGTATTAAAGAAGATGACGTGCGCAGTTCAAAAAATATGGAAGTAACACACATCAATTTAAATGATAATACCATCGAAGGATTTAGACTAACAGATAAAAAAGCATTCAGTGTGCAATATCACCCTGAAGCAACTCCGGGACCGCACGATGCAAGATATTTGTTTGATGATTTTGTGAAGTTGATGCAATAATGTAACTTCATTTTTCATCTTGTATTTAAATTAATTTAAAATTCCAAAACCTTTTGAGATATGAGTTATATATTAAATGTATTTGCACGACAAATTTTAGATTCCAGAGGAAACCCCACAGTTGAAGCTGAAGTAATTACAGAATTAGGTGCCGTTGGACGTGCTGCCGTTCCCTCAGGAGCAAGCACAGGTATTCACGAAGCTGCAGAATTGCGCGACGAAGATCCTGAAGTATATATGGGAAAAGGTGTTTTACGCGCAGTTGAACACGTGAATGATTTTATAGCAGATGAATTGGAAGGTCAAAATGTAACAGACCAAAATCAATTAGATAGATTAATGATTGAATTAGATGGCACTCCAAATAAATCTAAATTAGGTGCGAATGCAATTTTAGCTGTTTCGTTAGCATGTGCAAAAGCTGCTGCAATTGAGGCGAATATGCCTTTGTATAGATATGTAGGTGGAGTAAATGCAAACACGTTGCCGGTTCCATTAATGAATATTTTGAACGGTGGCGCTCATGCAGATAATAAGATTGATTTTCAAGAATTTATGATTGCTCCAATTGGAGGAGATAATTTTTCTGATGCACTGAGAATGGGAGTTGAAGTATTTCATCATCTCAAAAAAATATTAAAAAATAAAGGGTATTCTACAAATGTTGGCGACGAAGGTGGATATGCACCTAATATTCAAACAAATGAAGAAGCGATTGAAATTGTTTTAAATGCAATTGAAAGCGCAAATTATATTCCCGGAGAAGATATTGTAATTTGTCTTGATCCTGCAGTAAGCGAATTTTATGATGCAGAAAGTAAACTGTATGTTTTCAAAAAATCTGATGGCAAAAAATTAACCTCAGAAGAAATGGTTGACTATTGGGTTAATTGGAGTAAAAAATATCCCATTGCAAGTATTGAAGACGGTATGGCTGAAGACGATTGGGATGGTTGGAAATTAATGACACAAAATCTCGGTGGAAAAATTCAATTAGTGGGTGATGATCTATTTTGCACAAACGTAAAACGACTCAACCGCGGAATAAAAGAAAATATTGCCAATTCTATTTTAGTAAAAGTAAATCAGATTGGTACTTTAACAGAAACTATCAATGCAGTTTCAATGGCGCAACGCGCAGGTTACACTTCCGTAATGAGTCACAGAAGCGGCGAAACGGAAGACACTACAATTGCCGACCTTGCGGTTGCACTCAATTGCGGACAAATTAAAACGGGTTCAGCATCCCGGAGCGATAGGGTTGCAAAATACAATCAGCTTCTGCGCATTGAAGAGGAGTTGGGCGAATATGCAATCTGGCCGGGCAATGTGTTTTTAAAATAAATTCTGCCGATTTTAGTATACTATCCACACGCTTTTTACAATATCTGGCGTTTATGCTGTTGTATGTTCAGTGTATTTTTACAGAATAGAGAATCAGTTAGGCAATAATTTATTTATTACCTACAGTTTTCTAAAACAAGATGTAATAAAAAATGTCAAAATTTAAAGATTTCAGAACAAGAATTAAAAGATGGAAGGTCCCTGCCATTTTATTAAATAAATACGTTTTTACAATATTTGTTTTTGTTGTGTGGATTACATTTTTTGATCAGAATAATTTTGTTCGCCAGTATAAACGTATGCATAATTTGAGTGTAGCAAAAAATCAAATTGCATTCTACATAAAAGAAACTTCTGCAACAACAAAACAACTCGCCGAATTAAAATCTAGTCAAAAAGCACTCGAAAAATTTGCCCGCGAAAAATACTACATGAAAAAACCAAACGAAGATGTGTTTGTGATTGTAGATAAATGAGGGGATGGTTAGGGGTCAATGAGTCAATGGGCAGAGGTCAGGGGTCAGTGGGCTGACTCGAGTTAAGATTGGGGCTTTCGAATTTTGTTGGATACTTCATTGTAAAAAAAAGGATTGCAATTTTAAACTCCACTGCAATGTCAACTCATTTCTCATTGCTCATGATTCGAGCGGATTGGCGAGGACGCCAACCGCGGCATGTGTAACTTAGAACCTGCCAGACGCAAATGCGTCGTCAGGCAGACCCGGAACACAGAACCTAGAACACAGAACCTAGAACCTGCCAGACGCAAATGCGTCGTCAGGCAGGCCCAGAACTCAGAAAATAAATCAATATCCCCCATTAAATTTTCTAACAAACCATTCAACACCAAGAAGTCCAAGAATTAAAAAGAAAATCCATTTTAAATTAATGATAGATTGTGTTTTAACAACTTCTCTTAGGACCGGTTTTGCAGATGCGCTGTCTTCAATTGTTTTAATTAATATATCTAATTGATCTGAGTAAACCATTTGTCCGTTGCTTTCGGTAGCAAGCTGATTTAATAAATTATGGTTTGCTGTTGTATTTATTGTTTCTAAGCGGACCGGCGAAATACTGAAAGCGCCGTTGTCTTTAAATTCTTTTCCATTCAAAACAACTTTACCTTCGAAGGTATAATTACCTGCCGGGAAATATCCCGCATCTAGAGAATAACTTTTTGAGGTGCGCGAAAACTGAAAAGGAAAATCACGACCTTCTTCATTTTTAATTACAAGAGTGGCATCGGGTTCATTTACTAATTCATAGCTGTCGTTGTATAATTCTGCATCCAGAATAATTTCTTCGCTTTCGTTTAATACATTTTTAGCTTGCGAAACACGAAATTGTTTTTTATCATTTTTTGCAACTAAATATTGTGCAGTTTTAGTAATGAGTTCTGTAGTTGCATCTTGATTTGTATTTAAAACATAATCAAATAAACGCCACTTCCAAATATTTTCTCCGCACAATACTGCATATTTTTCGCTGCCAGGTAAACTATACACAAGCAAGGGATTTTTAGTAATTACAGAACCTATTTTCTGATATAATACCGTTTGCGCTGCCGGCGAAACATTGTATTGACCATAAGGCGCATTTAATGCAGATAATTTTGGAAATACTGAAACACTTTTATCGCTCAGTGTAAATAAATTAAACGTATTGTCAATAGTTGCCGTAACCTCATTCGCCGATTGGCCTGAAGAAGTAATGGTTACCAGATTTTGCATTTTATTAAATGCAGGCATAGAAGTTTGTGAGCCTGCAATAATCCAAACAGGAATATTTCTTGTTTTAATACTATTTAATACTTCGGTTACCGGATATTTTATGGATGGCAATTGATGTAAAATAACAAGATCGTAATCGGTAATGTTATTTTTTATTTCGCCCGCTAATTGTATGTCTACCTGATAATTTTGATTCGATTCTAAGGCTTCTTTTAATGCTTGTATATCAGGATGTGGCGAATTGGCAAGCAATAAAATCTTTTGCCGCGCATCTAACACTTCAATATAAATATCTTGCTCATTATTATCTGTAGTTACTTCTCCTGCAACCGACTGCACACTTATTCTATAATGACGAATACCAGGAACATCCGCAACAATTTCCCAATTAATACTTGTATTAAATTGATCGCCTGTGATGCTGATATTTTTTTCATCTAATTTTTTATTGCCACCTTTTGTAATTTCGCTTACGGTAATTTTTGGATTATTTCCATTGCAATAAATTGCTTCAATTTCTGAAATTATTGTGAATTTATCTTTTAAATACACAATATTATTATGCAAAACGCGATTAATACGGATGTCTTTTTTCTGAACTGTATCTCCTAAAGCAATTGTATAAATGGGTGAGCCCAAATCATTTTTTATATACACCGGATTACTTCCTGTATTATAAATACCATCGCTTGCAATAATTACTGCACCAACATTAAGATTTTCGTAAGCATTATTAATTTCACTTAACGCAGTAGAAAGGTCTGTTGATTTTTCCTGAAAATGCATGTTGTCAAAACCTTCATTCAGCTTTTCTCCAAAGGTATAAGTGCGCACATCAAATTTATCTTCAAGCGATTTTTGTAAATCAAGCATTAATTTTTGATATACAGCAGTATCTTTTAATCCCTGCAAAACACTGGATGAATTATCCTGAGCGAGAATAACAATTGGTTGTTCTGTTTGATTAAATTTTGATTTTAAATACGGATTTAGTAATAAAAATGCAATGCACATTACGGCAACAAAACGCAATGCCGCCAATATGCTTTTCCACCTTGAAATTTGAGTAGTTGAGCTCAGCTTTCTTTCTCTGTAGTACATTCCTGCTGCATAGGTTGCCCCACACACAACACAAATAAGCCAAAACCAAGAAGGATAATCTGTAAATAATTGAAAATTCATTCAGTTGCGAATATACGGCGCTTAAACGTGGGTATTAGGTAAAATAATATCCGATTTACGTTAAATTCTGTTGTAAGGATAGTAAATTAAGCAAAATACTCAACTGCCCTCATTTATCAAAAGTATTTCAATTAATGAAGTAGGCATTCCGTTTGCAAATAAATCAGTGTGTAAATTTTATCTGCAATGGCATTGTGGGATAATTTTGTTATTCAAAAATATCATTTATTATCTCCTCTTTTGATTTCGAAAAGTGAATAGCAATATCTTTTAAAATTGATGAAAGTGTTCCAATTTTGATCGGGTCGTGATTTGGAATTGTAAGGTGATGCTCTCCTTCCAATTTTGTTGATAAACGAATATGACTTCCTGATTGCCTTGTAGGTTCATAGCCATATTTTTTTAGTAGTTTAATCAAATCATTGGCAGAGACATTGCGAGGCAATTTCATACAGCAAAAATCTCGTCTTTAACAAAATGAAGCCTAATTAATTTTGGTAGGTCCTTTTCTTCAAAATGACATTTAACAGCATCTTTAACCATAGTTTTAAGGTCTGACATCGTTTCGGCTTCCGTAAAAATAGATGCATTTAATGCATTTGCTGTATACCCACCTTCAGCAGATTCTTCAACAAGAAAAATAATTTCATCCATAATCAAAAGTACTCATTTTTTAATTAAGGCACAAAAATTTTTAACCTTTAGGGATAAAATTTTTGGTAGACTTTACAACAATATTATTAAAAATACTTTCGTCACTACTGCAATCATAATGCAGGATTTGTTCTTGCAGGTTAAAAATGTTGTTCGATTGCAAATTAAGTATGCAACGCTCCGCAAACACTAATTGTTTGTCCCGTAACATAGCTGCTCATATCGCTTGCAAGAAAAACGGCAACATCTGCAACTTCGCTGCCTTGTCCAAATCTTCCTAAAGGAATAGATTTAAAATAGGTTTGTTTTAATTCATCAGATAATTCGCCGGTCATATCTGTTTCTATAAAACCGGGAGCAATTGCGTTGCAACGAATATTGCGCGAGCCCAATTCTTTTGCAATTGATTTTGTAAATCCTAAAATACCTGCCTTAGATGCAGAATAATTTGCTTGTCCCCCTTGCCCGATTAATCCAACTATAGAAGAAATATTTATTATAGAACCTTTGCGTGCTTTCATCATGGGTTTAATCGCAAATTTGGTAATATTAAATACCGATTTGAGATTAATATCAATTACTGCATCCCAATCCTCCTCGCTCATGCGCAACATTAAATTATCTTTTGTAATGCCGGCATTATTTACAACTGCATCTATAGTTCCAAAATCCGTTAATACATCTGCAATTAATTTTTCAGCATCAGAATAAATTCC
>JBBRGZ010000130.1:0-8094 GCA_038223395.1 Chitinophagales bacterium
TTATAATATTTAATGCAGGTGCTTCGCGAATGTCATCTGTGTTGGGTTTAAATGCTAATCCCCAAACAGCAAAAGTTTTGTCTTTTAAATCGTTGCCGAATTTTGAAATAATCTTATCTATTAATAATAACCACTGCGCATCATTCACTTCCATTACAGATTT
Source organism: Chitinophagales bacterium (assembly GCA_038223395.1). GTDB lineage: Bacteria > Bacteroidota > Bacteroidia > Chitinophagales > BACL12 > UBA7236. The sequence continues at coordinate 164 of JBBRGZ010000130.1, forward strand.
TAAAATTTTAAATTCATAAGCAGATTGATTTGCCATGATATTTAATGCTTTAACATCCTTCGGAAAACAACTTCCCCCATAACCTACACCGGGAAATAAAAATCGTTTCCCTATGCGCGAATCGCTGCCGATTCCCTTTCTTACCATATCAACATCGGCACCTAAAATTTCGCAGAGATTTGCAATTTCATTCATGAAAGTAATCTTTGTTGCAAGAAATGAATTTGCTGCATATTTTGTGAGCTCTGCACTTTTTTCATCCATGAAAATAATAGGATTTCCCTGCCGAACAAAAGGTGCATATAATCTATTTAAAATTTCTTTTGCTTTTTCACTTTCAGTGCCAATTACAACACGCTCCGGTTTCATAAAATCTTCAACGGCCATTCCTTCGCGTAAAAATTCAGGATTGCTTACAACATCAAAATCATGTTTACAATTTTTTGCAATCAGTGCGCGTACTTTTTCTGCAGTGCCAACAGGAACTGTACTTTTATCTATAATAATTTTATAAGTAGTAATTAATTTACCCAATTGTTCAGCAACATCTAATACGTGTTTTAAATCTGCTGAACCATCTTCAGAGGGTGGGGTAGGGAGGGCTAAAAAAATGACCTCCGCATTTTCTACAGCATATTTCAAGTCGGTAGTAAAAGTTAAATTCCCTTGCTTAATATTTCTGTGAAAAATGGTTTCTAAACCGGGTTCGTAAATTGGAATTTCTCCCGCCTGCATGCGCTGCACTTTTTCAGCATTAATATCAGCACAAATTACCTGATTACCCGTTTCAGCAAAACAAGTTCCGGTAACCAAACCAACATATCCTGTTCCTATAACTGCAAGTTTCATAGATACAAAGGTAAGAGAATGCAAGGTTAAAAGTGAGTGATAAACCGCAGCAGAAGAGTATAACAAGCTCCAAAAATGTCTTAAATGCTCCCCACTTTCATTTTTTCAGCATTTTCTGCCATCTGCAACGCATCCAAAATCTCATCAATATTGCCATTCATAACCTCAGGCAGATTATACATTGTAAGATTTATCCTGTGATCGGTAACTCTGCTTTGAGGGAAATTATAAGTTCTTATTTTCGCCGACCTGTCGCCGGAGGAAACAAGTGTTTTTCGCGCCTGGCTGATTTTATCCATGTGTTCGGCATAAAACTTTTCGTAAACACGCGTGCGTAAAACTTTCATCGCCTTGGCTCTGTTTTTTATTTGTGAGCGTTCGTCCTGACATTCGGCAATAATGCCCGTAGGTAAATGCGTCATGCGCACAGCACTTTCAGTTTTGTTTACGTGTTGCCCACCTGCTCCACTCGCTCTAAAAACATCCACCTTAACGTCTCCCACATTTATTTCTACATCAAATTCATCAGCCTCAGGCAAAACGGCAACCGTAGCAGCACTCGTATGCACCCTTCCCTGCGATTCGGTTTCAGGAACGCGCTGCACGCGATGCACTCCGCTTTCATATTTTAATCTCCCATACACAGTATCGCCCGTCACCTCAAAAACAATTTCTTTATATCCCCCTTGTTCAGTCCTGTTTTCGTTCATTACCTCCAGTTTCCATCCTTGTTTTGCAACAAAACGGGTATACATTTCGGCAAGGTCGCCGGCAAAAATTGCAGCTTCATCGCCTCCGGTTCCGGCTCTAATTTCTATTATCGCATTTTTCTCATCTTGCGGATCTTTTGGCACTAATAATTGTTTGATATTTTCTTCGAGGGATTCTTTTTGTTCCTCAAAATCTAACAATTCTGCCTTAGCCATGTCGCGCAACTCGTCGTCTTTTGAAGTATTTAAAATCTGACGGCTGTCTAATAAATTTCCCAAAACCAATTTATATTCGTCCAAAGCCTCAACCACCGGTTGCATGTCGCGGTAATCTTTATTTAAAGCTTTGAAACGCTTCATGTCGCTCAAAATTTCAGGATCGCTCAACTGCTCTTGAATGTGCAGCCAACGTTCTTTAATTGCCTCTAATTTTGATAAAAGATCCATGAATATTTTTAAAATGAAAAGTAAAAGGAGTACAAAAATAAATAATGCGACGCTAACCCTTATTCATTTTATATATGCTGATGAAGTTTTGTGTGCGCAATAATAGTTTATCGCCCACAATATTTGCCTGCAAACAATCTTGAACAGGCGTTATAAAAAAGGAAGTTGATGTGGATTTAATATTGAATAACTCAATAACATTTAAACTTGTAAAAAGATAAAAATCCTCAGTAATCTGATCGGGAGCAGTTGCATATTGTGTGCTGCTTTTCATGTAATTTGCGTAATTATCAAAAACCATTAAACCGGCAGATGCAGAAAACAAATAAATAGTATTATTTACACTAAATAATTTGGGATTTAAAACTGCAAAATCAAACAACTGATCAAAAGGCTCCGATTGCGTAATTACTGTTCCTGTTTCATCAAATTGAATTAATTTTCTACTCAGGTCGTCATACATCCAAATAAAATCACTTTCACTTTCTTTGCAAATTGCAACGGGCTGATAATTTGTTTTATTAAAATTATTACTCAACTTAATTATTGCAAGTTCCGACAATTTATTATCCAATAAAACAACGGTATTATAATCCCCATAAAAAACAAGAATTTTTAATGCGTTTGATGCATCAATTAATGTTGGTCTGCCGAGTTGTTTATTACTGTAACTGCGTTGAGTGGAATCTTGATAATTATATTGAATAATTTCTAGTTTTTCATTGATAAAATAGACATTAAATAAATTGTCGCTGGTTAAATAACTGCTGCTCACATCCAATTTTACAATAAGAGAATCAGCCGCCGATAATCGCAGTCCCACAAAAAATAAAAAGATATATAAACTACTTTTCAAAATATTTTAATATACATTCTTGTCCGTCAAACTCAGCATAAGAGTTAAAAATAACCCAATCGCCAAGATTAATAAACGATGAATTTTCGCCTATTGGTATTTGTATTGCAATATGCCTATGTCCAAAAATAAAATAATCAATATGTTCTGTTTTAAGTTTTTCTTTTGCAAACAAAATCTGCCATTCTTTATCCTCTCCTAAAAATGTATTTTCTCCATTTAACATTCTGCTGTTGTGAGAGAAATAGCGCGCAATTTTAAAGGCAAGATAAGGATGCAACATGCCAAACAATTTTTGCGCCAATCTGCTTTTAAATATCCCTTTCATAAACTTAAAACCTTTGTCGCCCGGTCCAATACCATCACCATGACCTATATAAAACGATTTTCCGTTTGCCGTAAATTCAATGGGTTTATGGTGTACCTTACATTGTAATTCTTCTTCAAAATATCCAAACATCCACAGGTCGTGATTGCCTGTAAAAATTTGCACATCAATACCTGCATCTTTTAGCTCCGCAATTTTTCCTAACAAACGCACAAAACCGCGAGGCACAACATGCTTATATTCGTACCAAAAATCAAAAAGATCGCCAATTAAGAAAACTTGTTTTGCGTTGGATTTTATTTGGTCGAGCCAGCGCACAATTCTTTTTTCACGCTCAAGACTCGAAGCGTGGTCGGGAATACCGAGATGAAAATCTGAAGCGAAAAAAATATGTTTATTTTCCATCCGGATTTTCCATCGTCCAGTTATCAATTAAAAATACATATACTTCTTTTGGTCCATGAGCGCCGAGTACTAAAGTTTTTTCGATGTCGGCAGTGCGGCTTGGACCGGTATTCAAATTCACCATACTTGGAAAATTGCCATCGTATTTTTTTCTAATTGCTGCAAACCCTTCTTGTATATCTAAAACTAATTGTTTTGTAGATGCAATTACAATATTTATTTCAGGGAAAATAGGAAGTGTTCTTCCACTTGCTTGTCTGCTCGAAATTAATATACTTCCTGTGCGTGCAATTAAAGCTTCGCATAACATAATTCCGGCATCAGCTTCTATTACTAAACCACTTTGTTCGTATTGAATAAATTGGTGACGGTCGAACATACTGTGTAATAATTGTTCAGGACATAACACATGCGCCCAACCTTTTTGCGTTACTAATGCTTTTAATGTGTCAACACATTCTTTTTCGTTTTCACAAAAAACAAATTGCCCCGACACCGCATTAAAAGCCTCCGCAAAAATAATTTCTAACGGCTCATCCAACTTTGCATAAAAGGCATCATTGGTTTCCATATTTGGATATGGCTGTTTCGTTTGATGCAATAATGCATTGCGCACATTGCTCAAAATTTTTTCTTTGGCTGATAATATTTTTGCCATATTGTTTTTTATCGGATTATTCCAAATGTTTTTAAATGAAAGTTCAAATTTCAGTTATTTTTAGGAAATATTGCTACGTGTTATAAACAATCTAAGCCAAGTGATCCAAATCAAATTCCTATTGGCTACCTCGTAATTGCGTGTAATTCCGCAGGAAATTCCTAAGCAATCCCCTCAATGTTACTATAAACTCACACCAATATCAATCCATTAAAAACACCAAGCCGCGGCAGTTCCTGCCACGGTTTGTAAATATTTTAACTCAAGTTTGAGTTGTTAATTCTTATTTCAAAACGGCTTTACCTCCGTATCCTCCGGCTTTACCATTTCTATTTCCGGAACACGCTGCACACGGTGAACCCCACTTTCATATTTTAATTTCCCATACACATTTTCGCCGGTAACATATATACCTAAACTTTGTATCTTTGGCTATTAAGTGAACATGAACCGGCTATTTTTAGTTTTCCTCGCTCTTTTTTGCAAGATTACTGTTTGTAATTCACAAGTAGTAGATATTGTTTGGGAAAAAAGTTTTGGTGGCTTCAGCGGTGATGTAGGGAATGCTATTTGTGAAGCGGTGGATTCAGGCTATGTATTTGTTGCCTATTCCAGTTCTGCAGATGGGGATTTAACATATAATGCTGGCGCAAGTGATATATGGGTAGTGCATACAGATGTTGATGGAAATTTCATCTGGCAAAAAACTTTTGGCGGGTCAAGCAGTGAAGACGGTCTTTCAATAATTAGTACAATTGACTCTGGTTTTCTGATCGCTGGTAGGTCAACTTCATCAGATGGAGATGTTGGAATTAATTATGGAAATAATGATTGCTGGATCATTAAGTTAAATTCAGATGGCGATCTCCTATGGCAAAAGGTTATCGGTGGAAGTTCAAGCGAGGAAGCAAAATCAATAATCCAGACATTGGATGGCGGGTATATGTTTACCGGATACAGTAATTCTGATGACGGGATTTTTTCTGATCATATCGGCAGCACAGAAAACAAAGATTTAATTGTAGTCAAATTAAATGCAATAGGTGAAGCGGAATGGTCAAAAAGTTATGGTTATTATGGTGATGATCGCGGGTATAAAATAATTCAGACCGCTGATTCAAACTATGTTGTAGCAGGGTATACTGATTTTTGGGGGGATGATACAAACTATTGGCTTATAAAAATAGACCCGGAAGGCAATTTATTGTGGGAAAAAGATTATGGTGGGTCAGAAGATGATTTTGCTTATGCTGTTGCAGAAATTAATCCGGACAGAATAGTGGTAGTAGGCGAAGCAAAATCCTACGATGGCGATATTACAGAGGCTCATGGTTCAAATGATGCATGGATAATTATGATGAATGCGACAGGCGACCTTATCTGGGAAAATGCATTAGGTGGCAGTTCGAATGAAACAGGCTCCGAATTATTAATCCATGCTGATGGATCAATAACTGTTGCCGGTAAAACGGGTTCTGATAATAATGGTGACGTATATGGACATCAAGGCCTCCCGGGGCATAGTGACTATTGGCTTATAAATCTTGATACATCAGGGGTAATTCGTTGGCAAAAATGTCTTGGCGGAACAGAAACAGATTTTGCAAACGCAGCATTGCTTGGTTCCGATTCTTCAATATTATTAACAGGATATGCATGGTCAGATGACGGTGATGTTTCAGGACATCACGGTGAACCCGGACCCTTTTATGGATCTGATGCATGGAGTCTGAAGATTAAATTAAATTGCGAATTACAAATGTATTACCCTGATGCAGATGGTGATACCTATGGTGCAAATACAGGTTACATTTATAGTTGTACCGATACGATAGGATTTGTTTTAAGTAATACAGATTGTAACGATATCGCTGCAGAAATAAACCCTAGCATTATTACAGATATATGCAACAACATAGATGATAACTGTAATGGACTCCTTGATGAAGATGCTACTGTTTTAATTTGGTATATCGATACAGATGCAGATGGTTTCGGAAACAATTTAATCGATTCGATAACATGCTTTGAATTGCCTGGGTATGTATTTGACAATACAGATTGCAATGACACAAATAACTTAATCAATCCGGGTGCTTCTGAAACTTGTAATACTTTTGATGATAACTGCAATTTAACGATTGATGAAGATCTGACTTTTACAACTTATTACATAGATGCTGATGGAGATAATTATGGTAATGCCGAAATAGATTCGCTGTGGTGTACAGTGGTGACAGGATATACACCTGATAGCACAGATTGCGATGATACAAACCCGAATATCTATCCTGGCGCAGATGAAATATTAAATGAGTTAGATGATAATTGCAATACTTTTATTGATGATGGTGTGGCAACAGAAGAACTCAACGTACATTCAATGAAAATATACCCAAATCCGACCAAACATCTATTATTTATTGAGTGGTCTAATGAAAAGGAGGAAGCTTTTCAAATATTAAATAATGCCGGAGAGGTTGTTTCCAATTTTATTTCAATCTATCCAAAACAACAAATTGATGTAAGCAATTATCCCTCAGGAATCTATTTAATAAAAACAACAAATGAAGAAACAGGTTTGAAATTTATGAAAGAATAAGGATATAATCGCCAAAAAAATTTCAAGTGTTTCATTAATTAATGGGTCTATTTATTGTAAAAATTTATACTTCTATTGGTCAGAACGGTTTCACTTCATTATCCTCCGCCTTTATTTTTTCAACCTCCTGAACCACATGGTCTGCTCCATTTTCTGAAATTACGATCGTTTCTTTTTCCTCCAACTTAACCGCTTCATGATGTTTTTCATCAAATGGTCGCTGACCAATAAGTCTGTCCACATCTGCTTTGAAAATAATTTCTTTATCTAAAAGCTACTTGGTTTCCATATTTGGATATGGCTGCTTCGTTTGATGCAATAATGCATTGCGCACATTGCTCAAAATTTTTTCTTTGGCGGATAAAAATTTTGCCATGTAATCTCTTTTAGTTTATATTTTTATAGTAGCTATGGAAATGAAAGACGCTTAAAAATCAATCAAAATTAAATAAAAATTAACATACAGCCTGCAGTTATTCCTTAACAAATGGCACAATGGCTTCTGCTGTTATACCTTGTGCCTTTAATATATAAACACCTGCAGCAAATTTGCTGATATCAATAGTGTAGTCTTGCTGTTGGGTTTGTATTGTATAGATAATTTCGCCGGTTATATTTGTTATCTCCAATAAAAGTAGTTCGTTGCCCAAATAATTAATTAATAAAAAATCTGTTGCAGGATTTGGATATACTTTAATTTGGTTTTGTAAGTAGTTAGCAAGATTCAAGCCCTCGTCACTAAGTCCATTACAATCATCATCTACACCGTTTAAAATTTCTTCTGCACCCGGGTAAATTAAAGCGTTAGTATCATCACAATCGGTGTTGGATAATACATAACCATCAGGCAATTCGCAGCTTAGGGAGTCAACTGCAATATTGCCATAATCATCATTATCGGCATCTTCAAAAGAAAGAATATAAGCAAGATTATCATCTGCAATGCCGTCGCAATCATCATCCAAATAATTGCACAACTCTTCCGCTCCGGGATAAATTGTATTATCTGTATCGTTGCAATCAGTAGAATCGGAAACATAACCGGCTATTGTTTCCAGACAAGAAATAGAAAAGAT
>JBBRGZ010000131.1:0-8054 GCA_038223395.1 Chitinophagales bacterium
GAAACTATTTTAGAACAAATTGACAACCTATCAAATATCGCATCAGAATTTTCAAATTTTGCTGTTATGCCAAAAGCTGTAAATGAAATGTTATGCATTAATGATGTTTTGAAAAGCGCAACAGCATTATTTTCAGAAAATGAAGATATAGTAATTAATATTGAATTGCCTGACGAAAGAATTGATGTTTTTGCAGACAAAAATCAGGTTTTACGTGTATTTAATAACGTGATTAAAAATGCCATTCAAGCGATTCCTGACGATCGGGAGGGAAAAATAGACATTGATTTGCAACTCCTTGATTTGCGTGCATTAATTCGAGTAAAAGACAACGGAACGGGTATTTCAGAAAACGAAAAAGACAAAGTGTTTGTGCCAAATTTTACTACAAAAAGTTCGGGAATGGGCATTGGGTTGGCAATGTGTAAAAATATTGTTGAAGGCACCGGCGGATTTATTTGGTTTGAATCGAATGAAGATGTAGGCACAACTTTTTTTATAGAATTTCCAACTGCAACAAAAAGATTATGAAAAGAAAGATATCAGAAAAATTATTTGAAGAGGCGAAAATATATTTTCCGGGCGGGGTGAGTTCTCCGGTGCGCGCATTTAAGACAGTTTTTGGAGCGCCATTGTTTATTAAAAAAGGTTTGGGGTCTAGAATTTGGGATGAAGACGATAACGAATTTATAGATTTTTGCTGCTCGTGGGGTCCACTCATTTTAGGTCATGCCGATGCGCGTGTTTTAAATTCAGTAAGCGATGCTTTACAAAACGGAACTTCTTTCGGCGCACCAACACGGTATGAAAATATTCTTGGAAAATTAATTTTAGACAATCACAGATTTGTTGAAAAATTGAGATTTGTTTCTTCAGGAACTGAAGCTGTAATGAGTGCTATTCGTTTGGCACGCGGATATACCGGCAAATCAAAAATATTAAAATTTGAAGGATGCTATCACGGTCACAGCGACGCTTTATTGGTTAAAGCCGGATCGGGGTTGGTTACCTTTGGCGAAACATCCTCAGCAGGAGTGCCGCCTTCTGTGGCAAATGATACGCTGGTGGTTGATTTGGATAATGAGGCAGCTGTTGAAGAGGCAATTGCACAATATGGAAGTGATATTGCTTGCATTATTATAGAACCAATTCCAGCAAATAATGGCTTGTTATTGCAACGCAAAGAATACCTCCAATTTTTGCGCGAAATATGCACTAAACACAATATTCTATTAATTTTTGATGAAGTAATTTCAGGCTTTAGAGTTGGATTTGAAGGCGCAGCCGGTTATTTTAATATTCAACCTGATATTATCACCTTTGGAAAAATTATTGGTGGCGGATTACCGGTTGGAGCATATGGAGCAAGCAAAGAAATTATGCAAATGATTTCGCCCGACGGACCTGTGTATCAAGCAGGAACATTATCAGGAAATCCCTTGTCTATTTCTGCCGGTATAGCACAATTGAGTGCCTGTCTAGAAACAGATTTTTATACACTATTACAACAAAAAACAAAGCGCATAGCGGATACCATCAATATACATACCTTAAAAAATAATATTCCTGTAAATGTGTTAAGTACAGGGTCAATTTTTTGGATAGCATTTTCCGAAAATTGTGTTATCAGAAAATCCTCCCAAATTGATAGTGTTGCCATCGATAAATTCAAATATTTGCATTGGGAATTATTGCAAAGAGGCATTTATATTGGCCCTTCAGGATATGAAGTGTGTTTTGTTTCCGAGGCACACAGCGATGAAGATATTGTATATACAGCAGAAATTATTTGTGATGTACTGAGTTTAATATTTGATAAAAATTATATCAGGAGTAATGACTAGTATTTCGAAATCACGCTATTTTTTATTTTTCCATGTGGTGTTTGTTTACATCATTGCATCGTTTATCTGGTGGTCGTATTTATTGCATAAAAATAATTACGAAAATTACAATGAAATTATTAAACGTGAAGAAGCCATATTTTTGCAAAAGGGCAGAAATTTAAGCGAATTCTACACCACAGCAATTTATCTCAAATTACATTCTGAGTTTAAACGTACCGAATTGATGTTATATGGCGAGGGAGTTGTTTTTATCGGATTAATTACCCTAGGATTCTGGCGCATGCGTAAAACATTTCGCGAAGAGGTCGCCCTTACGCGTCAGCAAAATAATTTTTTATTATCCATTACACACGAATTAAAATCACCCCTTGCCTCCCTCAAACTGTCTATGCAAACAATTAAGAAAAGACGTTTGGAAGCGGAGCAGGTGCAAACAATGGCAGAGATGTCGTTGGATGATATTGAACGATTGGAAACTCTGGTTGAAAATATTTTACTCGCCTCTAAAATTGAAAGTGCAAATTTCAAATTAAATAAAGAGCTCATTGATTTGTCATCAGTTACACGCAATATATTCGACCGAATTCAAATGAAGTTTAAAGATCAATATCAATTTATATCTCATATTGAAGATAATGTTTATTTTTATGGAGATAGATTTTCGTTTTCTTCAGTAATATATAATCTCATTGAAAATGCAATTAAATATTCACCCATACATTCTGATATCGCTGTGCAATTAACGGGCGATGAAAAGTTTATACATTTGCATATAGCTGATTCAGGTATTGGTATTCCCGAAATAGAAAAAGAGAAAATATTTGGAAGATTTTACCGAATTGGCACTGAAGAAACAAGAAAAACAAAAGGTACCGGGTTAGGTTTATTTATTGTAAACCAAGTTGTATTGATGCACGCTGGTAAAATTGAAGTGCAAAATAATTCGCCCCAAGGAACTATCTTTGATATTAGTATCCCGGTTGGCAATGCAGATAAAAAGACAAATTAATGACAGTAGAATAAAACCAATTAAGAACTGCAACGTATAATTCAACCAACTGCACTAAAACCCTCAACTATGAATTATAGAATTTTAATCGTAGAGGATGAAGACCACATCCGCGAAAATCTCAAACTTAATCTCGAACTCGAAAACTATGAAGTAATCGCTGTTCCCGATGGTTCAAAAGCCCTAAAAGCATTTCGTGAACAACGATTTGATCTCGTAATTTTAGACGTGATGCTTCCCGAAATGGATGGCTTCGATGTATGCGAACAAATGCGTTTGGAAGACAGAGAAACACCCATTTTATTTCTGACTGCTAAAGATGCAAGCATTGATAAAATTAAGGGGCTAAAAACTGGTGGTGATGATTATATGACTAAACCATTTAACCTGGAAGAACTTCTATTGCGCATTATCAATTTATTAAAACGTAGCTCCAAAAATCCTGCAGAAGATAAATTTAATGAATATACTTTTGGCGATAACACCATTAATTTTGTTACCTACGATGCCAAAGGAAAAAATGGTGTAATTAAACTTACAAATAAAGAATTAAAATTATTGAAATTGTTAATCGATAGAAAAAATGAAGTTGTATCTCGTACTTTAATTCTACAAACTGTTTGGGGTTACGATGTATATCCGTCAACAAGAACGATTGATAATTTTATTCTTGCGTTTAGAAAATATTTTGAAACCGACCCTAAAAATCCAACCTATTTTCATGCAATACGCGGTGTAGGATATAAGTTTTCGGATAAATAATTTCTGAAATAATATGATTGGATTTTTGATGTAAATACCCTTATACATAGTATTTGCTCGGTTTATTTTATATTTGTAAGGTATTTCCACATTTAAAGGTATTCCATGAAGTTATCCATACATTTTGTTTCAGCAGCTATATGCTTTTGCTTTTTGAATCTGCCAACATTTTCCCAAGTTATAATCAATGAGGGTTCCAATAGAAATGGCAGTAGCATCTATGATGAGGATGGGGATACGCCTTCCTGGATTGAATTATACAATGCAGGTGCTGCCGGGGTAAATTTATTAAACTACGGACTTTCAGATGATAGTCTTAATCCCCTTAAATGGCTTTTGCCCTCAATTACCTTAGAACCAGGGCAATTTTTACTCGTATTTACTTCCGCCAAAGACCGCAAGCCTGATTTAGAAATTAACCATTGGGAACAGCCAATAAGTGATACAAGTATTTGGAAATATAACGTTCCTACTGCTTCTATCCCAACGTGGATTAATCCGGATTATGATGATGCTGCTTGGGGAAATAGTAAGGTAAGTGTTGGTTATGGTGATGATGATGATTCTACTATTATAACATCAGGAACGCGCTCAGTGTATTTAAGATACACCTTCCAAATTGAAGATACATTAAAAATTGCATCTGCAATATTAAGCATGGATTACGATGATGGATTTGTTGCTTATTTGAATGGGAATGTTATTGCATTAAATGGATTTGCCGACGGTTCGCCTGCATATAATGAACTTTCAGGAATTGATCATGAAGCTGGAATGTATAGCGGTGGTCCACCCGAACATTTTTTATTTGACGAAACACTTTTTAAATCGTGGATAGTTGAAGGTGAAAATGTTTTATGCGTAGAAGTACATAATACTTCTCCCGGTTCAAGCGACCTTACTGCAAGGCCATTTTTTTCTATTGCAGTTAAAGAGGAACCTATTATTTGGTCGGATGTTTTGCCTGTATGGTTTCCTTCGGCAGGTGTGATGTCGCAATTACATACAAATTTTAAATTAAATCCTGAGGGCGAATATGCTTATCTTTCAAATACAGCTGGAATTATACAAGATAGTTTATTTGTTTATGTTGCGGAGGCAGATCAATCTGTAGGTTGTATTACTGATGGTGCATTAGAGCATGCAATATTCGTAACACCAACGCCAAATGCAACTAATACTGGAGTTTATTTTGATGGATATACTGATGGACTTGTAGGCTTTAATTTAGAAGCCGGATTTTATAACGGAGAACAAATAATCGAATTAACAATTCCTGCAGGAACTGTTTTGCATTATACTCTAAATGGCGAGGTGCCAACTATTTTTGATCCGATATATTCAGCGCCGATTGTTATAGATGCTACCACAGTAGTTAAGGCAAGACCTTTCGATATTGCAGGTATTTTATATCCCGGAAAAACTGCAACAAATACCTATTTTATTGATGAGGTAATTACAATTCCCGTTATTTCAATTACAACTAATAATAGTAATTTATATGGCGATCAAGGTATATTTGACAACTGGTGGACTGACTGGAAAAAGGCAACTTATATAGAATATTTTGATGCAGAACATGTAAATGCTTTTGAACAAAATGTAGGCCTTAAAGTGGACGGTGGCGCCGGTGGAAGTCGTTCATTACCACAACATAGTATGCGTATTGAGCTAGATAACGCTGCTTTGGGTGATGGCACTTTAAATTATCCTTTATTAGAAAGAATTGGTGAAGTAGAGAAATATGAAACATTCTACTTGCGCAATGGAAGTAATATGAGTAACGTATTGCCTTATAAAGATGCTTTTATGGTGCGCACAACAGAGGATACCTACAATGAACAAATGGCATATGATCCAATTGTTGTTTTTTTAAACGGTGAATATTTTGGATATTATGAATTAAGAACAAAATTAGATGAAGGCTATTTTGATCATGCAGTAGGAATAAATAAAGACAGCCTTGATTTATTAAGTGTAAGTTATTGGTACGGTTTGGTATTGCGCACATTAAGTGGTTCGGATTCAGAATTTATTGAAATGCGCAATTATCTTGCAAATTATCCAACACCTGAAGACAGCGATTTTTATTTTGTTGCAGATTCCATTTTAGACCTTCAAAATTTTACAGATTATATAGCAGCAGAAACGTGGATGGGAAATTACGATTGGCCTTATAATAATATTAAGGTGTGGCGCGACAGAGGTGGAAAAAATAAATGGAGTTATGCATTAATTGATTTAGAATTGGGATTGGGAATAGGTGGATGGTCTGACGTAAATTCGAATTTAATTGATGGATTATTTAGTCCCCAAGAATATATAGAACCACTTGCGGCACTTCTTCAAAATCCAATCTATCGCAATTATTTTGTCAATCGTTATGCCGATTTAATGAATTCAACTTGGCTGCCGGAGCGCACACTGGCAATGGAAGACAGTATGTATTTAGAAGTAATTCCGGAAATGCCACGGCAATTATTAAAATGGGGATACGGCGATGTTGTGGATCAACTTGCAACCTTCGAAAATTATAGAACTGCATTGCGCGACGATTTTACGTTGCGATCTACTAAAGTGCGCACTCATATTAATAACGGATTTAATTTAGATGGTAAAGTGAATATTACCCTCGAGTGTTCTCCGCCGGGCGCAGGAAGAATTAATATTAGTACACTCACAATTTTTGATATGCCTTGGTCTGGTGTTTATTTTGATGGGGTACCGGTTCAAATTACTGCTATTCCTAATACAGGATATACATTTTTAAATTGGGGTGATAGCGAATTTATTGACGACATATTATCTACTGGATTTTTATCAAATATTTCAAGCGATGAAACTTTTACCGCCTATTTTGAAGGCGCTCCAATGCCTGAGGAAATTACCGTAAGTGAAGTAAATTATCATCCCGAAGAAACTGTAAACGCAGGCAACTGGTTAGAACTTTGGAATTATGGTACGGCTGCTGTTAATTTATCAGGATGGAAAATAAAAGATGCTGTTCCATTGCATACATATACTATTCCTGATGGAATTATTTTGGAAGAAAATCAACGTTATGTTTTTGCAGTAGATCCAACATTATTTGCTGCACAACATCCTGATATATTAAATTTTGCAGGTCCTTTGGGATTTGGTTTGGATAATACCGAAGAAACGATTCGTATATTCGATATTCAAAATAATCTCAAATTACAATTTACATATTTAGATGGAGCGCCTTGGCCCGGTGGTGCCGACGGGCAAGGCAGAACTATGGAATTACTAAACCCTCTCGACGATTTAAATAATGCTGAAAATTGGTTTGACGGATGCATAGGAGGATCACCGGGATTGCCTTATACGCCTTGTGATGATGCTGTAATTTTTAGTGAGATAAATTATAATTCTGGCGGCACTTTCGATAGCGACGATTGGATAGAATTGCGCAATGTTTCAAATGCAAATGTTGACATCGGTGGATGGAAATTTATGGATGATTCTATTGGAGTAGACCACCAATTTATTATTCCCGACGGGCGCATTTTAGAACCGGCTCAAAATTGGGTGCTTGCTCAAACAGAATCAAAATTTATTGATGCGCATCCCTATATTTTAAATTATGATGCATCATTTAATTTTAAATTAGGAAATAATGGCGAGTGGATTAGAATGTACGATGCAAATGGAATTTTAACGCTTTCAGTTAATTATCACGATATTAGTCCCTGGCCATTAGCCGCTGATGGTGGTGATTATACTTTAGAACTTGTAGATTCTTTAGGATTAATGAACAGTGGATATAATTGGATATCAATTTGTCCCGGCGGTTCGCCCGGAACTTATGCTTTTGAACCTTGTGAAATTGAAGATACTTCAACAGTAGCAATTTTAAATGCTGAAGTATTATCTCTTTCAATATATCCTAATCCCGCATCAGGTTATATTAATGTTGCCTTCAGTTTGCCGACCTCTCAAATGATAAGTATTAAACTGGTATCGATTAATGGGGCTGCCACCTATCCACTTTTCGAGGGAAATATGCAGCAAGGTGTTTATAATTCTTATTTCAATATTACTGAAGTCCCTGGTGGGGTTTATTTAATGGAATTAAACAATGGTGAAACACAGGTAATCTCTAAGTTGATTAAGGAATAGGAATATCGTTATTTCTGATTTTTAACATGTTGCAACCTGTAGTGTTTTGATATATCTTGTTGCATACTATTTATTCTGTAATATTCTGTAACATTTCTGTTGCATCTTGTTGCATTCTGTTGCATTCTTGTTCCATTCCTGTTGCATCTTGTTGCATCTTGTTGCATCTTGTTGCATCTTGTTGCATCTTGTTGCATTCTGTTGCATTCTTGTTCCATTCCTGTTGCATCTTGTTGTATCTTGTTGCATCTTGTTGTATCTTGTTGCATCTTGTTGTATCTTGTTGCATCTTGTTG
>JBBRGZ010000132.1:0-7987 GCA_038223395.1 Chitinophagales bacterium
AACTACTTGACAAGCGATTTCTTCTCCGGCTTCAGTAATAATACTTTTTACTTTTCCTGTGCCATCATCAACAATTTCTTTGAGGTTAGTTTGCATACGCAAATCGAAACCGTGATGTAAAATATGTTTTGATATTAATGAGGATTCTTGTTCGGGAAGTACATTATTCCAATAATTTGTTTCGCGCACTAAAATGGATACCGGATAATTTCTTGATTGCAACATTTCTGCCATTTCAATTCCAATGAGTCCGCCACCAACAATTACGGCACGCGAAATACCATTTTTTGTATTGGCTTCAAGCTCTAATAAATCTTGATAGGTATACAGGCCTTGCACACCTTTTAAATCTTGCCCCGGCCAACCGAATTTATTTGACTTAGCACCTGAAGCAATTAATAATTTATCGTAAACCATTGTTTCATCATTATCAAAATGCAAGGTTTTATTTTCGGTATGAATTGTTTTAACCCAAGCTTTTTTTAGATTGATTCTATTTTTTTTCCAAAACCAATTTTCATAAGGTTGAATATGTTCAAATTTCATGTGGCCCATATAAACATACATGAGAGCAGTTCGGCTAAAAAAATAATCCGTTTCTCCGGAAATAACTGTGATTTCGCAATCAGAATTTTTGCGCAAAGTTCTTGCGGCGGTAATTCCTGTTATTCCATTTCCAATAATTACGATATGCATTGTAACTTGAAGTTTAAAATGTTGGATGTAATATTGAGTGAAAATAGCAACTAATCATGAAAAGTTCCAAGTGAAATGTAAAGTTTATTTAAATTTAAGATTACAGGAGGAGATTAGGGTTATAAGATGACTTTAAATAAAAAAAGGAACCTGATTAAAAACCAGGTTCCTTTTTTTTAAAGCTATTAAATAGTTTTATTGTTTATTCAATTTCCAATCATAATCCATATATTCAATTTTAGTCTCAGGGCTGATTTTTACTTTTGAATAGGTATTGATAAAATCTTTGAGTGAACCATCCTTTGTAAAATCTCCTGTAAACCAATTAAAAATTGAACTTACTTGCGCTGAATTTTCTGTGATTTTATTCCTTGATGGGTCATTTATAAAGCCTTCGGCTTGTTGTTGTAATTGTTTGTCGAGGTTTTGAGCGGTGTAAGCTTCATTTAATAATTTGGGACAACTATAACTTGCGCAATTTACTGCAAAGTGTATGCGTGGTTCCTCCATTTTTCGCAAAATATTGTGTTCTATATTGTTTAGGTCGAGCGTTTCGCCTTGAATATGAATAAATTTAATATCCCACACAGAATTAATAAATGCAACACCTGAATGAATATCTTTAATACTTGCCACAGGATAATTTCTTATAATGAGTTGAATTGTATATGCGTTATACGCATTAATCCAATATGCCATAATTTCTTCTCTGTTCCAAGTTTTTTCGTTTGGATAATTTGCTTCTATTAATTGCAAATAAGAATTGAGTTTTACGCTATCTTTTATAAAAGCCTCATAGTTTACAAAACCAGCATTGTTGACATTTTTTTTAAGTAAACTGTTAAAGATTTCGTGGCTTATGGGTTTTGAATCTGTTTGAATTCCTGAGATGGTTCTACAGGAAAAAAATGAAATCATCAAAAAAAAGATGGCAATTCCATAAAGTGCTTGTTTGCTTTGCTTGCTCATGATATTAAGATACGTATTTTGTTTAGAAACAGATTGAGGCAGTAAAAGTTCATGCTACTCAATTCCCTCTGTCATTTTTTTAACGATTTTAAATTCGCTAAAGAACTCTTTGGCAATAATTCTGAAAAAGGCGTATACCGGCATTGCGGCTATCATTCCCGGAACACCTGCAAGTGAACCGAACACCAAAACAATAAAAAATACTTCAAGTGGATGTGCTTTTATTGAGTTAGAATAAATGATGGGTTGCGAAATAAAATTATCTATTAATTGCACGCCTTGAAAAAGAATAAATAATTGTATTAAAAGTGGTGTAATGTCATAAGAAGGGTCAACACTCAAATTTGTGGTTATTCCGATGAGCATTCCGAACAACATGCCAATAATTGGTCCGATGTATGGAATGATATTTACCAATCCGGCGAACAAAGCAATTAACCAGCTATTTGCACCAAATCCTAAAGCGAGTAACCCGGCGGCAATTAAAATAAATACAACTAATGATTGCACAATTAATCCCACAAAATATCGTGTAAGATATTTTTTACTTGAATACATAATGCGTTTGGCATTAGGTTCGTATTTGGTAGGTGCAAGAATCATTACAATATTATAAAATAATCTTTCGTCGCGCAGGAAAAAAAATGAAATAAAAGTGATTGAAAATATAGCTACAATAATATTGCCTAATCCGCCTAAAATATTATTAAAAATATGTGTTATACTAGTTACATTAATCCACGTAGTTAAATTAGCATTGATTATTTCTGCAACCGATTGTTGTGGTTGATTGGGGTCTTGAAAACGCACTACTAATGAGTCGAGTGCTTCCATTTGTTGCTGTAAACCAACTGCCACCTGCTCTGTATTTATATGCGAAATATTAGTTGTTTGTTCAATAACTAAAGGAGTAAAGATTTTGAATATGCCTACCATAACTCCAAATAATAAACTTATTGTAATTAACGAAGCTAAAAAATTCGGAATACGCAATCGCCCTATTTTAATATGGTCTAAAAAATCGCAGATGGGTTTGCCGATTATTGAAATGATTGCGGCAATAATAAAATAAAAAAGAATGGTTGTTATTTGTAAAAGCAACCAAACTGCACCAAAAACAACAGCTAAGGTGATGAGTATAATAAGGGTTACTCTAATAATATTTTTGTTAGACCAAATGGGCGACATGGTTAGGATATTTCGCCGAAAGATAAGATAATTGTTCGGATTTGAATATTGGCCGAGGTAGAATAATCAAAACTATTCTGAAATTTTAAAGCAAGGCTTTCAATTCAGGAAAATTGGCAAGGTCGTTTATATTATCAATATCCGACAAGGTGCGCAAAGTAGTTATTGTTGCATTTTTTGATTGGATATCGGCAAGTGTTTCATTCAATAATTGATCGGTGCTCCAAGATTTATTTTGCAAAATCCATCTATTCCATTTTTTCATTCCGATAAGATAATAGCCGCCATCTTTTGCGGGACCGATAACAAAATCCGTGGAGCGTAAGCCTTCAAAAGCATTTTCAATATCTGCAGTAGTAAGTTCGTAACAATCGGCGCCAATCATTACAACATCTTTATATTCGTTTTTAAAAGGAATAGAAAAACCATAATCCATACGCGAGCCTAAATCACCACTGCATTGCACATATTTCCTGTACGATGCATTGTCGAAATTGTCTTTGCGCTCAATTAAATCGCTATAAAAAATAAATTTATCTACTTGAACTGTGGAAGTGATATTTTGTGTGTGCTCAAGTAATTTTTTATATATTTCTAAGGCAGCTTCATTGCCGGCATCCTTGGCTAAACGGGTTTTTACCTTCCCGATTACGGGATTTTTGAGCATTATTACTAAGGCATTTTTATTGGACACAAATCTTGATTTTAATTCAATACAATATTACTTAATTCTCGGGTAAAATTAAATTTGATTTATTTTTTGAGGTAGAATTATTACACAGTTTCCAATGTGTTAACAATGGCATCCATTTTGATGCCTGAATGTGATTTATTATACACACAAACGCCATCTTTAATCACCAAAACCTGAGGTGATTCGTGGTGAATTTTAAATTGAGAAGCAACAAGATTTGAGATGGAACGGTATCTTAATAAATCTAATAAATAGAAGTCTGCACTTTCGGGCGTTTCGTTTTCTTCCAGTCTTTCTTTTACAAGAAAACTAGTCCCGCAACTTGTGCTATGTTTATAAATTACCTGCGGTTTCGATTTTGATTTTTCGATAATTTCTATTAATTTCGATTCCGTAGATAAGTCTTTCCAATGCATAATTTTAATTTGATACTAATAAATGATTTTTTGGGGAAATAGTTCAAATTAACCATCTATACATGTTTTTTCATGCTGCTGTCGAGCCAGATTACGGCTTTTTTAATATAATATTCTTTGTCGCCACGCTGTTTATCAATGAGTTTTATAATTGCGGGATGCAAATTTTTTTGTTTGCAGAAATCTTCCACCAAAACAAGTGATAATCTGCGTGTCCACATCAATTTGTTGGTTGATAAAGCGTTTGCAAGACTGAATATTTCGGGAGTTCTTATTTTATTAACTGCCTTTAAACTGTTCATTCCTAAAGCATCGCATACAGCCCAATTATTGATACCGGAAGCGTATTTATTTACTAAGGTAATGGCTTTGTCAGGGTCTTGTTTTGCAATAAGTCGCAATATTTTTGTTGCTAATATTTTTTCTTCAAAAGCGCCTGATTTCCAGAGTGCTTCAACGAGATTAAATCCACCTGCTTTCATTTCTTTTGCCAAATCATTTATAAATGGCATTTTAACACCATACATATTTGTGGCTCCCGGCGCTACTTTTTTTAATTTTTCAACGCGCTCGGGATCACCAGCGGCAGTTAATCTTTTTTGTATTTCAATCAACATACGTATTACAATATATTTCAAATTCAGGAATAAGAAATTGGGTTACAGGTCCGACTTCCCCGGATGTAATTAAACGGTCTTCAATTTTATTAATTGGCATAATACCTTTGGTAGTGCTTGATATAAAAACTTCATCCGCTTCAAATAATTCTTTTACAGAAATATCTTTTTCAATCACCATAAATTCTTTTCTTGCACATAATATGATGTGGTGACGCGTTACACCCTTTAAAATATTTTTTTCTGGTGTGTATATCAATCCGCCTTTTACAATAAAAATATTACACCTTGCGCATTCGCGAATAACATCACCAAAATAAAATAAGATATCTTCAGCATTACTTTCTGCCATACGTGCATATTCGCGAAGTGAAGCAAGATAAAAGGTCGTCTTTATTTCGGGAAATGGTTTTGCATATTCTTGTAAAATGAGTGTTACACCATTTTGGTAACTCGTTTTAACATACGCTTTGTAATTATCTCGATAAATAGTAATAATAGGATGAATTTCTTTATTCAATATCCGCCCTGAAATAATAATTTTAAAATAAGAATCTTGAATCGGATTTTCATTTTGAAGTGTTGTAATTACTTGTTTAATTTCTTCGTGAGCTGCATTTTTTTGTAGTCGTAAAAATGTTTGTCCTTCTTCTAATCTGTTGAGATGTTGTTGTAAAAACGGTATTTCCCCATTGCGTTCTCTGCAATAATCAAAAACTGCAAATCCCCGCTCAAAACCTTGGTCATCAAGTCCGATTTTGATTTCTGATTTAGGTAAATACACGCCATCTCTATATGCAGTTAAATCTTCCATATTTGCTTTTAATCTATGCGTTTTGCGGATAAAGATAGCTTGAATTGAATACTCAAATTATTGTTTTTGTTCCTTCATTTTCATTTGTATGATAATAAGAAGACAAAAATGCCCTAAAAATTGATACTATAAGTCACTCTATCGGCATATTTTACAGCAAAAACTACCGATATTTGCAGGAGTAAACTAAAAATTGATCATCTCTGTTAAAATAGGCAATAGAAAGTAGACAAAATGGATAAATTTTCATACATCGCAAATGCGGAACCACAATATATAGAGCGTTTATATCAAAATTACCTTTCTGATGCAGAAAGCGTTGATAAGGAATGGAAAATGTTTTTTGCTGGATTTGATTTTGCACAAACTAATTTTTCGGAGAATGGAGCTGAATCTACAGGAAATTTAGCTGCTGAATTAAAGGTATTTAATGCGATTTTAGCGTACAGACAAAAGGGACATTTGATATCTAAAACAAATCCTTTAAAACCGCGTAAGGATAGGAATGCACAATTGGAACTCGCGCAACTTGGTTTTACAGAAGCAGATTTAGATAAACGTTTTGGCGCCGGTAGTATTTTAGGCATGCCAAATGCAACATTAAAAGAAATTCTTGATTTTTTAAATAATGCCTATTGTAAAAGTATTGGATATGAATACGAATATATTATAGATCCCACAGAAAAAAAGTGGTTTCAAGATAAAATTGAAAAAGAAGGAATTGGAATTCATTTTGCTGATGTGCAAAAAAAACGTATTCTTAAAAAATTAAATGAGACTGTTGTTTTTGAACATTTTTTAGATAAAAAATACGTTGGACAAAAACGGTTTTCTTTAGAAGGTGGAGAAACTACAATTCCGGCATTAGATGCAATAATAAATAAAGGCGCCGAATTAGGTGTTGAAGAATTTGTTTTCGGAATGGCACATCGCGGAAGATTAAATGTGCTAACAAGCATACTCGGAAAAACCTACGAACAATTATTTAATGAGTTTGAAGGCACTGCAATTCCTGATACTACAATGGGTGACGGCGATGTAAAATATCATCTCGGATATTCATCGCAAGTTAAAACCACATCAGGAAAAGAAGTGCATTTAAAATTAACACCAAACCCTTCGCATTTAGAGGCAGTTAATCCGGTAATGCAAGGTTTTGTAAGAGCAAAAACAGATGTGTTATACGATGAAGATTGGGATAAAATTTTACCCGTAACAATTCACGGTGACGCTGCAGTTGCGGGACAAGGTGTTGTTTACGAAGTATTGCAAATGAGTAATTTGAAAGGGTATCGTGTTGGAGGAACTTTGCATTTTGTAATAAATAATCAAATTGGATTTACTACTGATTTTGAAGATGCACGAACCAGTAATTATTGCACAAGTTATGCTGCAACAATTCAGGCACCTGTTATACATGTTAATGGTGATGATGCAGAAGCAGTTGTGTTTGCCTGTGAATTAGCAGTGCTATATCGCCAGGAATTTAATAAGGATATTTTTATTGATATGTTGTGTTTTCGCCGACATGGACATAATGAAGGAGATGACCCAAAATATACACAACCGGCTTTATATAAATTGATAGAAAATAAATTAAATCCCCGCGAAATTTATGTTCAGAAATTACTTGCTAGTCATGCTATAGATAAAGAACTGGCGGAAGAAATGGAAGAAGATTTTTGGAACGAATTGCAACAACGTTTAGATTCAACAAAACAAAGTCCCCTTAAATATCAATACCAAGCACCGGAAGAAGCATGGCGTAAATTGAAAAAAATAATTGATGTATCCGTTGATTTTAGCAAACCGAGAATAACCAAAGTGCCTAAAAAACAAATTCAGCAGGTTATTGATAATATGTTTAAAGTGCCTGAAGGATTTGTGAAATTAAAAAAAGTAGAAAAATTATATGATGCGAGTAAAAAATTATTAAAAGAAAATAAAATCGACTGGGCTTTAGGCGAATTAATTGCTTATGGATCTATTCTATTAGATAACAAAGATGTGCGTATGAGTGGTCAAGATGTGCGCAGAGGAACTTTTAGTCACCGACACGCAGTAATTCGCGATGAAAACACAAATGCAGAATATATTCGATTAAACTATTTAAGTGATAAACAAGGTAAGTTTAGAATTTATAATTCTTTATTGAGTGAATTTGGTGTTTTGGGATTTGAATTTGGATATAGTTTAGCATCCCCCGACCCACTTGTAATTTGGGAAGCACAATTTGGTGATTTTGCCAATGGTGCGCAAACAATTATTGACCAATTTATTTCGGCAAGTGTAAGTAAATGGCAGCGTATGAGTGGAATGGTGTTATTGCTTCCACATGGATATGAAGGACAGGGCCCTGAACATTCCAGTGCGCGTTTAGAACGGTTTTTACAACTCTGCGCAGAAGGAAATTTGATTGTTACAAATATTACTACGCCGGCAAATTTCTTTCATGCGTTACGTCGCCAATTAGTATTTGATTTTAGAAGACCGTTAATTAATATGAGTCCTAAAAGTTTATTGCGCCATCCACTTGCACAATCAAAACTGAGCGAACTTTCGAGCGGCACATTCGAGCCTTTAATTGGAGATG
>JBBRGZ010000133.1:0-7960 GCA_038223395.1 Chitinophagales bacterium
TCTTATTTTTCCTGATTGCACAGCCTTGTCTGCCAACTTTACCTACATCCTTTTAAAATCTAACTAAAATTTCGCTTGGCACAGCAATTGCCTAATAATAGATGTGTGTGTTTTCATGGGGATAGCAGAGAAAGCCTAAAAAGGTCTTCTCTGCTTTTTTTTGCTCTTATTTTTCCTGATTGCACAGCCTTGTCTGCCAACTTTACCTACATCCTTTTAAAATCTAACTAAAATTTCGCTTGGCACAGCAATTGCCTAATATTAGATGTGTGTGTTTTCATGGGGATAGCAGAGGGAACCTTCAAGGTGAACTCTGCTTTTTTAATGTAATTATTTCTCCCAAAGGCCTTTAAAACCTCAAACCCTATAGCTTTCGGCATTATCCTAATTTTATATATGTGTATACTGCCTATTTTGCAGCTTTTACATTTTCTGTAGAGCTTTTTTTGAAAATATAAGTGTGTAAAATGAAGGTTTTAATAAGACAAATTTGTTGATCTTAAGCTCCAATAGCATTAAATAAGAATTCTAATTCCACGCAGTGAGGAATTGCGATGGGGAATAATTCCACAATAGTGGGGAATCAATCCTCACGAAAAAATAGACAGGTATACCAAATCAAATTATTTACAAAAAAAAATGCTATTTTTAAAATATTAGCATTTTTAGAATGTGAAATCTATTTGTTTGCAGTTTGCTACCCTCAGGTCTTATCTTTGCGCATGACTGAGAAAATACTTATACTTGATTTCGGCTCTCAATATACGCAGCTTATTGCACGCAGGATTAGGGAACTCAATGTTTATAGCGAGATAGTTCCCTGCTCAAAAATTCCGGAGCTTACAGACGATATTAAAGGGATAATTTTATCCGGAAGTCCATTTTCGGTTTCAGCAACTGACAAACCTGCGTTTGATATTGAGAAAATATTAAATAAGCGCCCAATTCTGGGTGTTTGTTACGGTGCTCAGTTTATTGCAAATTATTTTGGCGGCAATGTGCAGCCTAGCTCAAAAAGAGAGTATGGAAGGGCATTTTTGCATATTCTCGAAAAGGAAAATACTTTGTTTTATGGTGTGGATGACGAAAGTCAGGTTTGGATGAGCCATAGCGATACTGTTATTGGCATCCCTCCAGGTTTT
Source organism: Chitinophagales bacterium (assembly GCA_038223395.1). Classification (GTDB taxonomy): domain Bacteria; phylum Bacteroidota; class Bacteroidia; order Chitinophagales; family BACL12; genus UBA7236. Next base: position 1,143 of record JBBRGZ010000133.1, read on the forward strand.
CATTTGTCTGCAAAAACTGCAAGTATAGATGTAGCGGCCTTTTCGAGTGATGAAAACACATTTGATTATCCAATCCACTGTATACAATTTCACCCTGAAGTAACCCATACCGAAGCCGGTAAAACGATATTGCAAAATTTTGTTGTTCAGGTTTGTGGATGTAAGCAATCCTGGACACCTGAATCTTTTGTTGAAGAAACAATAGCGCATATTCGCAAGACTGTTGGTGATGAAAAGGTGATTTTAGGCTTGTCGGGTGGCGTAGATTCCAGTGTAGCGGCAATTTTGCTGAATAAAGCCATAGGAAAAAACCTTGTTTCCATTTTTGTAAATAATGGCTTGCTCCGAAAAGATGAGTTTGATACTGTTTTGCACAGTTATAAGGATATGGGATTGCAAGTAATTGGCGTTGATGCTTCTGATGAATTTTTGGACGCTTTAGCCGGAATTTCTGATCCTGAATTAAAGCGGAAAGCCATTGGAAAGGTTTTTATTGATGTATTTGAGCGAGAATCAAAAAAGGTTGAAAATGCAAAATGGCTGGCACAAGGCACAATTTATCCTGATGTTATTGAATCTATTTCGGTTCATGGACCCTCTGCAACAATAAAATCGCATCATAATGTGGGTGGTTTGCCAGAAAAATTAAATTTAAAAGTGATAGAACCCTTGCGTTTTCTCTTTAAGGATGAAGTGCGCAGAGTTGGCGATACTTTAGAACTCAAACACGAAATATTGCACAGACACCCGTTTCCTGGACCGGGTTTAGCAATTCGAATAATTGGAGATATCACTGCTAATAAGGTGCGTATTGTTCAAGAAGCAGATGCCATTTTTATCGGTCACCTGAAAAGCAGCGGCTGGTATGATAAAGTTTGGCAGGCGGGAGCAATATTATTACCCGTGCAAACCGTTGGCGTAATGGGCGACGAAAGGACGTATGAAAATGTTATAGCTTTACGTTGTGTTAATTCGACAGATGGTATGACTGCTGACTGGAGTCACTTGCCTCATGAATTATTATCAAAAATTTCATCCGATATTATTAATCACGTTAAAGGAATAAATAGAGTTGTATATGATATCAGTTCAAAACCACCGGCTACTATTGAGTGGGAGTAACATGCGTTTTATTTTATTTTTATTTGGGATATTGCTGATGTCTTCATGTGGTCTATTTACGCATACCACTCAAACGCCTCCTCCAAAACCACCAAAAGAAAATACTACAGAAGTAAAGGAAGAAAAAAAGGAGGAAGTTAAAATAACACATACCACTGTAGATACTGTTAAAATAAACCCTAAATTAAAACGCTGGGATAAAAAAGACAGTTACGAAATTGCATTGTTATTGCCCTTCTCAATAGATAATGCAGAATTAGATAAATTAATTAGTGAAGATAATATTACAGGATACCAACCTCTTGCATCATTAGAATTTTATGAAGGCGCTTTGATGGCAATTGATACACTTAAAAAATTAGGTGTTAATTTGAATATTGTTGTTTATGATACTAAAAAAGATAGTTTGTCGACTGCAATTTTAATGCAGCATGACGAATTTGCAAAAATGGATTTAATAATAGGTCCGGTATTTAATGATGGCTTGCGGGCTGCGGCAAAAATTGCGAAGGAAAAAGAAGTATATACTGTTTCTCCACTTTCTCCGCAGGGAAATATTACTGAAGAAAATAAATTCTTTTTAATGGCGAATGCGCCAATTGCAACGCAGCTGCAAAAAACAATAGATTATATTACCACGGAACATAAAAATGCAAATATTATTTTAGTTTTTAGAGAGAGTGTTCCATACGAACAAAAAATTGCAGAAGAATTTAGAACAGAATTTATTACCGCAAATAAAAATAAATTTTCGAGTTTAAAAGAAGCTTCATCAATTTCGGGAGTGCAAGAAAATTTAAGTGATGCAGAAAATTTTATTTTCTTGGCTTCCAATGATGAATATTTTGCAAACGGTTTTATTCGCGATTTATCAAAAATGTCGCGCAATAACGATATTACTTTATTGGGCTTGCAAAGTTTATTATCTCTTGAATCTATTTCTTTAGATTATTTCGAAACATTACATTTTCAATACCCAACGTGTTATTGGGTTGATCAAAATGCGCCTCGTGTAAAAGAGTTTAATACAACATTCACTTATAAGTATGGCATTCGCCCATCCGAATTTGCGTATCGCGGTTATGATTTGCTGATGTATTTTGGAACGCTTATGAGTAACTATGGTCCTGCCATAGACCAAGAAATAGGCAAACCTAATATGGCTGCACGATACATGCTGTATCCACTCAAGTTTACGCCGAGTTATATTGGTTTAAATAAACAAATTCAGTATTTGGAAAACAGCAATATTACAATTTTAAAGTACGAAAATTACAGATTCGAAAAGGTTAATTAATACGTATTATTCCTCATCAAATTTATCGTAACCAAGAATTGTAAGCATACTATTTACAGTCTGCTCCTCTGCAAAAACTTCGTATTGTAATTTCCCGTCCTCATCTTTTTGAATTAAAATGTGTTTGGGTGATGGAATTAAACAATGTTTAGTTCCGCCATATCCTGAAATACTTTCTTGATAAGCGCCGGTATGAAAAAATCCGATATAAAGAGGTTCGCCGGTTCCAACCAAAGGCAAATACAATTCGTTGGTTTGCGCTTCCGAATTATAGTAATCCATTTGGTCGCAGGTTAATCCACCAATATTAATACGTTGTACTTCATTACCCCATTTATTTACAGGCAATAAAATAAATTTCGAATTAATTCCCCAAGTATCTGGCATGGTTGTCATGAGTGAATTATCAATCATGTACCATTTTTCGCTGTCGTTTTGATGTTTTTCACTCAACACTTGAAAAATAAAGGCACCACTTTCGGCAACGGTAAAACTTCCAAATTCTGTAAAAATATTCGGACAAGGTACATTATCTTCTTCGCAGGTTATTTGTATTTTTTTAAGAATTTCTTCTGCCATATAAGGATAATCATAATCAAACCCCAAAGAGCTTCTTACAGGCCATCCGCCGCCAATATTTAATGAATCTAATTCGGGACAAACCTTCTTTAATTCAGTGTACACTTTGAGCGATTTGGATAATTCGTTCCAGTAATAAATATTATCATGAATTCCACTATTGATAAAAAAGTGCAACATTTTTAATTTAAACTTCGGATTTGGTTTTATTTTAGTTAAATAGAAGTCCTTTATTTCCTTATATCTAATTCCTAAACGCGAAGTATATAATTGAAAATCCGGTTGTTCTTCAGCGGCAATACGGATGCCTAAATCACAATCGTAAATAATTGTATTTTCATACTCTTCCAGCTCTTGCATATTGTCGAGCACCGGCATTATTCTAAAATCTAAATTTGCAAGCTTACTTATGCGTTGCGTATAAATTTTTGTTTTGTAGCCATTGCAAACTATTAATGTGTCCTTCGACAACATTTTATTGAGGTATAATTTTTCAATAATATCAATATCAAAAGCGGATGAAGTTTCAAGATAGATGTCGTTTTTGAGGGCTTCCATCAAAACATGCGCAAAATGTGAGCTTTTGGTGCAATAACAGTAATTATATGTTCCTGGATAATTAAGCTTTTTAATAGCATCGTTAAAATAGCGTTTTGCTCTTTGAATATTTTCTGAAATTTTTGGCAAATACGTAATCCGCATTGGCGTTTCGTATTCGTCAATCAGTTGTTTGAGTGGTATCCCGTTGAAGTATAAATAGTTATTTTTCACTTCGAAGCCATCCTGAGGGAAGTAGAATGTTTGCTGGATGAGATCAAGGTAGGTATTTTTCAATTTTTAGTTTCCTTTTTTTAAGATTTGAAGTTAAATTTTAGTTGAAGCACAAAAATAATAACTTTGCAAGTATGAAACGAGTAAAGGTAATATCAGTCAACAGCGAATTAGGTGCCGGAACAAGAGGATCAGGTTTGGGCTTTGATGCAATACGAGTTGCAGCTTGGAGCAAGGGCAGCAGGTATTTTAAGGAGCACCCTCCTACAATCCTCCAAAGCAATAACGACGATGTACTCGACGATATAGAGACTGCATATTCTGTAAAAATTCAGTTTATACTTGAAATGTATAATAAGATTGCTGAAATGGTGGTGGATTGTATGAAAAAGAAGGAATTCCCAGTAATTATCTCAGGCGACCATAGCAATGCAGGTGGCACAATTGCAGGGTTAAAAATGGCTTTTCCTAAAGATGTTTTAGGAGTAATTTGGATTGATGCACACGCAGATTTGCATTCACCATATACTACACCTTCAGGTAATTTGCATGGCATGCCTCTGGCAACTGCAACTGCTTTGGATAATAAAGTTTGTCAGATAAACCAACCTGAGAAAAAAACAATAGAAGCTTGGGAAAAATTAAAAAAACTCGGTGGAATATCACCAAAAATAACTTTTAAAGACCTGATATTTATTGCAGCACGCGATTTAGAAAAAGCTGAAAAATTTATTTTAAAGAAAAATAATGTACGCATTTATTCTGTGCAGAAAATGCGCGAAACGGGTATTCAATTTGTAATTGATGATGCAATGAAACGCTTAGAACACTGCGATAGAATTTATGTTTCTTTTGATGTAGATAGCATGGATGCCAATGTTTCGAGAGGAACGGGAACACCTGTTAAAAGTGGTTTGTACGAAAGTGAAGCATTTCAACTCGTAAGTGGTTTAGCAAAACAGGAAAAAGTTTGCTGCATGGAAATAACAGAAATAAATCCTACGTTGGATAACAAGAAAAATACGATGGCGGAAATTGCACTTGAAATTTTAGAGCAATTTACAGGAGAAATTGAAAAGCGGTTATGAATTTAGAAGAGCAGATAAAACAACTTGTTGTAGCAGTTGTAAATTCCTTATATCAACAACAAATTAATGTGTCAATAATTAAAATTGATAAAACACCATCCGAATTTGAAGGTGAATTGACAGTTGTAATTTTTCCATTTGTAAAACTGAGCAGAAAAAATCCTGAAATTACAGCTCAGGAAATTGGGGCAGCGCTTATCGAAAAATCAAATATTATAACATCTTTTAATGTTGTAAAAGGATTTTTAAATCTTGTTTTTACGGATGCTTATTGGATTACACAATTAAAACAAATTTCACAAGATAATAACTTTGGAATTGCAGGTAAAACAGGCAAAAAAATAGTTTTGGAATACTGCGGTCCCAATACAAATAAACCACTCCATCTCGGACATGTAAGAAACGTTGTACTTGGGTATTCTACTGCCAATATATTAGAAGCAGCAGGCCATGACGTACATAAAGTAAACATTTTAAACGATAGAGGAATTGCCATTTGCAAAAGCATGGTTGCCTATGTTAGAAATGGAGAAAAAGATACTCCTGCATCTACCGGAATAAAAGGCGATCATTTTGTGGGAAATTATTATGTAAAATACCAAGAAATTTTTGATGGCGAAGTTGGACTACTCGAGATGAGTAATATCTCGAAAGAAGAAGCGGAAAAAACCTGCGACATTTATCTTGAAGCAGTTGATATGTTGCAAAAATGGGAAGCCGGAGATGCAGCAGTTTTGAATTTATGGAACAAAATGAACGATTGGGTTTATGAGGGATTAAATGAAACCTATAATAATATTGGAATAGATTTCGAAAAGGAATATAAAGAGAGCGACTACTATTTAAAGGGGAAAGATATTGTTTATGAAGGCTTGAAAAAAGATGCATTTTATAAAAAGGAAGATGGCAGCATTTGGGTTGATTTAACTGATGTTGGATTGGACCATAAAGTGTTGTTGCGCGCTGATGGAACAAGTGTTTATATAACGCAGGACTTAGCTGTTGCAAAAGCGCGGTTTCAAGATTTTGAAATGGACACTTCTGTTTACGTGGTTGCTAATGAGCAGGATTATCATTTTAAAGTTTTAAAGCTTGTTTTACAAAAATTAAATGAGCCTTTTGCTGATGGTATTTATCATTTGAATTATGGAATGGTTGACCTACCTGAAGGCAAAATGAAAAGTCGCGAAGGTACAGTGGTAGATGCGGATGATTTAATTGCCGAAATGCAAACAGAGGCGAAAACATTTTTATTGGAATCGGAAAAATCTGATGAGTTTAGCACTGATGAAATTGAAACTCTTGCAAATGAAATTGGACTTGCTGCTTTAAAATATTTTATATTAAAAGTGGATCCTAAAAAAAGGATGTTGTTTAATCCGAAGGAGAGTATTGACTTGCAGGGGAATACCGGGCCATTTATTCAATATACTTATGCGCGTATTCAGTCTATATTTAGAAAATTACGTGAGGTAAAATTTGAAATTTCTTTGGACCATTTGAATTCCATTGATAAATCGGAAAAGGAATTAATTGTATTATTAAATCAATATCCTGAAATTGTAATTGCCGCTGCAGATAACTACTCTCCTGCCGATATTGCAAATTACATTTATGCTTTAGCGAAAAAATTTAATTCATTTTATGTTGATCATTCTATAATTAATGCAGAAAGTGAAGATAAAAAACATTTGCGTGCAAGCATTGCACAACAGGTGAGTAATGTAATAAAGCATGGTTTGTTTTTATTGGGTATTAGTGCGCCTGAGCGGATGTAAATTAAAAAATTTCACGCAGAGGGCGCAGAGGTGCAGGGGGCGCAGAGGAACAGCCAGATTACAGTGTATTTATTAAACCACTTACCAAAACTTTGCGAGCTTTGGGGGGGGTTGGTGAAAAAAAAATATAAAAAAAAGACCCAAACCCACGCAAGCCACACCCCAAAAAAAATAAAATAATTA
>JBBRGZ010000134.1:0-7886 GCA_038223395.1 Chitinophagales bacterium
TTAGGACGTAGGAGAGAGGATGTGGTGGAATTTTAGGTTGAAATTCTTTTAATGCTATAAAATAAACATCAGGATACCAAAAGTAATTTATTTACAAGAATCGCAACCCGGAATCTGCCTAACGCTGACGCAGTCAGCCCAAAACCCAAAACCCACAACCCAGAACCCAGAACTATTTATTATTTATTCAATCAAAAAAACGAAACAGTAATTTCAACATTAGAATTTCTGCCCTTATCATCGCTACAACTTATTTTAGATTTTCCTTCTACAGGTAAATAAAAAACCGGCGATTTTGCATCTGCTTCTACGAGGAGTTTATCGTTTACATACCAAAACACTTTTTTTACATCAGATGGAACATTTGCCGATAACATGATTTTTTGATTATCGAGTTTGTCAATAAAATATTCAAGGTTTTGAACGGGAGAAGTAATTGTTGGAGCACCCTCTTTAAATATACGTTCGCATTTCGGATTGTGAGGTGGAATTAAATCTAAGGGAATATTTTTTGATTGCATCCATGTAATAATTTCGGGAGAATAATTTGGATAATATTTTTCTTTATATCCCGACTCCGGCAAGCAGGAATTACAATAGCTAAAAGAGGCATCCTCCGAAATATCCACAGCAATTAAATGATCGCAGGTTTCGTTTTTCGAAATGCCGGGAATAAAATAATCCAGAACTACATTGTTACAATAAGAATTTGGATTTTTTCCTGTTTCAGAACACACATATCTAAAAGCGATTGACGAAGGCATGGTATTCCACTCGCGATTATTATCTTTTTCAATCGCGTTAAATAAATTAAATAATAAAGGTGTTGCAATATTGGCACCTGATAATTCGGGTACACCTTTTCCCGAAAAATTGCCTACCCAAACTCCAATTGTATAATTATCGTTATATCCAATACTCCATGCATCTTTTCTTCCATAGGAGGTTCCTGTTTTCCATGCGATGAGGGGAACATTTTTTGCATTTTGATAATAGTTTGGCAAATCTGGGCGCGTTAATTGCGTTAATATTTCTGTTGTCATAAATGCAGCACCCGAAGAAATCAATTCAATTTTAGTGCTATCATCATCACCCTGCAACCATTTTATTTTTTGATAAACTCCTCCATTCGCAAATCCTGCATAAAGTCGTGTAAGTTGCTCCAACGTAACGCCACATCCCCCTAAAACAACTGAAAGCCCTAAATTATTTCTATTTTTTTCAATAGATTTAAAATCCCCTTCAATTAAAGTATTTATAAATTTATCTTGTCCTAAAGTATTTAAAGTTTTAACCGCAGGAATATTGAGCGAGTGTGATAAAGCAAATTCCACACTCACATTGCCGTGATAATCCTCATCATAATTTTCAGGACTGTATCCTGAATAATTAATTGGTACATCGGCAATTGTTGTATGGAGCGTATGAATTCCTGCATCAAAAGATAGTGCATATAACAGAGGTTTTAAAGTGCTACCTGGCGAGCGAACAGCTTGCACTCCATCAACCTGTCCGCCATCAGAAGTATTAAAAAAATCTGCCGAACCAACATAAGCCGTTATTTCCATTGTTTTATTATTAATAATAATAGCTGCTCCATTATGAATATCAAAACCCCATAGTTGTTTAATATAATTAGAGAGAATTTTTTCTGATTGTAATTGAATTTCAGTATTTAAATTTGTTTTAATAATTGCATTACCCGGATACTGATATTTCATTCTTGTGCAAAAATGTCGCGCAACTTCTGGGCCTTGCGTTCTAAAAGCAGTTAGTGGTTCATTGAGTGCATCGTCAATAATTTCTTCAGGAAAAATATGATGTGCTCTAAATTTCTGTAACCATTTATTGCGTTCCAAAGTAATAATGTCGTTATTTACACCCGGCCTTAACGAAGTTGGGCGATTAGGAATAATGGATAGTGCAGTAAGTTCAGCGAGACTTAATACAGAAGGCGTTTTTTCCAAGTATAACACAGATGCTGCTTTTACGCCTTCAATATTGCCGCCGTAAGGAACCAAGTTTAAATACATCTGCAAAATTTCTGCTTTGGAATACAACATATCCAATTGCAAAGCTCTGAACATTTCAATCGCTTTATTGCCATAGGTTCTTTGTTTAGGATTTAGAAGTCGTGCAACTTGCATAGTAATTGTGCTTGCACCGGAGGTTCTATTTCCTGTTGTAAGATTAACAAATAATGCACGTAATATTGATGCAGGATTTACACCAGGATGCTTATAGAAAAATCTATCTTCTTTATAAACAATTGCCTTTTGCATATCGGGAGTAATTTCATCCAACTCTGTATACATCCGCCATTTATCATCGGAAGTTAAAAATGCGTGGAGAACGGTTCCATCTTTTGCAGTAACAATTTGCGAATATTCAATATTGGTTTGTACCGGGAAAAATAGGTTGAGACTTAAGAAGAAAATAAAACAACTTAATAAAACAATACTTATACGTTTGATTCTGCGTAAAAATTTTGAAGCCTCAGATCTCTTGTGCGCTGCAATTACAATTTTTTGAATGTGTGCACTTAGCTTCATTTATCTAGAAAGAAAAATTTGTATTTATTTGGGATGTCGTTATACATAATTAATGTATTATTCAGTTCGAAGTCGAGCACTATAGATTCTGAAATTGTTTTTATTTCTCCCTTATAAAAAGCTTTTAATCTGCCATCCAAATCGGTGTAGGCAACAACATCTTTATCGGTTTTTATATTTTTGGGATAAAAGGTTTCGGCAGTTGTGAGTGTACCATTACAAAATATTTTAAAATAATTATTATTATCAATAAACCATAAAACATTATCTTTTACTTCGTAATGCACCGGCATTTGATTGTCGAGAACAATAATTTTACCATCGTAAAACACTTGAAAACTTTCAGTATCATCAATATATGCTACAATATCATCCCCCACCATAAAAATAGGTAATGCGGCTTCAAAATTATAAATAATATCGCCATTGCAATATTCCGGTAATGCATTGTCAAAATAACTTCCGGGAATGTCAATGCAATTTATTTCTGGGATATTAAAGAGTTCGTAAATTGAACCTTTATAAAAAATTTTCATGTAATTATAATTGTCAATATATGCTATGGTATTTGCTCCGGCTTTTATTTTAATAGGAGAGTAGTCGTCAATAGTTGTTATTTGGTCGTTGTAAAAAATTTTAAATTGATGGATATGGTTTACATAGGCAATGATATTTTTTCCGGCAACAACTTTTTTTGCTTCATTTTTTTCAAGTTCAATAAACTTGTCGTTGCTGAAAGCATAAAAATATTTAGAAAAATCGTGAAAAGCAGCAATGCTATCGCTAAATGCAAAGGGACTTTGTTGAATATAGCCTAAAAATTTTCTTTCTGTTCCGTTAAAAACTGAAAAACTGCCATTAATACTGTAAAATAGATATTTATCGCTATTGCGATAAAAAGTGGGGTAGGAAATATCTAATTTTTTAACTTCGTGATTGCTATAATACATTAAATTTCCTGTGCTGTTAATAAACGCAATGCTATTTTCACATGGTTGGGACGATTGAATTTGCAGGTGATCTAAGTGCACAATTTTTCCGCCATCGTTAACATAAAAATTACCCTGAGGGTCAGAATAACCCAGCATATTTTGGGAAAAAGCATTGGTAAAAAACAAGAACGTAGTTGTGAATAAAGAGAAAAATACTTTAAAACTTGGGTGCATCATAACTTCAAAATTGCATTAAAACGCATAATTACCCTTTAAAGGTATGATATTTGCAAAATATTGATTGAATAAAACCCAAATTATGAAACGAGTTATCATGTTATCAATTTTTACAGCCCTTTTTTCGATTTTTGCCAAGGCGCAAAGTAGCGATGTTAAAACATTACCGCCAATTGATGAATTAGGCAGTGCAACTTTTATGGGACATCAAGGTGGATTATACCCTAATGGAAGCAACGAAATGCCACCTGCATTCTATCAGGATGCTATTATGATGGCAAAATCAATAGTGCCCTTAGACAAAAATGGAAATGCAGATGATAAAGGGGAGATTGGTTTAATTGCGCTTGGTGCATCTACTGTTGCAATGTTTGGAAAGGCACTTGATAAAATGATTGAGGAGGATAATAACCGCAGAAGCGATATTAATTACGTGAATTGTGGAATTGGAGGGCAAGATTTAAGTGATATCATGAACCCTAGTGCAAATTTTTGGTCGGTTATTGATACGCGCGTTAAAGAAGCCGGAATGACTTTAGATCAGGTTCAAGTAATTTGGTTTGAAGAAGATAATTTAAAAAACAGGGATAATGATATAGATGCGAGAGGAAATGCCTTGGTTTCTGATTTTACGCAGACTATTCAATTTTGTAAACAACATTATCCTAATCTTAAATTATTTTATGTAAGTGGCAGACATACCACTGCATTTATGCCTGCTGATGCAAATGATAAACATCGCGAACCCAAAGCATATGTAAATGGATGGGCTTGTAAATGGTTAATAGAAAAACAAATTAATGGTGATCCTGCTTTAAGTTATAAAGGTAAAAATGCGGTTGCTCCGCTCATTTTATGGGGCCCTTATTTTTGGACTCAGGGCGAAAAACCACGTAAAGATGGGTATAGTTGGACTACTGATTTAGTTGGTGGAGATGGAATACATCCTACCGCTGAAGGAGAGGTACGTGTAGCAAAAGATTTAATGGATTTCTGGACAAATGATCCTGTATCGCAAATTTGGTTTTTGAAAAATCCAGGTAAAGTGCCGACACAAATTGAACCATTGCAATATGTAAATCTTTCAATTAATAAAGCAGTGGTACAACAAATTTTATATTCTGATATTGCTGATACTTTTAGAATGATTATTTTGCAAGATTCAACTGTTGTTTATAAGAATGATGCAATGGTAAAAAAAGATTCAATATTAATTAATATTAATACATCCGGTGATTATAAATTTTTAATTACAGACACAAATGAGAAAGCTTTTGCTGGTAAGTTTTCTATTGACGAAATTTTAAATATCACTTTAGAAGACACAAAAATAAATGAAAAAGTAAAAGGGAAAAATGCTGGAGCTACCATTGACCCGGATGCTCCTGCATGGATAGTAAATGGCGCAAATAAATTGCCAAAACTAAAACGCATACTAACAGGTAACGACATTGTGCGTGCAGTTTTTACTGACGCAAAAGGCAAAAATGTTGCAGAAATTAGTGACGTATTGCATGCACACACCGATTTAAATACATTATTGGGAAGAGGGGATTATACACTTACGTTTTATGATGAAAATGGGAAGGTAATTCCTTTGCCGGAAGAATTTAAAAGTGCAGTCAGAATAAAGTATTAATTTGACTTTTTAAAGCTATTAATATTTATTTGAAGGCGTATACATGCACATTATCAATGTAAGTTGTAGTGCCTGAACCGGCATTCCAAATATAAAATTCTATGGTGTCGAATGCTTTGGAGGGGATTTTAACATCAAAATTGAGATTCTTTTTTTCTCCGGACTGCATAATTCTGTGAATTCTAATACAACGCGCTTTAACAACATCATCTTTTTGCTTAAATTGTAAAATAAATTGTGGCATTTGCCAAACATTCCATTCTTTATTTTCGAAATAAAAATCCGCCGATATATTTAGCCAATAGAGATTTCCTGAGTCAAATGGAATATTGTAAGATGGTGTATACTGTTCGTTATTAGTTACCATTAAACTTTTATTGCCATACATTACAGCATTTGAATCAACACGCAAATTTTCATTTTCGAAGTCGTTGAAATACAAATCAACTTGATTCAATTTTGCGCCTTTATGCCGGTCAAAACTGTCGAGAAACTTTTTATCGTCAAGGTCAATTTTTGTTTTGCCAAATACCTTCCAGAAATAAGCTTTATTCATGGCATTATCATCCAAAACACCATATTTTCCATGGGCTTGAAAAGTGAGAATGATATTATACCAGGTACAAAAAAGTGCTATTGTAGAAAATACAATCACACGTATTTTATTACCTTTTAATATCTGCTCTACTAATGCAGCAATTGGAATTAGCCCAATAGCGTAACTTTCAACCATGCTCCGTTGACCTAAGCTGCCGCCATACCACCAAATATCCCAGCTAAAGGCAATGTAAATGTTGAAAGCAATGAAAAGCATTATTGGTAAAAAAAGACCTTTTTTATTTTTATATAGAAAGAATAATCCGGGAAGAATACAAAGTACTATCGGCGTATAAGTTACCCAACCTTTTTTATAAGAAAATAATCCCTCTAAAATATGCGGATTTCGCCAACTGAATGTTTGTTCTCCGTAGCTATAAAATAGGATTTGTCCTGTAGTTATTTTCCAGTAGATTAATTGAATGCAGCCGGTTATAAATGCACCTAAAATAAAAGTAATTGTCATTTTATAGTTACGAATTAAAAATTGAAGCCGTTGTTTTAATCCAGTAACGCCTACTACTCCCCAAAGTAGAGGAATCAATATACATAGAATATCAGTGGGTCTTGTAATAATAGCAAGTCCACACAGTAACCCTAAAATACCTGCGGTTTTTATTTTTGGGTTTGTATAAAATTGAATGGTTAACCAGATTATAATTGTAAATAATGTAAACAATAAATTATGTGTTAAAGCATTATCTATTGCAGCATAATTTAGATAGTTTGTAGCAGCGGTTAGTAAAATTAATGTAATGGCTGTTGTTAATTCGGAGAAATAATGGAGTAAAATTTTATGAATAAAAAATAATCCAATAAATGCATAAAACAAACAACCGATACTTATCATTAATTGGTAAGGATATGAATATCCGTCTGCATCATCATCAGAGATTGAAGCATAAATATGTGCAATAAAAAAGAATGGACTGTAAAAAATAGCAGCACCAATTGGATATTTCATAGCATAATTTCCATTCGGTAATAAAACACCTTGAGAGGCATCATCAGCAAACGTGTATTTTTTGTTTAACTCAGGCAAAAAGGCAAGTTGATGTATATCTTTATAAATAAAGATTGCAGGTAAGTAAGCATAATAACCTGCAACATCGTACGAAATTGTAGCCTCTTTGCCAGTCTTATTAAATTTTGGATAATAAGTAACAAAACAAAGTATTAAAAAATAACAAAAATATAAGGCTATTAAAGACTTATTTTTCATATATGGCAATTTATATTACCTTATTTAGAAATTTTGACTATCCCTGCACCATTATAACTATGATATTCTTCATTATACATTGCATCTGCCATAACAGGGCCCATTTTAAAAATTCCGGGTGATACAGCGCGCACTGTGTAATAGTAATTAGTTATGGTACTTGTTGCCGTAACATATAAATTTATTCTATCGTCACGCATATCTTCATGTTCAGGTTTAGCCTGGTCTTTAATCCAAGTTTGGCTTGCAGTTGCGCGAATTCTATCGTTTTCAATTTCAAAACCTGCCGGAAGTATATCTGTTATAACAACATTTTCAACATATGTGCCAGTGGCAGATTGCAAGCTAATTTTTACTGTAATTAAATCGTTTTGTTTAATATTATTTAAATCAACCTGCTGTCCCCATCTGTTATAAAATGTTTTTCTTGCGCGCAAATAACTATCCTCCTGTTTGAATGAACCATCATTAGTTAAACCTTTAGTCATCCAAAAATAATAAAGTTGACCTTTACCTGTAGTTTCAATTGTTATTTTAGAATTTAATAACGCATTATCGGTAATTGTTAAATTTTTTCCACTGAATTTAGAAATTTCTTTTCCATTTGATTTTATGGAAGCAGTAATATCAGAATCCTTTGTTTTATGCGCAATTTTTCCAAATGCTAAGAAGGCAAATGCACGTTCTTGTGTGTTTAAATACGGTGT
>JBBRGZ010000135.1:0-7791 GCA_038223395.1 Chitinophagales bacterium
AACATCCAGCGACATTCGAAAAAATAATTCGAAATCAATACCTATTTTGGTGGTTATGTCGGTTTCTAAATTGTTTGCCATACCTATTTACACTGAATTCTCACCACAAGATTACGGAATATAATCCTTTTTTCGAACTCACGCGCTTTTTACTGAATTTTATTCGCCAATAATTAAAGGTGGCCTTTGGCCCGGTGCAAATTTTCTTTGAATAAACGGATTTATAAAAACTACCAATAATATTAAAATTGTTCCTACATAAAATCCCGACTCCAAATGTTCGTTTTCGTTAAAAAAAACAATTGCCATTATGATACCATAAACGGGCTCAAGATTTAATGTAATGGATGCTGTGAATACACTCAAATAATTTAAACAATACAACGATAATGTAAAAGGTACCACTGTGCATAATCCCGCAAGTATTAATAGATAAATACCATCATTAAATGATGGCAAAAGCGAAACATCCGTATTTGCGGATAGGTAAAATGGAACTACAAAACAGAGCAACAAAAATCCTGTGCCTATTTCTATAAAAGCAATATTAAGCGCCGCTGCTTTTTTAATCATGTTTTTATTTAATAATGAAAACAACGTAGCAAATAATGCTGACAATAAACCGAGTATAATGCCTTCTGTAAAATTTCCTGAAAACTTAAAAATTAAATAAATGGCAGGTATTACAATAATACCAAGAATTAATTCATACCAAATAAATTTTTTCTTAAATAATAAAGGTTCTAAAATGGAAACTAAAAATGAAGATGTTGCAAGGCAAGTTAATGCTACCGAAATATTTGCCGATTTAATTGAGCCGTAAAATGTTATCCAATGGATAGTAACCAAAACGCCAATTCCGGCAAGTTGTAAAATTGTTTTTAAAGGTATTTCACGAAACCGTTTCCAAAGGTTGGG
Organism: Chitinophagales bacterium; assembly: GCA_038223395.1. Classification (GTDB taxonomy): domain Bacteria; phylum Bacteroidota; class Bacteroidia; order Chitinophagales; family BACL12; genus UBA7236. The sequence continues at coordinate 919 of JBBRGZ010000135.1, forward strand.
AATTGCCATTAATATAACTGCCGTAAGCCCCATGCGATACCAAACTAACAAGGTTTCATCCATCTGAATGAGCTTGCCTAATACAGCGGTAAATCCCCACAAAAAAATACAGAGATGGTATAAAAGATACGCTTTTTTATATTCGGGGTCCATTAAAAATCAACATTAAATAATTCCATTATCGGCAAAACTATAATAATTTTTGTCACCAATAATTAAATGATCTAAAATAGATATATCCATCAACTTAGCTGCTTCTTTTAATTTTTTTGTAATAGAAATATCGGCATCGCTGGGTTGCAGATTTCCTGATGGGTGATTGTGAATTAACACAATTCCGGAAGTGAGTCTCTGCAACGCGTTTCTTAAAATAATTTTTATGTCGACTACGGTTCCTGAAACACCACCGGCACTTATTTTTTCTTTATCAATTATTTTATTTGCCTTATTTAAATAGAGCACCCAAAATTCTTCGTAATGCAAATCAGAAATAAGTGGGTAAATTAATTCATAAATGTCTTTGCTGCTTTTTATTTGCAGAATTTTTTCGGCCTCCGACAATTGCCTTCGCCTACCTAATTCTAAAGCAGCAACTATTGCAATTGCTTTTGCAGAGCCGATGCCTCTAAAACTTTTAAAGTCATTTACAGCCAATTTACCTAATACATTCAGATCGTTTTTGTATTCCAATAAAATACGCTGAGCAAGGTCAACCGCTGTTTCTTTGCTGTTGCCGCTTCCTATCAAAAGTGCAATCAGTTCGGCATTTGATAAACTTTGCCTGCCATGCAGCAGGAGTTTTTCTCTTGGCCTGTCTTCTTCGGCAAGCCTGGGGATAGTTACGTTTTTAATTTCGGGATAAATCATAACACCAAAAATACTAAAAACTGCATCATTTAACCAGGCCTTAAAAGCATAAAAAAAGCCTGACAAACGCATCTGTCAGGCTTGAATATTATATAATTGCTGAATTAAGCCGCTACTGCTGCAGGTTTTTTCATTAATGATGACTTGATATTGGCAGCCTTATTAGCATGAATAATTCCTCTTTTAGCTAATTTATCAACCATAGAAATTACTTCCGGAAGCATTTTATCAGCTTCTGCAGTGTCAGTTAATGCTCTGAGTTTTCTCATTGCATTACGTGTAGTTTTACCGTAATAACGGTTTCTTTCATTGCGTTTTTCTGACTGACGAATCGATTTTTTAGCTGCCTTATGATGTGCCATTGTTTATCTTGATTTTTTAATTGGAGTGCAAATATACGCTGATAGGTTGAATTTGCAAAGTTTTTTTGAAAATCCTGCTCAAGTTCTTGCTTTGCTCTCAAAAGCACTGTTTTAGGGGATTTTGCTCAGTTTAAGGTCAAAAATTGCTCGAATTTACAAGGTATTTTAGTCTTCAATCATCTTCAAAAATGCCTCTTCATCAATAATTTCAATGCTCGAGATGGTTTTTGCCTTGTCGAGTTTTGAGCCGGCGTTCTCGCCAACCACCAAATAGTTCAAGTTTTTGGAAACGCTGCTGATGAGTTTTCCCCCGTTATTTTCTACCATTTCTTTAGCCTCATCGCGGTTATTAAATCGATTTAATGAACCGGTAAATAAGAAGGTTTTGTTGTTTAGCTTATTACTCGCTGCAGCTTGAATGACGTTTTTCGTATTAACCTCCAAATTTTCTAATGTTTTTAGCATTTCTTGGTTAGCAGGATTATGAAAAAACTTGGTGACACTCAATGCTACCGTCGGACCAATGCCTTCAATTGAGGTAAGTTTCTCTTCATCGAAAGAAAACAAATCCTTTATATTAGAAATGTTTTTAACCAAATCTTTCGCTGTTTGCGTTCCTACATGTCGAATACCTAATCCATTTAATAACCGCCATAAAGGCTGAGTTTTACTAGCAGTGATACCATTTTTTAATTTTGCAACACTTTTTTCTTGCCATCCAGGAAGAAGTAATATTTTCTCATATTTTAAATCATATAATTGCGGAATAGATTTAAGCAAGCCTTTCTTTATTAATTCAATAACTGTTTCGCGACCAATACCATCAATATCCATTGCATCTTTACTTACAAAATGTATCAATCGTTCTTCAGCTTGTGCAGGACAATCAACATTAATACATCTATAGATAGCTTCACCTTCTGGCTTATAAATTTCTTTATGACATACAGGACAATCATTTCTAAATATAAATTTTACAGCTCCAGATTTCCTTTTATCTAAAACTACTCGATCGATATATGGAATTACATCCCCAGCTCTTTGAACAACAACTGTATCAGAAATTTGAATGTCTTTTTCTGCTATATAATCTTCATTATGTAATGAAATAGAAGACACAGTTACACCGCCGATATATACAGGTACTACTTTTGCAACAGGTGTTATAGCCCCAGTGCGCCCTACCTGATAATTAACGCTTAACAATTCTGTTTCTACTTCGCGTGCTTTAAATTTAAAAGCAATTGCCCAACGAGGATGATGTGAAGTGCTGCCACATTGTTGCTGCAATCCAATATCATTTACCTTAATTACAATACCATCAATTTCGTATGGATATTCGTCGCGTTTATTTTCCCATTCAGAAATAAATGCTAAAATTTCGGGAACTGATTTACATAATTTTTTTTCCGTTCCGGGGATTTTAAAACCGAGTTTGCCAAGTATTTCTATATTTTCAAAATGCGCATTTAATTGTTTTCCTAACAAGCTATTATCATTTGCATCAACAGCATAAGCCATGTGATAAATAAATGCTTCCAAACCTCTTTTTACAATTTCGTCGGAGTCTTTTACGCGCAATGCACCGGCAGCAGAATTTCTTGGATTTTGTAAAATTTGTAATCCCTCTTCTTCGCGTTTTTCATTAATTTTTGAGAAGGTATTTTTATTAATTACTACTTCACCCCGTAGCTCTACTTTTTGTATTCCATAGGCAGAAAATTTTGTAGAAAGTGGCACAGTGCGCATGCGTTTTGCATTTGTTGTAATTTCATCCCCACTAACGCCATCGCCTCTGGTTGCAGCGCGCACGAGTATATCATTTTCGTAAATAATAGCTATGGAAGAACCATCAAATTTTGGTTCAACACAATACACAATTTCACTATTGCCTGTTAATTCTTTTACTCTTTTATCAAAATCATTTAAATCGTTTTCGTCATAACTATTTTCTAACGATAACATAGGTACTGAATGCGCAACATTTGGGAAATCGCTAGTAAGGGTACGTGCTACTCTTTGCGTTGGCGAATCGGGAATAAGTAAATCAGGAAATTTGTTTTCTAATTGTTTTAATTGTTTAAACAACAAGTCGTAATCATAATCTTTAATTACCGCGCTTGCATCTACATAATATTTCCAATCGTGATAATGAATTACCTTTTTTAAATCATCAATTTTATCGCGCGCTGAGTCGTGATTAAATTCTAATTTTTGTGCATCAGCAATTAAATTATTACTGAGAAGTTCTAATTCCTTTTGAAGTTCTTTTGAGTATTGCATGTAAAATTTTAATCTCTCATTCTCAAGAAAAACAAACCCATATTATTTTGAAATACCGTCAATTGCAGCTGCAAGTTTTCTGTCCTTTTCTGTAACAATATCGCCCGCATCGTGCGTGTTTAGTGCAATATCTACCGTATTATATACGTTGCTCCAATTGGGATGGTGATTTTGTTTTTCGGCCAAAAAAGCAACTCTTGTCATAAAAGCAAACGCTTCTTGAAAATCTGCAAATTTGAATTGTTTTTTTAATTGATTATTTTCTTCTACCCACATAAATATTAATTTTTGGTTTGTAATTAATTATTGTACAACACTAATTTTTAACGTATTTGTGCGTGCCATTTCTTTAACCGGCATGGTTCCTAAATTAATAACAATATCACCTTGCGCTAATAATCCGCCGGCCTTTAAATGCTCCTGCACTTCTCTAAATGTATTATTTGTTCCGCGCATACCGTCGTAATAAAATGCTTCTACGCCCCACAACAAATTTAAAATATTAACAACTTCCGGATTATTTGTAAAAATATAAATTTTTGCTTTCGGTCGGCAGCTTGCAACCATAAATGCGGTATATCCTGTTTTTGTCATACCCATTATTGCCTTCGCATTTACATCTTCAGCAATATTGCACGCATTGAAACAAATAGCATCGCTTAAATAGGTTTTTGAATGTTTATCCGGTTCGTGTCTTCTATTAAAAACAATTTCTTCTTGTTCTGCTTTTTCTAAAATACGAACCATTGTTTTAATAACATGTTCAGGATATTTTCCTGTTGCCGTTTCTGCGCTTAGCATTACTGCATCTGCTCCATCTAAAACTGCATTTGCAACATCTGTCACCTCAGCGCGAGTGGGAAAAGGACTTTCAATCATGCTTTCCATCATTTGTGTTGCAATAATTACCGGCGTTGTTTTAAGTAAACATTTTCGGCATAATTCCTTTTGAGTAAAGGGTACATTTTCAACAGGCATTTCAACACCTAAATCGCCCCTTGCAACCATAATTGCATCGGTGCAATCAATAATTTCGTCTATATTTTTAAGTGCTTCCGGTTTTTCAATTTTTGCAATTACGCGTGCATGATAACCGTGATGCTGAATAATATTTTTAAGGTGCACTATATCCTCTGCTTTCCGCACAAACGAAAGTGCAATCCAATTTGCTCCCTGACTCAATGCAAATAAAAGGTCTATATTATCTTTTTCGGTTAATGAGGGAATTGAAACTTTTGTATCGGGAAGATTAACACCTTTTTTTGACGAAATTGATCCTCCAAAAATTACTTTTGTTTTAACCGAGTCTTTATGATTTGTTTCTAAAACTTTAAGTTGAATTTTACCATCATCAATAAGAATTGTTTCTCCTGCTTCAACATCATTAGGAAAATTTTGATATGTAATATATGCAATTTTATTATTACCAATCATTGGCGTTGTTGTAAATTCAAAAAGGTCACCTTCATTTAAAACTGTTTGGGGTAAAACTTCTCCTAATCGAATTTTCGGGCCTTGTAAATCGGCAAGAATACTGACATGTGTTTTAAATTCAAGATTGGCTTGTTTGATTAATACAATTGTTGCCGCGTGTTGTTCGTGTGTTCCGTGCGAAAAATTCAATCGAAAAACATCTACTCCGGCATGAATTAATTTTGATATCATTTCGTAATTACTGCTTACCGGGCCAAGTGTTGCAATAATCTTTGTTTTATTATTATTTACTTTCATCAGTTTGTGTCAATTCTATTAATCGAATTATTTAGGATTTTATTATAATTGTTGTATTGTTCTGCTGCAAAGGTATCTTACTGTTATGTCAACTTTCTATTAGAAGATTATTTTTTGATTTAACTTGCTCTATATCTATAATAATTGCCGTTTGAATATGTTCAAGTGTGCGCAATTTTTTAACAATTTCATTTTTTCGGGATTTATAGTAATCGCCTTTGATAATAAAGAGGTAGTCGAGTTCCTTAAATTCGGGTAAAAGGCAATCTGTTGCGTGTTTATTTTGCAAAAGGTGGAAAATTGACCTTGTAATTACCTCATCGAAGTCGAATCTCGCAAAATTCATTTGTTTTTTATTTAAGGGGTCGGCAATTTGAATATCTGTGTTTTTTGCCAGTGATTTATGGAGGGTAGAATTGATGAACCACGCGAGGCGGTAGTCTTGCAGGGGAGTTACGATGCCGATAAGCAGGAAGTCAAAATCGGGATTTATTTTCAATTTTCGTTTAGCCACAATGCAAAATATATAGCGTCAAAGGTAACAAGAGACTATAATATCTCATCGCATTTGCACAATCCACACACAAACTGTTATCTTTGCACTTTATTACTAAACAATATCCTCCTTAGAAGACCGAAGGAGGGCCATTAAAACCTAAAACAATGTCAGAAATTGCAGAAAAAGTAAAAAAGATCATAATCGACAAGCTTGGAGTAGACGAAACTGAAGTAGTTCCTGAAGCCAGCTTTACCAATGATTTAGGCGCTGATTCATTAGACACCGTAGAATTGATTATGGAATTCGAAAAAGAATTCAACATTTCAATTCCGGACGAACAGGCTGAAGGCATTACCACAGTAGGTGACGCTATTGCATACCTGGAAGAACACGTAAAGTAACTTTTATTCCATCCAATGGCATTTAAACGAGTTGTAGTAACTGGGCTTGGGGCTTTAACTCCGCTAGGCAACTCTGTACGCGAGTACTGGGAGGGGTTGGTAGCCGGCAAAAGTGGAGCGGATTTTATTACCCGTTTTGACGCTACCAACTTCAAAACCCGTTTTGCATGCGAGGTTAAAAATTTTGATCCCATATCCGTTATCGATAAAAAAGAGATACGGCGGATGGATCCCTTTTTGCATTATGCAATGGCTGCTGTTGAAGAAGCTGTTAAAGATGCTCAAGTGGGTGCGCATAATGCTAATCTCGATCGTATAGGTGTTATTTGGGCTAGTGGTATTGGGGGATTAAAAACTTTTGAAGAAGAAGTTTCCTACTTTGCAAAAGGGGATGGAACTCCTCGTTTTAATCCTTTCTTCATTCCCAAAATGATTAGCGATATCGCTGCAGGAATGATATCCATTCGTTATGGATTTAGAGGCGTCAACTTTGCCACAGTATCAGCTTGTGCTTCATCTACCCATTCTATTATTATTGCTGCCGACTGTATTCGTATGGGCCGTGCAGATATTATAGTTTCGGGCGGAAGTGAAGCAGCGGTAACTGCAGCAGGAGTTGGAGGATTTAATGCAATGAAAGCATTGAGCGAACGCAACGATTCTCCACAAACGGCATCACGTCCTTTCGACCTTGATAGAGATGGTTTTGTGTTAGGTGAAGGCGCAGGTG
>JBBRGZ010000136.1:0-7786 GCA_038223395.1 Chitinophagales bacterium
ACATCGCATTGGTTATCCGGTTTTGGTGCGACCAAGTTATGTGTTAGGCGGACAGCGTATGCGGATTGTAATTAATGATGAGGAATTAGAAAAAAGTGTGATAGGAATTTTAAAACATTTTCCTGATAACAGAATTTTAATTGATCATTTTTTAGACAGAGCAGAAGAAGCAGAAATAGATGCAATTTGTGATGGCACTGATGTGCATATTATGGGCATTATGGAACATATTGAACCTGCAGGTATACACAGTGGAGATTCAAGTGCAGTTTTACCACCATTTAATTTGAGCGATAATGTATTAAATCAAATGCGTGATTTTTCTAAAAAAATTGCACTCGCACTTGATATTCGCGGATTAATAAATATACAATTCGCAATTAAAAACGAAGTTGTTTATGTAATAGAAGCAAATCCAAGAGCGAGTAGAACAACTCCATTTATTGCCAAAGCATATCAAATTCCTTATTTGAATATTGCAACAAAGGTGATGATTGGCGCAAAGAAATTAACGGACTTTACTTACGATAAAAAATTAACAGGATATGCCATTAAAGAACCTGTTTTCAGCTTTGATAAGTTTCCAAATGTAAATAAGGAATTGGGACCCGAAATGAAATCAACCGGTGAAGCCATTCGATTTATTGCAGACTTAAGCGATCCGTTTTTCCGCGAAATGTATTCTAAAAAATCGATGTATTTGAGCAGATAATATTTCGGTGAATATTTATTAATACGAAAACAGATGTAACAACATGTCGGATTTAGCTTGGGTAATTTTTCTTATTATTTTATATTTGGTTATTATAAAACCGATGATGCAGGGCATTTTGAAGAGTCCTCAATCTAAACCGCCACAAAATCCAGTGAAACAAAATAGAACAACTACAAATAAATCTTCATCACGCGATAATTCAGAGTATGTGGATTATGAGGAGGTGGAGTAAGGCAATTTTTGATTTAAGTATACTATTGCAAATCTATTGAAGTTCAGTATATATTATAATTGATGATTAATAGCGAGTTCATTTAACAGTAAATAAAAAAAGGGGCGATAAATAAATTTATCACCCCTTTAAAGATTTCAATATTATTTACAAACCTATTGTAACACCAAATTTCAAATAAGCGATATCGTAACCTAATTCAGCAAACACACCTAAGTTTTCGCTAAACATGTATTTACCTCCAACCGAAAATGCGTAATATAAATTAGTAAATGTATCTTTAGAATCTAAAGTACCATTGAAAAATGGGTCAGTATCTGTGTATTCATATTTCTGTACCCAAACGCCAAGCCCTAAACCTGCATAAAGGTCAACTTTGTCGTTGTCTAATGCTAAATGGTAGGTTCCTCTGGCACCAAGAACAAAATTTGTCCAATTATACTGCCATTCATAACCAGTATATGCATATCTGGCTGTAGCAGAAGAATAACCTAAAAATCCGCCAATACCAATTATGCCAGGGCCAACATCTTCAATAAATCCTTGATCATAGGATATAAAGATTGTTGGAATACGAGTCACATCAGAGCCTGACAGGTAACCGTAGTTGTAGTAACCACCAAGACCAAGTCCGAGGTTTAAGTGTTTAGAGTCAATCGAAAACGCTTGCGCTTTCGCTGAGTAACTACCACATAATAACATGATGGCAATTAGTGCTGAGTAGATGGATTTGAGTTTCATAAAATTTTTGATTTAAAATTTTTTCAAAATTAAAGAATCTTTTCAATTGTTCTTTTTGTTTTCAACAATTCCACAAAAATAGAAGTGTTAAAACAAAAAATTAAATTTTCCCAACCATTTCTTCGGGCTTCACCCAAGCGTCAAATTCTTCAGCGGTTACATATCCCAATTCAACTGCCATTTGTTTTAAAGTTTTGTGTTCCTTGTGTGCTTTTTGTGCTATTTCTGCTGCTTTATAATAACCGATTTTGGTATTGAGGGCAGTTACAAGCATAAGCGAATTATTAACATGCGCTGCAATATTTTTTTCAATTGGTTCTATGCCTACTGCACATTTATCATTAAAAGAAACACATACATCGCCGATTAATCTTGCACTGTGCAAAAAATTATATATCATCATGGGTTTAAACACATTTAATTCAAAATGTCCGCTTGCGCCACCAATATTAATCGCAACATCATTACCCAAAACCTGCGCAGAAACCATAGTCATTGCTTCACATTGTGTGGGATTAACTTTCCCCGGCATAATAGATGAACCCGGTTCGTTATCTGGAATTTGAATTTCTCCAATTCCACTTCTTGGTCCGCTCGACAACATGCGAATATCGTTTGCAATTTTCATTAAAGAAACCGCAACAGTTTTTAAAGCACCGTGAGCTTCAACAATTGCATCGTGCGCAGCAAGTGCTTCAAATTTATTTTCTGCAGTTATAAAAGGTAAACCTGTTAATGTGGCAATATTTTTTGCAACTAATTCAGAATATCCTTCAGGCGTATTAATTCCGGTGCCTACTGCAGTTCCTCCTAGGGCAAGTTCGCTCAAATGTGCTAAGGTATTTTTTATGGCTTTTAATCCATGGTCTAATTGCGAGACATAACCACTCATTTCCTGACCTAAGGTAAGAGGCGTTGCATCCATAAAATGTGTTCTGCCAATTTTTACTATATGCATAAAGGCAACAGATTTAATTGCAAGTGTATTGCGCAATTTTTCTATTCCCGGAATTGTATTTTCAATTAAAATTTTATATGCTGCAATATGCATTGCAGTTGGAAAAGTATCGTTACTCGACTGCGATTTATTTACATCGTCGTTTGGATGAATGCTCTTTTTTTCGTCAGTTAATTTTCCGCCGTTCATCACATGTGCGCGGTAAGCAACCACTTCATTTACATTCATATTGCTTTGTGTTCCGCTGCCGGTTTGCCAAACCACCAATGGAAACTGGTCGTTTAATTTCCCTTCAAGTATTTCATCACAAGCTTTGCTGATGCTATCACATTTTTCTTTATCTAAAACACCTAATTGATTATTTGTAATTGCCGCTGCCTTTTTCAAATATGCAAAGGCCATTATTATTTCTTTGGGCATTTTATTAATATCTTCCGCAATAGGAAAATTCATAATTGAACGTTGCGTTTGGGCACCCCAATAAACTTGAGAAGGAACTTGCACGGGGCCCATGGTGTCTTTTTCGGTTCGGAAGGTCATTTTTTGTGTATTGATTGGATCCATTTCTATTTTTAATTCTATTTTTTTTTGATTCTGTTAATAATTCTCGTTAGCCTCAATCAGTAATGAGTAATGAGAAATGAGTTTTGATATCGGTATGAATAAAATTTAATTCTCTTTTTTTATGGTAACGATAAACCGGGTAATTTATAAAGTAAGTAATGAATAATGATTTTTTTTAAAGGTGTATCTCAAATTTAATAATCTTTTTTCATGTTGCTGATTAAACCGGATAATTGTTTAAAACAGGTGATAATTTCTTCGCCTATGCGTTTCATATCTTCTTTTCTGCAATGATATTGTAGTTCACAAAAATCAAGAGCGGAATCAACTTCAATTACTGAACTTCTTGCAATTTCGTAAAAGCGTTTTCTCTCAACTTCCGATTTTCTTGATGATCCTTCTGCAATATTTAAATAAACAGAAAGCGAAGCTCTTCGTATTTGTTGCACCAGATTATATTTTTCTTCGGCCGGTAATAATTGAGTTATTCTATAACTCTCAATTAATAATTTTTTTGATGCCAAAAATACAGGCATTCGCGTATGAGCTAATTCTAAGAACATTTTTATTTATTTTTAAGGGTTAAAAAAAATCTACTTCAAATGTTAAGTGTCAAGTGTCATTTGTCATTTGTCAAGTGTCAAGAGTCATTTGTCAAGAGTCAAGTGTCATTTGTCAAGAGTCTAAATATCCCTCCCACGACAATTCCACTCATTCCTCATTACTCATCACTCATTTCCCCAAATCATCACAAAAACCACTAAAGCCCTCCCAAAAGCTATCTGGACTCACCCCTGACTACTGCCCCCTGACCGCTTACCTCTGCCCACTCACCACTCACCACTCACCACTCCCCGTGCCTCCTGACCACTGCCCCCTGACCCTTGACCACTGCCCCCTGACCCCTTCTCCCCTACACCGTCATTATCTCCCCTTCCTTCACCACCAAATGTTTATCAATTTCAGCAATAAATTTATCTGTTAATTTTTGAATTACGTCTTCGCCGTCTTTCGCCATGTCTTCGGGGAGACCGTCTTTTTGTAATTTTTTAATTTCTTCATTTGCTTCTTTGCGATAATTGCGAATTGCAACTTTAGAAGTTTCGCCCATGTGTTTTGTTTGTTTAACGAGGTCTTTTCTTCTTTCTTCTGTAAGAGCCGGCATCACCAATCGAATTACATCGCCATTATTAATTGGTGTTAATCCGATATTTGCCTGTAAAATTGCTTTTTCAATTTCGCCAAGCATTTTTTTATCCCAAGCTTGAATTGTAATTGTTCTTGCATCGGGAGTTGCAAGGTTTGAAATTTGATGGAGAGGCGTAGTTGCACCATAATAATCAACACGCACATTATCGAGTATTGATAAAGTTGCCCTTCCTGCTCTAACGTGCGATAATTCTGTTTCTAAATGTCTGATTGCTTTTTGCATTTGCTCTTCAGTCATTTCAATAACCATACTTAAATCTTCTTCTGTCATAATGGGTAATATTTATGATAATTAATTTATTCAAATGTTTTTGGGGATATTAATTTGCATCATTAAAATGCATGTTATTTGTTTGATACTAAAGTACCCACTTTTTCTCCTGCAAGCAAGTTTTTTAAGTTGCCTTTTTTATTCATATCAAAAACGATAATGGGTAAATTATTTTCAGCGCACAATGTAAATGCCGTCATATCCATTACATTCAAATTTTTTGCTATTACTTCTTTAAATGTAATATTTTCATATTTTGTTGCTGTTGCATCTTTTTCGGGATCTGCCGTATACACACCATCAACGCGTGTGCCTTTTAAAATTACATCCGATTCGGTTTCTATTGCTCTTAAGCTTGCGGCAGTATCTGTTGTAAAATATGGATTTCCGGTTCCGGCTCCAAAAATTACAACTCTGCCTTTTTCAAGGTGACGAATTGCGCGCCGACGGATATATGGCTCACAAATTTGTTCCATTTTTATTGCGGATAATAATCTGGTGTATAAACCCACATTCTCGAGCGCACTCTGCAGTGCCATGCCGTTAATAACTGTCGCCAGCATGCCCATATAATCGCCCTGTGCTCTGTCGATACCTGAACCAACGCCGGCCATACCTCTAAATATATTGCCACCGCCAATTACAATGGCCACTTGAACTCCGGCTTCGGAAATTTCTTTAATATCTGCCGCATATTGTTGTAAACGGATTGGATCTATTCCGAAATTTTGTTCACCCATCAGCGCTTCTCCGCTGAGTTTTAGTAGTATTCTTTTATATTTTGGAGCCATCAAGGCAAAGATAAAACTTAGTTGGCGGAAAACAGACGAAAAATACCCACCAAAACGAAAAAGGCACTGTATAAGCTCAAGTTTTTAACAATTATTGGGGATGATGTTTTTCTTTTCTATGCGCAAATATTTCCTGCCGAATAAAATCCTGAGGAAAATGTTCATCATCAGGAAAACCTAATTCTATATCTCTGCCGGAATGGGGAATGTAATTTGTGCGAAAAATATAATCCCAAATACTTAAACTTATTCCGAAATTTATTCCATAACGATATTGCTCAGGAATAACTTTTGCATGATGCCAAATATGCATTTGCGGATTGTTTACTATATATTTTAATGGTCCTAATTTGAGGTTGATATTGGAGTGATTAAAGTGACCTATAATTAATGAAATCATATTTGCCAATAAAAATTCATTAATACCAAATCCCAACATAGCAAGTGGAATATATTGCAAGGTGCGATACACTACATTTTCCATCCAGTGATAACGTAGGTGCGCAGCAAATCCCATTTCTTTTACGCTGTGATGCACCTTGTGAAATTGCCACAACCACGCATTGCGATGCAATAACCGATGAATATTCCACTGAATAAAATCCTTTAATAAAAAAGCAAAAAGAATAGTAAGCCAAAAAGGCAATTGTTGTATTTGTATTGCAATCCCATTTTTAATACCGATGGCATGCAATCCGTCGTTGAACAATGTAACAAATACATTTGATAAAGCGTAATATCCAATAAGTGAAAAGAGGAAAAAATTAAAGAACATATAAAATCCATCAAGCCAAAAATCTTTGCGTATTATTTTTTGGTCTTTGCGCCAAGGAAATAAAATTTCTAAACTCCAAACAATTAAACTGATTGCAATAAGCCAATAAAAATAATTATCCCAAGCGGGATTTAAAATTGCGTGATAAAAATAATTCCAATAGCCTTTAAATCCATTGAGAAAAATTTCTAAATACCTACTCATAAATGCAAATTATTTAATACGAATTTTATCTTGTAAAGAAACATCATTTAGTCGTAAACCTTTTCGCCTGCGTTGAGCCAGATTCCCCATGTTTTTGAATAAGCGTGTACCAAATTTGTAGTATTGCCAACAGTATCTACAACGGGTTTTTCTTCATTTAACCATTCAAAAACACCACCATACAAATTTGAAACATTTGTATACCCTGCAGCCGTTAATTTCTCTGTTATTTTTTCACTTCTGTATCCTACAGAACAGTACACGATTATTTTTGAGTCCTTCTCAATATTTTCTACACGCGATAGATTAAAATCTTCATATCCCACCCAAATTGCATTTTTTATATGACTCACATCATATTCTTTTTTTTCTCTGGAATCCAAAAAAATACTTGTAGTATCAGTTGCAATTTCGGCCACACCAACTTCTTTACCCGAATGTTTTAATAAGGTAGAAAGCATCAGGTCATAACTTTTACTTTCAACGTGCGCTTGGGCATTCACATTTTTAATGGCAATAAACACCGATACAAATAAAATCAGAATAATTACGATATACATTTTTCGGCTCATTTTAAATTTTTTGGACACGTTGCTATAACATTATTTCCCTAAAAATAATTCCTGAATAATGATAAAAATACCCATTACCAATACAAACCATCCGAATGCGGCTTTCAATTTTTGTGCATTTGCAAATCGGCTTAAATAACTCCCGATCAATATCCCCACAATGGTAACTAACGAAAAAACAAGCATAAACGACCAGTTTATCATCTGCCCGGATTGAATATCCCCCGTAAAACCCACCAGCGATTTTACTGCAATAATAAGTAAAGATGTGCCTATAGCAACTTTCATTGGCAGTTTCGCAAAAACAACCAAAGCCGGAATGATAAGAAATCCGCCACCTGCACCAACCAAACCTGTCAGCAAACCAACAATTATTCCTTCAATTAAAATCATGGGATAATTAAATTGTACTGCAGCATCCGGTTCCGGATCAGGAATTCTGCGTTGCAAAATCATACTTACAGCGGCGATAATCATTATCACAGCAAAAAAAACGAGTATGCCAATTTCTTTCGAAAGTATATAATTATCGAACGAAAATAACACATCCGGAATTGCGGGCATGATATAAGCCCTCGTAAAATATACTGCAAGTAGACTTGGAATAGAAAAAACTACGGCTGTTTTATAACTGATTGTTTTTTTAATAATATTGGGAATAGCGCCAATTAAAGCCGTTAATCCCACAATAAATAAACTATATGCTGTGCTGAGTTCTGCATCAACATGAAATAAATAATATAACACAGGAACG
>JBBRGZ010000137.1:0-7700 GCA_038223395.1 Chitinophagales bacterium
GTGCAGATTATATTATTTCAGGCTATAATATTATTGATTATACCGCAGGATTGCTAACATATAATGACCCCTTTTATCCTTCACCCGATCATGTGGATTATATTGATGTAACACCCAATCCAAATCCATCTGTAGTAACAAATATTAATATCAATATCGAAAACTATAATACACTTTTAACGCAACCCTATGTGCAATTGCGTGGTGGATTTGTTGAAGGAGATACATTAAGGCATATCGTAAACCTTGTAAATAATGGTGGCACTTATTGTCTTTCATTTGCAGAAATGGTATTTAATGGAAATACAAATTATATATTTAATTCAGGTAAAATAGAAATGTATAGTCCCTTAGCATGTCTTATGTTTAAAAATGGTGCTGCCTTGAAAGTTTCAGATAATGCACATTTTGATTATGGAATTAATGGCGTTGGAGTTTTAGGATTTAGAAGCGGAGGCACTCTAGAAATTGGTAATAATGCTTCTATGCAAATAAACAATCGTGTAAGTTTAATTTCCGAGCCGAATTCTGAATTGACAGGTGATATTTATATGAATTTAAATAGTGGAAGTACTTTAATTTTTGGAGATGGTGCAAGTATTACCAACGATGCAAAAAGTGCTTCAGGAGCTCATCTTTGTATTTAT
This sequence comes from Chitinophagales bacterium, assembly GCA_038223395.1. Taxonomy (GTDB): domain Bacteria; phylum Bacteroidota; class Bacteroidia; order Chitinophagales; family BACL12; genus UBA7236. The sequence continues at coordinate 648 of JBBRGZ010000137.1, forward strand.
ATGAATGGCGGGATTTTAAATACTGATGCGTTGAGTGCCGAAAGTCGCCAATTAATTCGATTAATCTATCCAAATGCTTCTGCTGATAAAAATGAGGAAATTCAAATTTTTCCTAATCCTGTAACACAAACTTTTACTGCAGAAATTCAAAGCATTGAAAATAAAACCGGTGTAATTCAAATCACCAATATGCTGGGTGTAGTTCTGATGCAAAAAAATGTAGTTTTAACTCCCGGATTAAATGCTATAAAAATGGATATTTCTTCCCTTAACAATCAAGTGTATCTGGTTAATTTAATTTGTAATAACGATTTTCGTGTTAAGGCGATAGTAAAACAGTAAATTTTGATGCTTTTTGGATGAAAAAAGCATGTTTCAAGACTGTAATTCCTCATTAATAGTCAGTGGTGCATTCCTACTTACCAAAATCCCCTTAACAATCCTTATTTTTGCAGCACACAATTGAACTTTTGAATGAACTTTGAACTGAGCAATCTCCCTGATAGGAACAGCAAACCCCGCACGCATGGCCTTACAATGGTTATGGACAAGGGATTAAGCATTAGGGAAGCCGAAGACTTACTTTCAGTAAGCGAACCCTACATCGATTTGTTAAAATTAGGATTCGGAACAGCATTTGTTACGCCTAAACTTGAAGAAAAACTTGCGGTTTACAGAAATGCTAATATTCCCACCTATTTTGGAGGCACTTTATTTGAAGCTTTTGTTGCAAGAAATCAATTTGACGACTATTTGCGTTTGCTCGAAAAATACAAAATGCAATACGCCGAAGTAAGCGACGGCTCCATTGAATTGGAACACGATATTAAATGCGAATATATTAAGCGTTTAGCAACACATGTTACAGTTTTAAGCGAGGTAGGTTCAAAAGATGAAACAAAAATTTTGGCGCCTTATGTGTGGATTGATTTAATGAAAAAAGAAATTGAAGCTGGAAGTTATAAAGTAATTGCCGAAGCACGCGAAAGCGGAACTGTTGGAATCTACCACAGCAAAGGCGAAGTACGCAGCGATTTAATTGATGAAATTTTAACTGTTATTCCCGAAGATAAAATTATTTGGGAAGCACCAATTAAAAGTCAGCAAGTATTTTTTATTACCTTGTTAGGCGCTAATGTAAATCTCGGCAATATTGCTCCGAACGAAATTATTCCACTCGAAACTTTGCGTTTAGGATTAAGAGGTGATACATTTCATCATTTTTTGAATAAATAATTTCTTGCATGGATTTTTTGCATTCTTTTATTGATACATTTTTACACCTCGACCAATTTCTAGCAGTCTGGATTGAAAGATATGGTTTACTTATTTACCTATTTTTATTTCTCATTATTTTTACAGAAACCGGTATCGTAATTTGGCCTTGGTTGCCAGGTGATTCTTTATTATTTGTTGCAGGAACTTTCGCTGCAATCGGCTCATTAAATATCTTTTTATTGATAGCTGTTTGTTTTACTGCAGCAGTTCTCGGTAATTCCTCAAATTATTTAATTGGTAAATATTTTGGAGCTAGAGCATTAGGTTTAAAATTTAGGGGTAAACCTTTAATTAAACAGGAAAATCTTGACAAGACACATCGTTTTTATGAAAAATACGGTCCTGTTACCATGATTATTACACGTTTTATTCCTATCATAAGAACAATATCTCCCTTTGTTGCCGGCGTAGGGCAAATGAATCATGGTAAATTTACTTTTTATAATATTGCCGGTGCGCTGCTGTGGGTGCCGAGTTTTGTAATTCTGGGTTATCTTCTTGGCGAAAATCCTTGGGTAAAAGAACACTTCGAATTTTTAGCATTGGGAATAATTTTAGCATCTGTTTTACCAATCTTATTTGCTTTAATTAAAAGAAAATTTTCAAAAAATACAGCATGAGAAAATTTGGCTTAATTGGCTTTCCCCTCTCGCATTCTTTTTCTGAAAAGTATTTTAAAAATAAATTTGAAACAGAAGAAATTGAAGATTCTACTTACGATTTATTTCCTTTAGAAGACATTGAAGATGTACGTTTATTATTTGAAGTAGAAAAAAAATTACAAGGATTAAATGTCACCATCCCCTACAAAGAATCTGTAATTGAATATTTGGATGCTTTAGATCCAGTGGCTGAAAAAATTGGCGCAGTCAACTGTATTAAAATTGACGAAATTCATAAAGTAGGATATAATACAGATTATCTTGCATTTAAAAATTCTATAAAACCACTTTTAAAACCGCATCACAAAAAAGCACTCATTCTTGGAAGTGGTGGTTCGTCAAAGGCAATTATTTACGCATTAAAGGAATTAGAGATAGAGACTAAAATTGTATCTCGTAAAAAATCGGAAAATAATTTTATGTATTCCGAACTCACACAAGAAATATTAACTGAATATTCTATAATTATCAATTGCACCCCCAAAGGCATGTATCCAAATATTGATGAGGCACCTGATTTACCTTATCAGTTTTTAAATGCTTCCAATCTATTATTCGACTTGGTATATAATCCAGAAAAAACCGTATTTCTACAAAAGGGAGAACAACAAGGTTCTGTAATAAAAAATGGTTTACAAATGTTACAACTGCAAGCAGAATATGCGTGGGAGATCTGGAATACAGATGAAGATGAAGAAGAAGATTAATGAAGTCAGATTCTATTAATTATTACTTTCATCGAAGTAACATTTTATATTACTTGATTTCCTTTGAAACTCAATATGATAAGTAAAGGTGAGCATGCCCCCAAAAATATAACTATCATTATTGGTTGGATCGCCCCTGGCGCCCTCAGTTGCAATAAGGTCTGGTCTACTGCCATCAGACGGATTGGATAGAATTGCAGCCATTACGGCCTTGTCTACATCATAATGCAGAAAATAGTAATCAGGATTCGCGTAATAAGTACTCACATCATCTATATAATCTGTTGTAGTGAGCCGTGCAGCCATTTCAAACCCTACTACCCAGTTATTGTAGGTAAGCACTCTAAACCCACCTCCTATAGGAAAACAGACTGCAACTTTTGAATATTTTTTTCTGTCAGGATATTCAGGTAAACCCTGCCCTTCGGTTCCAAGGTCTTGCAAATTGACCCATTTTCCATCGTATTGTGCTTGCGGATTAAAGTAAAATGCACCGACACCTGCATAGATATATGGTGTCCAACGCTTCTTTTTTATTCCTGTAAACCTATTCATTGCGAATTCTAGCTGACTTGAAACCTCAACAATAGGCGAACGGAAACTCAGATTACGATAATGTCTAAATTCGTTGTTAGTGAGCGCATCATCGCCTCGAAGCATAGATGCATAGGCATTTAACCTAAAGGCGGTGCGTGGAATCATTTCTTGTCTGAAAACTATTCCTAAAGCGGGTCGAGTAACTGCGGGATCTATATCCCAGAAGAATGCGCGACCAATGTTATCTGAACCACCTAAATCCCCCAAAAAACTTGAAAAGCCTAAGTTGACTCCAAATTCACGCGATAACGAAATTGGCTGTGCCTTGAGCAAACCATGTTGCCAAAACATACCGATAGTAATCGCCAAAAACGTTATAATTCTTTTTCTAAACATGGTGGTTGATGTCAAGGGGACAACGAAAATCTAACATTTTTTGGCAATAACAAAATTTAGTAGGCATATATTCTTACTTTATCCTATCTGAAACGTCAAAACACAGGCATACCACATAAACGCTAAAATGCATTCACATATTTTTAATCAATTTTTAATACGTCAAGCAGGAAGAAAATACCCTAATATCCAAATTTTAAAATTTTACAAACACACCGAACCTAAAACAAATAGCATAGTCCTTAAGCCCAAGATGGTAAAAAAGCGCAAAAAAGAACAAAACAGATTACGCCTTAGCCGTAGGGCCAAAATTCATAGGTATTCCTCCAAATCCTTCATTATCCTTGATATCGCCGTGTAAATTCTCAAATTTTGAGATATTATCCGCAAGCGCTTTGAGTAATCTTTTAGCGTGTTGCGGTGTCATAAGTATGCGGCTTTTTACCTTTGCCTTTGGAACTCCGGGCATTACCCTGATAAAATCAATCACAAATTCTGCACTCGAATGGGTTATAATAGCAAGGTTTGAGTATGTTCCTTCTGCCATTTCTTCAGATAATTCAATATTTAGCTGATTTTTTTCCTTTTGATCGCTCATAATTTAATATTTACTGTAAAATTATTTTAAAAATCGGGTATATCGAAATTGTTTTGCAATTTAGGGCAATTTTCAAGTTTATGGTCGGAAAAAATATATCGCTTTGTATTCTTGTTTTGTTTGTTATTATCAGCAGCTTTTCTTGCAAAAAAAAGGTATCTCAAAACATACAAGGCATTCCCAATGATAGTGTTATTGTAATTAAAAAAATATTCCATCCGCTTTTTATTGATTCTTTGGCTATAGCTGATTTTATATCTCAAAATAATTTATTTCAATTTCACTCCGAAGAAATAAAAACTTTTTATAAAAATCGCAATAATCAATCGGCTTGGTTCAACGAGTACGGTATTATTGAACAGGGTGGTTTATTTATGAATTTATTAGACCATTTTGGGGATGAAGGCATTCGCGATACAGTTATTTATTATTCCAAACTTAAAAAACAATTTACCACAATATCAGATCCGGGATATTCATACTCAGGTGCCGATAGTTTAACTGCACAATTTGATATGATGTTAACCGCTGAATTTTTTGTGTATGCGCAAAAGGTATGGTTCGGACTCAACGAAAAAACAACCAAAGAATTAGACTGGTATATTTCTAGAAAAACAATTCCCTCCGTATCCGTTTTGGATTCTATTTTAGCGGGAGGGAAAAATACATTCACACAATACGATCCACAATATCCGCAGTATGCATTATTAAAAAAGTATTTAAAAAGTTATAGGGAAATTCCTGGAGAGATTGCATGGCAACAATTAAAACTTCCTGCTGCTATCAAATTTTATAAGGAAGGTGATTCCGGATTAATTATAACTGAAATAAAAAATCGTCTTTTTATTTTGGGCGATTTATCCGAAGATGATAGCTCGCAACAATTTAATTCCGCAACAACTCTAGCTGTAAAATTATTTCAATTTCGCCACGGATTAACAGCAGATGGTTCAATTGGTGAAAAGTTTTTATCAGAAATAAATGTTTCGCCGGCTGAACGCATTAAACAATTAGAAATTAATATGGAACGCTGTAGGTGGGTTCCTTCCGAAAGTGGTAAGCAATATATTTTTGTAAATATTCCTGCATACAAAATGTACATTTATGCCGACGATACATTAGCCTGGTCTATGAATGTTGTTGTAGGAAAATCAACAACCGGCACAACAATTTTTAACGACGAATTGGAGTATATCGTTTTTAGTCCGTATTGGGTTCCACCACCGAGCATTTTAAATAATGAGATATTGCCTTCACTAAAAAAGAACAGCAATTATTTGCAAAAAGAAAATATGGAAGCCTTTGATGCAAATGGAAATGTAATTGATGTTTCGAGTGTGGACTGGAGCTCCTATACAAAAATGCCTTATCGCATTCGCCAAAAGCCCGGAGGCAATAATTCTTTGGGATGGGTTAAATTTTTATTCCCAAACGAACATAATATTTATTTTCACGATACGCCTTCGCGCTCTTTATTTAAAGAAACGCAAAGAAATTTTAGTCACGGTTGCATTCGGCTCGAAGAACCAAAAAGATTAGCAACATATATTTTGCGCAACGATTCTACTTATACCGCAGCAAAAATAGATTCCCTCTATTATCTCGGCAAAGAAACCTATGTAAAATTACCCGAAAAGATTCCTGTTTTTATCGTGTATTTCACCTCTTGGGTTGACGAAAATGGCGTAATTAATTTCAGAAAAGATATTTATGGGCATGATGCGAAGTTGGAGAAAACCATGTTTAGTGAGGATGAAATAGTAAAAAATTAAGGTAATGATTTAAAATATGAAATCTTTCAAATGAAAAAATATTTTAATATTTTATTAGATATCAATTAACTTTTAATAAATTTTTCGGCATTGAAAATGGTTTAGTTTACTAAAATACAAAATCATTTTGTGTGGATTAATATCTCAATTATAAATAAACTAATAAATAAAAACCATAAAAAAAACCCGAATTAAAAAATCCGGGTTTTTAAATATTTAAAGCTTATTTATTCAGCATCCAAAGTTTTCACTTTGCGTTTTGCTAATTCATCTACTTCATCTTTGTTGCCAACTATAAGATTATGGAATCGGCGTTGACCTGTTCCTGCAGGAATTTGATGTCCTACAATTACATTTTCTTTCAAGCCCATTAAATAATCCGTTTTAGCAGATATGGAAGCGGTGCTCAACACTTTAGTAGTCTCTTGGAACGATGCAGCAGAAATCCAACTTTGAGTTCCTAAAGAGGCTCTTGTTATACCTAACAACAATGGTGTTGCTGTAGCAGAAACTGCATCTCTAAATTCAATTGGTTTTAAATCTGCACGTTTTAGATGCGAATTCTCTTCACGTAATTGACGCAAAGTAACAATTGCGCCGGCTTTGTATTTTGTTGAATCGCCGGAATCTGTAATTACTTTTTTATCAAATATCAAATCATTCTCATCTAAGAAATCAAGTTTATCTACGTTAGCATCTTCTAAGAATCTTGTATCACCGGCATCAGTAATTGTCATCTTACGCATCATTTGTCGTACGATTACTTCAATGTGTTTATCATTGATTTTTACACCTTGTAATCTGTAAACTTCCTGAATTTCGTTCACGATATATTCCTGAACAGCATAAGGACCTTTAATTGCTAAAATATCTGAAGGCGTAATTGCTCCGTCGCTCAATGGCAAACCTGCATATACATAGTCGTTTTCTTGAACAAGGATTTGTTTAGAAAGTGGAACCAAGTATTTTTTGCGTTCACCATCGCGGCTTTCGATTTCAATTTCACGGTTACCGCGTTTAATTTTTCCAAAACTTACAACACCATCAATCTCGGCAACAACTGCAGGGTTTGAAGGGTTACGTGCTTCAAATAATTCTGTTAC
>JBBRGZ010000138.1:0-7651 GCA_038223395.1 Chitinophagales bacterium
CAGCATATTTTTAAAACGGGATATACAAGTATAAACACAACGCATCCTTATGGCCCTTATACAATCAGCACAACTGAATCAACAAATTTAGAAGGATTTTATCCTAAAATGAAAGTAAATTATACTATGGAAGCAATTCCTCAAAATCCGGTAATATTTGGAAAAGTATTGCGCAGTGATAATGGTTATCCTTTATTAGATGCTGATGTTACTTTATTGGATAATCCAGGAGCAATTGTTGAAATGCAAACCAAAACTTTAGGTGATGGATCTTATTTTTTAACACTCACTAAAGAGCAATATAATTCTGCTAGTCACACGGAATTTAATCGACAACTCAAGTTTAGTAAATATGGATACGATGATACATATACACCTGATACAATCGCCTTAAAAAAAGGAATGACTCTAAATAAAGTGGCAGATACCTTACAACCCGCAGTTTTAGTTACGGGATATATTTATACAGAATATTGGAATGAATCTACAAATCGTTATCCCGGAGCTCCTGCATATGTGCAAATTGGAAATGGACCTCAGGTGCATACTGCTTGTCAGGACGATGATTTTGTTTTGGATTTGAGCGTATTTACCGACTATGTTGAATCACAATCAAGTTTAGATATAACAACTATGGTTCCCAATTATGAAGAAATGTGGGAACAAAATGCTTGGGATCCAAGTGTGCAGATATTTCAGAATTTTAACGATTATTCAAACGGCATGGATCTCGGTGCAAACACAATTGGAGGCATGAATATAAATGCAGATATTGGAACCGGTAATTTAAATTTGGGAGGAAAAACAACTACAAACAGAACAGGTGAAGTTGGTAGTGGAATAAATTTAAATCAAGACGTTAATTTAAATCAGCAGGGAACATATAATAAAACAACAGGTACAGCTCCGGGATTTGATTTTGGAACAACCGGCGGAACAGGAACAATTGGCGCAATTGGAACGATAGGAGGAACGGGTACAATTGGCGGAACAGGCACTATTGGAGGAACAGGCACTATTGGCGGAACAGGTACTATTGGAGAAGCTGGAACGATGGGAGGAACAGGAATGGTTGGAGGCTCAGGAACAACATTCGATAATAGTTGCGAACTTGCTTTTTATTCTACTTACGCATCTCGAGGTACTTGGCTCGCAGAAATAAATCCTGATAGTTCTCAATTTATAACACGTTATGAAGATGTGTATGTTCCTGAAGATGGCAATGTTTTGCGCGTAGATTTTATCGTATATAAAAAATTACATCGCATGCATTTTATTGTAAAAGATGTAAATGGAACAGCAATAAATGCAACAATTGAAGTTGTAGGTGTAACCGATGTTTTAGCAACAGGAACAGACGGAATTAGAGATGTTGTTTTTGAGAATAGTGGTAATACTTTTACCGTTTTAGTAAACGGACAAGCAACAAGTGGATTTATTCAAAAAGAATTATCGCTGGTAAATGAAGCTTCAGAATTTTTAGTAACTTATGAAGTAGAATTATCTAAGGGAGCAAATATTAGTGGTAAAGTAACCAATAGATCATTAAATGTAGAAAACGCACGCGTATTTGTAGACGCTGTAGGTTTAGAATATTTGGAAGCATATACAAATGCAAATGGCGAATATACTTTATATGGCGTTCCAAAAACATCAGGTTATACTATTAGAGCTGTTAAGGAAGGTACCGGATTAATTGGTGATTCAAAATGGGTTGTTACTGCTGGCGCTACTACTATTTTAAATATTAATTTTAATCTGACAAATTATGCAGACATGGATTTGTCCAAACTACTCGGCTTTAAAACTGAAATAGAATATTTATCTACTTATGGTGGCGATATTAAAATTAGTGGCTCATTAGTTGACATTGCAGGTAATAGTCGCTTCGATGTAACTGATGATGTCCGCTTTCCATTTAATTATATTAAAATTAAAGCAAGTACAACCTTAAATGGCAGCGGAGTTCCATATGCCGAACCTGTGGATGCTACTTTTGTTATTTCAAATGGTTCGCCACTTCCAATAAATGTTTATGATAATTATATTGCTCAAGCCGGTATTACCGCATCTACTTGTATAGTTGAAAAAGTTAATGCAACAAGTGGAATAATAAAAAGTCCTGTTAAAATTTTAGAAACATCATTTACAAATCCTGCATTTAGTTTTACAGGAATTAACTCCACAGGATTTTATCTTAAAAATTCTTCCACAACCGGCATGGACGGAATAGAATTAGTTGACGTAGCTAACGACAAAATAGATTTATTTACAACGGGTACCGCAACACTTCCTGATAAAAATTATTACCAAATTGAAATGTTAGGAGTAAGCCCTGTATTAAATTACAACGTGCAAAATGTAGCTGCTTATGCTTTAAAATCATCCAATAATAGATTGTATAAAGATTCATTGGTACTCGACACATGGTTAGATCCAACTATTGCATATACCACCGGATTTAGCACGCCTTTAAATATAGGTAAATTACAAATTACACCGGAAACTATTTCGTACAAATCAGGCACTACACCATTTACAGTAAATATGGACAAATGGGATTTAAATTGCACATCGTGGTCACTCAATAATACAGGGTTTCATTTAAGCGCTGGTAATTTAGATGCCTCAGGTGTATTTTTTAATTTCAGTAACATGAAAATTGAAGATGGCGAATTAGTATTTGCTACAACAGGTACTTTAGCTAAATCGAATGTAAAATTGATTGATATATTGGATGTTACTATGCAAAATACACCCGACTTTATTTATAATGGTGCAAATTGGCAGATTTTTGTTTCCGGCGATACATTGCATCCCGCTGCAACAATTTATAATATACCCGGATTCGCTCCAGATAATAATGATTTGACTCTGCAGATATTATTATTCTATAGTAATGCAGATGCAGAATTTAAAATGAATAATAATTCTTACGATTTATATGCGGTAACCACGTTTACAACAAATGAAGGCGCATTATATGCACACAAGGATGATAATTCCGGTGAAAGTTATTTAACACTCCCGGGTATTATAGATTTGCATTTGCCGGCAATCTCAGTGCAACCTACAGCATTATTAATTAAAAATAATAATGGCGTTGTTGCAGTAGAATTAGAAACATTCGGTTTTGGAATGGAGGTAAACGGTGTAACAGCAGATTTTAATGCGGGTGATATAGAATTTAAAACGAATGGATTAATTGTAAATGGAACAGTGAGTGAGAGTCCATATTTTAATCACGCAGTTAAACTCTACCATCTTACAGATAGCACAGCTATAAATACAATTGCGGATCAAAAATTCCAATACACTTCAAACGGACAAAGCCTAAATAATTTATATGGTAGAATGCGTCCGCAACCTAACAGCTGGACAAATTATCAATTTACCGGCGACGTAACAGGTGCAGCAAAAACTGCAGGTAAATGGACATTTACTGTGTATGGAGAAATAACAGCCGAAAATCAAAAAGTAGATGTTGACGATTTACAAATGGGCGATGGAGCAGATAACGGTATGAATTTCGACAACGTAGGCATGTCTTACGATTTTCCTAATCACCGTTTAGTAGGCAGCGTATCGATTGACGAAAGTATGCCGGGCGGTGGAAGTATTAGTGGCCAAGCAAATTGTATTTACGATGATAATGGATGGTATTTTGTGTGTGGTGGATTAATAACAATGCCATCTAACCCATATGTTAATGAAGTGAGTTTAGCAATTTTATTTGGTGATTATCCTATTGCAAACGAACAACCAGTAAAAGATGTATTTCAGGAATATTCGTATAATGGAAGTTTGCCCGATGCTTTTGCAAGCGATATTAGTGGATTTTATATTGATGGAAGAATTGAAATGCCAATTCCATACGTTCCTAATTTTGAAATAGACCTTGTTGTTGTAAATGTTGAATTTGAAGCAGGAATAACCGCAGGGTTTCAATTGGGAATGAACTTTACAGAAGCATTAAATACCTATTATACAGGTTTAGAGGCAGCCATTCATGTGCATGCAGGTGTTGGCGCATCTGTAGTAATTGGATGCGCGGGGGTAAGTCTTGATGTAGAAGTACCACTCAGCCTTGTTGGACAATATTCGAGCAATGGCGAATGGTTTGTCGTGGGCACTTTTAGTCCCTCAATTGGAGTTACAGCTTATGCCGGTGTTGGTTTAGCATGCGACAGCCAATGCGACGGGCTCTGCACAGTATCATCTTGGACTGGAGAAGTAGGTGTTGAATTAAAAGGAGAAATGGGTTATCAAGATGGTGATAATTATACGGAAGTTGGTATTGAAAATGTATACATAAAATAATTACTTAAAAAAAATAAAATGAAACATAAAAATATTTTATTCAGCGTATTATTTTTTGTAGCTCTGCTACCTGCAGTTGCACAAAATATTGAAAATATGGCATTTGCATCTCAGCACGGCATCTTTATTAAATTAGAAGATGATTATCCTGCCATAGATAAAAATAATATACCCGAATATGAAATAAAGCGCAAGGGCCCTGATGATAAAAATTTTAAATCAATAGCAACAGTTTCTGTTCCTAAAAATTATGATGAATTTTTGTCAAATATTAAAGTTGCTGCTAACGTGAATCCGGAACCACTTCTTGTAAAAGAAATTCCTGCAGAATTATTATGGAAGAAATTTTCAAGCGGAGGATTTGATTCAATAGCTACATATAGAAATGCACTTTTTATTCAGTTAGCTCTTGGAATTAAATATTTTGATGCAACAGCAAAAGAAAATGTAACATACGTTTACGAGGTGACAAAAAAAATAAAATCAACAAAATCAGAAACAGCTTTTGTTACTAACTCAATTTCCTATCCTTTAAAACCACTATCTTATCCGAGTGCTTTAAGTGTATCAAAACAATCTGCAATAGCAGTAGCAATGAATTATGATTGCAAAGGATATGCACCCAACTTAGTAAGAGTTTACAGAGAGGAAAATTATTCAGGAAAATTTGTTCCAATACGTGCAAAACGTATTAAAACGATGAGTGGCGATACAACCTCATTTGCAATTTATGATACTTTAGTAAAAACAAATAATGTATATCGCTATTATATATTACCTCTTGATTATTATGGAAACTATGGTGCAATAAAAGATACTGTAACTGCAATAGCAGCATCCTCTCAATACGCAGGAAACGTTCAGCGTATGGATGTAGTAAGTTATTTTAATGAAGGAACCGCTATTCGTTGGCAATTATCGCAACCACAAAATTTTAATTACGTAGCAATTTATAGAACATCTAATTTCGACAGCACACTTGTTAAAATTGGAATGGCACCTGCTTCCGATTCGCAATACGTGGATGTGATGGCGATTCCGATGCAAATGTATTTTTATGCTGTTCAACCAATTACAAATGCAGGAACTTTATTGCCAATGAGCGCAAAAGTTACAGGTATGTTTACTCCTAAAGCGCAACCCTTAGCCCCATATATCACTGATATTACACCTGCACAAAATGCCATCCAATTAACAATTAAAAGCAACGATCCACAAACAAGAGGATATCGCATTTATAGGAAAGAAAAATCAGATACAATTTATACGCTCATTTCAGAGCTTGTAAAAGCAAATACCGATAAAACAGTTTTTATGGATTCACTGAAATTAATTGGTGGAAAATATTATACCTATTTGGTAAAAGCTGAAAATACAAGTTACGTTTTGAGCGGTAGCTCAAATATATTAACTGTAAGATCAGTGCTAGTTGGAACTCCCATTTCAATTGGGGTACCTCATGCGGAAATAATTAATAATCATGCATTAGTGCAGTGGAAAAATACAATTCAAAATACAGAAATCGCAAATTTCCATTTATACAGAAAAGATGCCTCAGGAAAAGAAACCCTATTAGCAGATGCAATTTCTTCGCAAATATTTAATTATACCGACAGCACTATAAGATTAAATAATGTCTATTCCTATGGCATTTCTTACAGCGACAATGATGGAAATAATTCTGCTATTGCATACTCCGAACCTATAGCATATACCAAAGTTGAAAAAGGTCCGCTAAACGTTTATGCCTCATCCAACGAAAATAAATTAATGCTCAGTTGGAGTGACGACGATAAAGATGTAAGTTCTTATAAAATCTATAGACTAGTTAACGATAAACCATTATTGATTGCAGAAGTTACCGGCGACAAAACTGACTACACGATTTCGAATGTAAAAAATGGAGAGGCATATACCATTTATTTAACTTCAGTTAATAAAGAAAAACAAGAAAGCGCAGCAGGGAAAATGTTAATGGGTGTTGTTAAATAATTAAAGGTTAAAGCATAAGAAATTTTGATTGTATCGTTTTGCCAAAAAACACAGCGGCATGTGTATCAAAATTTTCTGTATTGCCTGTAGTATAAAATTGAAGCGTACCTTTTTTACTGCATGCAGAATTAATTTCTATATGTCGATTTAAATAATCAACCAGCGCATTTGAAACTATTTCACCTTGAGAAATTACACGAATATTCTCGGGTAAATATTGACTAATTTTTGGCATTAATAAAGGAAAATGTGTACATCCTAAAATAATAGTATCAATTTCCTCCGACTGTGCCAATAAATTTTCAATATGCAATTTAATTGATGCATCAGCTTCGGGCGTATTAAATGCATTATTTTCAACCAGTGTTACCCAATCAGGACAAGCTTCCTGATACACTTTTATATTTGGATAAAATTTTTCAATTTCCAGTTTGTAACTCTCAGATTTAACAGTACCTGTTGTTGCAAAAATACCAATCTGATTTGTAGTTGTAAACTCACCTATTTTTTCTGAAGTGGGACGAATAACGCCCAAAACCCTTTTCCCATCATTAATTATGGGTAAATCTTTTTGTTGAATGCTGCGCAAAGCTTTTGAAGATGCAGTATTACATGCTAAAATAACAAGTCTACATCCCATATCGAATAAATGTTTAACACATTCAAGCGTATAAGCATAAACAGTTTCATAAGAAAGATTTCCATATGGAGCGCGTGCATTATCTCCCAAATAAATAAAATCATATTCAGGCAAATCTTGCACAAATTCCTTCAACACAGTTAGTCCACCATAACCGGAATCAAATACACCAATTGGATATTTTTGTTGCATAATTTCATACTAGTAATGAGGAATGAGTAATGAGTTTACATTCCGTTTGAATTGCAAATTGAAATTCTTTTTTATAATAACATATACAATTGAAAATCCAAACAATTATGTTTACTCGAAACCACACTCACCACTCACCTTTATCTTTCTCCGCAGTGGCGTTTAAAATCAGTAGTAAAAATATCCGCGCATCGAACCGCAAACCTCATTTCTCATCACTCATTACTCATTCTCGGAAATCCCCTAAATGCAATCGTTCAATCAGTAATGAGCTTGCCTTCCGGTTGGCAGGAAATGAGAAATGAGTTTACCTTGCGTTTGAATTGCAAATTGAAATCCCTTTTTATAATTAAATATACAATTGAAAATCCAAACTTTTATGTTTAATCGAAACCACACTCACCCCTGACCATTGACCCCAGCCCCAGAACGGACCCCCCCACCCAACAACCCCCATTTCTTGTTAACCCAACGCAAAAAAAACACCGCCAAGGGGCCAAAAAAGGT
>JBBRGZ010000139.1:0-7618 GCA_038223395.1 Chitinophagales bacterium
ATTAATACAAATTCCAATTTTTACCTTATTCCGTTGCTTATTCCGAGTTAATTTTACGCAGCACTCAAGACAAGCATCATGCCCGAATCTATTAAAAAATGCAGAATTGACAAATGGTTATGGGCTGTGCGGCTATATAAAACGCGCAGTGTAGCTTCTGATGCTGTAAAAGCAGGGAAAGTAAAGGTTAACGGCGATTCTGTAAAACCTGCCTTTGAGGTTTTTGTGGGTATGGAGTTTACAATTCCCAAGGGCGTTGTTAAATACAGCTATAAAGTAATTGCAATCACCGATAAACGCGTTGGGGCACCTTTAGCTAAAGATTTTTGTGAGGATATTACACCTGAGGAAGAAAAAATGAAGCTCACAACATTGGAATTTATGCCAACAGCGTTCCGTGATAAAGGAACGGGAAGACCGACCAAGAAAGAGCGACGGGATTTGGATGAGTGGAAGGAGGGATGATGTGGGATGTGGGATTTGGGATTTGGGATTTGGGATGTGGGATTTGGGATTTGGGACGTAGAATTAGGAAGTGGTGAGTTCTGGGTTCTGGGTTCTGGGGTTTGGGGTTGACGGCTGACTGCGTCAGCGTTGGGCAGGTTCTGGGTTCTGGGTGGTGATTGGGTTGTGGGGAGGTAAACTTAGAATTTTCGGATTTATATTGGATATTAAGGAGTAAGATGGGGATTGCTATTTTGAATTCCACTACTAATCAAACTCATTCCTCATTACTCATCACTCATTTATTCTAAGCAGGGTTCAAACTTGCCATATAAATTAATTAAATCAAGTTTAACCCTGCGTTGCGCAGCGCTTCTAACGAAAACTGATATCTTACGGCACCATTTATTTTGAAAGTACGATTGGAATAATATTATTTGCCTCGGATTTATAACGCATGCACAGGGTTAACCGGAATTGTTTATTTTTTTTTGGTTGAACCCTGCTGAGAAGATCGGGGGGAGTATTTCATGTAAACTCAATGCTCATCACTCATTGAACGGCTTCAATTATGTGATCTGGAATTATGAGAAATGAGTAATGAGAAATGAGTGGGTTTTGAGAGAGAAAAGTAATTGCGATTTTTCGCTGATGATTGTGTGTAAAAAAAGGATTTCAAGATATAAATCTACTCCAAACCTAGAACCCTGAACCTGCCTGACTCTGACGAAGTCAGCAGGCAGGCTCAGAACTTAGAACTTTGAAATCTATTTATATTCGTCCTTCACCAATTCCGGAAAAAGGTGTTCGAATTTTTCTGCTTTTTTTGCTACCACATAAATACAATATGGTTGATCTGGATTTTTGGCGAAGTAGTCTTGGTGATAATCTTCTGCTTGCCAAAATTGTACAAATGGTGTTACTTCGGTAACAACTTTATCAGAATAATATTTTGAATCATTGAGCTTTTGAATAAATGCTTCAGTTGCCATTTTTTGCGCATCGTCGGTATAAAATATCACTGAGCGATATTGAATTCCCACATCATTTCCTTGGCGATTTAAGGTTGTTGGGTCATGCGTTTTCATAAACACATCTAAAATGGTTTCGTAACTGCATTCTTTGGGATCGTAAACCACTTGCACACATTCGGCATGACCAGTAGTATCTGTGCAAACTGCTTGATAACTCGGGTTTTTTAATCTGCCACCTGAGAAACCAGATACAACAGATTTTACACCTTTCAACTCTTCAAAAATTGCTTCAGTACACCAGAAACAACCACCTCCAAAAGTGACTTTTTTCCATCCATTTTGGGCAATTTCAGCATCGGTGTAAATTTTCCTCATCGATAAAATATCTTTGTTTTTATCATTACCTGAATCTTTATCTTTTTCGGGTTGATTTGCAGCACAACTTACAAAAATTGATACCAAAATAATTACAATCGGAAAAAGAAATAGTTTATTTTTCATCATTAATATTTTATTTATTTACGTAGCCATAACAGGTTTGGATGCATAAAAAGTTCTTTATTTAACAAATCTTAATATAAAAGCCAATAAATGTAGTCATAACGCACCGAAAATTGTTATTTTCTTCAATCAGGAATGTAATATCTTTATTACATATGAATAAATTCTATATTTGCTCATCACAAACTTAATATGGACACTTTACGGATTGTAGTACACGGCGGGGCGGGAACAATGCCCAAAAAATACATGACACCAGAAACGGAAATTGCGTGTAATAATGCATTAAAAAATGCACTTACGGCAGGTTTTGCAAAATTGCAATCAGGAGAAGAAGCCATAGAGGCAGTTGCAGCGGCTGTCACTATTTTGGAGGATTTTGAATTGTTTAATGCCGGCAAAGGTTCTGTTTTTACAAATCAAGGCAAACACGAAATGGATGCTAGTATTATGAATGGCAAAAATTTAAAATCGGGTGCAGTTGCTGCTGTAAGTAATATTAAAAACCCTGTTTTACTTGCCAAGGCGATAATGGAACATTCGGAACACAATTTATTATTAGGTGCCGGGGCAGAAGAATTTGCGAAAAGTCAGAAACTGAATTTTGAGGATGATGCCTATTTTTATTCGCAGTTTAGATACGACCAATGGCAAAGGGCAAAAAAAAGAAATATGGTTGTTTTAGATCATGTGGATGATAAAAAATTTGGCACCGTTGGCGCTGTTGCTTTAGATGCTTTTGGCAATATTGCAGCGGCAACTTCAACGGGCGGAATGACAAATAAAAAATTTGGTCGCGTGGGCGATTCACCTATTATTGGATCGGGTACTTATGCAAATAATAAAACATGCGGTGTAAGTTGTACTGGTCATGGTGAATTTTTTATTGAACAGGTAGTTGCTTACGATATTAGTTGTTTAATAGAATACAAAGGTTTGAGTTTAGAAGATGCTACGCATTATGTTGTAATGGATAAATTAAAACATCTGGAAGCTGAGGGTGGTTTAATAGCTATAGATACATTTGGCAATATGTGCTTGCCTTTTAATACCAAAGGCATGTATAGAGGATGGATGGTGAAGGAGGATAATTATTTTACGGGAATCTATTAATGGATTTGGTAATTTTCAATTTTGAATTTTCAATTTTTGGGATTTAATTTTTGGATTGAAAATTTGTTTGTATTAATTATATTGCATTATAAAAATCCAAAGATTCGATAATTTGTATTTGGATTTTATTTTACACATATTGCCGGCTAAACTGCATAAGTTCGAATTTAACACACGATATTAAAAAATAACTTTCGTGGCAAGCTATATTTTTAGGGGCGCTGCAGCTTAGTGTTTTATTCTTTAGGGGACGGTGGTGATGTGGGGGACGATGCTTCGTTATAATGAACGCACTTAGACGCCGCAGCAGTTTCTCTGCTTTAAATAAAAAAAAATTAAACTAGAATGACACTGCTGTTACATAAATAAAAATTGATTGTGTATTTGTTCAGCAATTATGATTTATTTAATACAAGCAATACGTTTATCAAATTTTGGTTTTGCAGAATATTGGTAAATCCATTTTACGAAAAAAGGCACAACTCCGAAAAAGAATTTTTTGTCTTTCTCATCCATCGCATCCACAAGCCAAGGCATTAATTTCGACAATTCTGATTGTGGCATCCTTTTTCTGTAGTCCTCTTCCGTTTTTCGCACTTCAGCTTCGGGAATATCTTTAATTACATTTTCTACTATTTCTTCTTCCTTGTTCAAATGCCGTGTTACCAGATTAATATATTCATTAGCAGATACAATAAATTGTTTAACGGCATCTGGATTTCCATTTTTTAATGCAGTGCATATTTCACGTAAGGTGTTTAATAAAACATCCATTGCAACGTGTTCATGCTCCATTGTATCGAGTTGCTCTTTAAATGCCGGTTGTTTTTCTCTCATTATTGGAAAAAAGAAATCATCTTCACCATGATGATGCGATAAAATGCATTGTTCGTGATACAAAAACCAATCATGAATGGCACTAAAATCTTCAGCTGAATAGTTGCCAATGTTATCTCTTACTGTTTGGAGCTTTTCCATATCTTTACGGATAGCATCATGGTTCCAGTAATACCCTTTGAGTAAAGTTCTTTCTGAAGTTTTCAATTGTGTGGTTGTTTTTCTATGTCAAATATAAAAAAACTGTTTAAAAACAGCAAATACGAATTATAAAGGCGCTTCTTATTCAATAAAATTGAGCGTAATAAGCACAATTATGATAAAGATACCAATGAGTGATGACACAAATAAATAATCAGCAATTGTTTCCAGTCTTTTTTCACGTTGAGGATGTGCTGTGCGAATTGAGATAAATGAACATACACAAGAACAAGTAAGCAACAAAGCCACTACAGAAGTGAACTCATCAATAACGTGCGTTTCTTCCTGATTTGCAATGTGTAATGAAGTGATTACAAATAAACAAAATCCTAATAGATTTGCTGCTGTATTTAAAATGTGTTGTGAAGTATTATTTGACATGTCGGAATTATTTGAAATTAAAATAATTATTTAATGTAAATTTATGGACATTTTTTGGATATGCGATATTGAAAATTTGGATTTTTTTTGGATTCGATTTCAACTCATATTTTTCGTTTTTATTTAATGGTAACGATGTGTTTTATTGTTTCGATACCTTTTGCTTGATCAAAATACCGATAGCTATCGGTAAAAAATCATCCCGATAGCTATCGGGAACGCTCACCAATGCACAAATCCCTAAAACGAAATTCACTGAGCGCAAAAGAGGTCCGAATTGGTTGTATAGAATTTCTTATTTTAATTATTTTTAATTTAATGATTTTAGGATTCAAAATCATTTGACGGACTGGCTTTTGCTTCCATTCTGCACGCACCTAAAGATTAGTGGCGGTGAATCTCATTTAAGAGATTTGGCATTGGCAGCTAAGGCCGGTCCTTTTCTTAGCGTGATGTTTTTTGATTAATATGAGTTTGTTTAAAATTTTATTTTTCAATTAAAAATTCAATATTTTGCATTAAAAAATAATAACTCCGATAACATAATCCTTACACCTCAATGGCAAAGTATTATTAATCAATTACTTAATTCGGATTTAATATAAAGAAACACCTAATTTCATTCCATAACAATCGTCGATACCATATTTTTTTATAAAGTCATCGTTCACCATTTTTTTAAAATCGCGGTCGTTAAACGTTGCGTTTTCGAGATTAATTTTATCGTAATAAAAACCGATTGAGATGCATTTTAAGATATTATTTTTTTGTCGGTCTTGTAGATTTACATATCCATTATGAAAAAATGTATAGGGTTTCATTATGAGTTCGAAAGAATAATTTCCTTTAATATCAAATAATGCATTATCCAATTCGCCGTTGCTTATGTATTCGTTTTCGTAGGTTCCAAAAATAGGAAATGAATTATAGCCTCTTTTAGCCGCAATTAAAATGCCGCCATATTTTTGCGGGAAGGGAGAAAACTGAATTCCATAACTACCTGAGTAATTCCCTAAAAATTGGTGTGGTGGAACGTCATTAAATGCATCGTTCACAATGTAGCCTGAAGCAGAGTCGATAGTGGTTCCGTAATTATTCTGGAAAGCAGTATTAAAGTCCTCAATAAATGCATAAGATAAATGTTGTTGGGTAAATCCTTTTACGGCTTTAATATCTAAAGCAAATCCTAACACAAATTGATTTGAAAAAAAACGTGCAATATTTATTCCGAAGGTTGCTTGCATACCGCCAGTTCTGAAACTTTCATATTTAACGGAATACTTATACTGCCAACTAGCAGAAAACAATCGCGCTTGCGCATTTGTATCAGGCAGATAAATTGATTTGAGATAGGGATGCTGCTCAATAAAATCCGGCACTTCTTTTTCGGCAGTTTGAGCCTGTAAAATAGTGGGAATTAAAAGCAATAATAAAACAATTTTTTTCATGGGTAAATGAATATTGTGTTATTGTTTACCAACCTAAAACCCAAGCAAAAATTAAAGGTGCTACAATTGTTGCATCACTTTCTACAATAAATTTTGGTGTATGAATATCGAGTTTTCCCCAAGTAATTTTTTCGTTTGGAACAGCGCCTGAATAACTTCCATAAGAAGTAGTAGAATCGCTAATCTGACAAAAATAACTCCAAAAAGGCACGTCGTGCCATTCTAAATCTTGATACATCATCGGAACAACACAGATAGGAAAATCGCCTGCAATACCACCACCAATTTGAAAAAATCCTATTCCTTTTCCAGAAGAATTTTCGCGATACCAAGCGCTCAACATCACCATATATTCTATTCCGCTTTTCATTGTGGATGCTTTCAATTCTCCTTTAATACAGTAGGAAGCAAAAATATTTCCGAGAGTACTATCTTCCCAACCCGGAACTACAATTGGTAAATTCTTTTCGGCAGCTGCTAGCATCCAACTATCTTTTGGATCAATCTCGTAATATTGCTTTAGCTCACCACTTAATAATATTTTGTACATATACTCATGCGGAAAATAACGTTCGCCTGCAGTATCTGCATCTTTCCAAATTTTATGTATGTGCTTTTGTAATCTTCTAAATGCTTCTTCTTCAGGAATGCAAGTATCTGTAACGCGGTTGTAATGATTCTCTAACAAATCCCACTCATCTTGAGGAGAAAGATCGCGGTAATTTGGAACACGTTTGTAGTGGCTGTGTGCTACCAAATTCATAATGTCTTCTTCTAAGTTTGCACCCGTACAAGAAATAATATCAATTTTTCCTTTACGAATCATTTCTGCTAATGACTTTCCTAACTCTGCAGTACTCATGGCGCCTGCTAAGGTTACCATCATTTTACCTCCTTCGGTTAAATGTGTTTCGTAACCTTTTGCTGCATCAACTAAAGCTGCAGCATTAAAGTGTTTATAATGATGATTTACAAAGTTTGAAATGGGGCCTTTACTGGCTATAGTGTTTGCTGACATATCTCTTAAAAATTAATGGGCAAAAATAAGGATTTTTAAGCCATAAATTGTCATTTCTCGATACAAAAAAGCGAAAAGAGACGCGTTTTTTAACTCGAAATGACAGCATTTTGCATTTGGAGAGCCGCCACGATGTTACGCTGTTAATTTGTCCCGATAACCATAGGGAGATTTTTTGACCGCCTCTTGCAAAAAATTGTATCGAGAATCGAACTGCTGCGCATTTTTAACCTAAATTTGTACGTAAATGATCCAAAAAATCAACCAATATCTATCGCTTATTAAATTCAGTCATACTGTTTTTGCTTTACCCTTTGCGTTTATTGGATTTTTCTTAGCTATTGATAGTGGCCAAGCCAAATTCTCTGTTCAAAAACTAGTAATGGTTATTTTGTGCATGATTTTTGCCCGAAGTGCAGCTATGGGGTTTAATAGATATATTGATAGAAAGTTTGATGCAAAAAATCCACGAACTGCGATACGCGAAATTCCGGCAGGAGTAATCAGCGCTAATGCTGCATTAGCATTTGTAATTGTTTGTTGTATTTCATTTGTGGTTTGTACATATTTTATAAATCAAATTTGTTTTTATTTAGGCCCCGTTGCTTTAATTGTTGTTTTAGGATATAGTTTTACCAAACGCTTTACACCTTTATGTCATTTAATATTAGGACTCGGATTAAGTTTGGCGCCTATTGGGG
>JBBRGZ010000140.1:0-7608 GCA_038223395.1 Chitinophagales bacterium
TTGCAGGTGTCCTGTAAAAATAACATCCTCTTTAAATTCCATATTTTCATAAATTGACTGTGTTTCGTCAATTTTCCAAGCCATTCTTCCGGCAATTATTAATTTATGGTCGGTTGATGTTTCATTTTTTAATTGATCAAATGCAAGTAATAAATTCTTTACATTTTTTCGCGGATGGACAGAGCCAACATATAAAAAATAATTTCTTCCAGCCGAAAAATTTTGTTTAGTAATTGTCTTTTCTTCTAAACTTAAAGGAGCATACATTTCATTTGCTCCATTGTGCGCAACATCAATTTTTTGCGCATCAATATGATATCGCGCAACAATATCATCCTTAGAAAATTGTGAAACTGTAATTATACGAGCAGCTTTTTTTGCATAAAGCGGTGTAAATTTTCTATAATATTTACTCACTATTCCGGGCGTATGATCAGGATAATGTTCAAAACCTAAATCATGAATTACTAATAAAGTAGGCACATGAGTTTTTAAAGAAAGAAAACCATCGGTAGAAATAAAAACATCCGGTTTATATTTTTTAAATATTTGCGGAAGTGCATAATCAAACCAATATTTCCATAAATAGGGATGCCTTGCAGGCGGCCACACTTTAATCGGCGTAATATTATCCGAAAAAATAAATTCCGGATCCCAATCTCTGTCAAACAGAAATAAAAATTGGTGTTCTGGATGATTTTGCGTGAGGCGCTTCATGGTTTCATACGTAAACCAACCTATGCCTTCGAGTTTATCCTTAATAAGGAAACGGGTATTAACAGCTATCAGCATGTTATACAGCGGTGTTTTTAATCATGAAATGAAAAAGCGTAGAAGTATCCCGTATCACTAAATCTTTAAGTAGAAGTTTGTCGCCAGCGTGTAATTTGAAGCAATAATAACTATTTTTAGCCGTCCAACAAAATAATGCGGAAAAATTTTATCACAAACATCAGCTTTCTGCTTTTGCTCAACCTACTGGTTAAGCCATTCTGGATATTGGGTATTGACCGCTCAGTGCAGAATACCGTAGGCCCTGACAGCTACGGTATCTATTTTGCGCTGTTTAATTTTGCGTGGTTATTTCAGGTTGTATTAGATTTTGGAATTAATAATTACAACAACAGACTTGTGGCTCGTCAGCCAGAAAAATTGGGTATTTATCTCTTTTCTACACTTATTGCCAAGGTTGTTTTATCTATAATATATACCGGAATTATTTTTATAGCCGCCGTTGGTATTCAATTTTCGAAGGAACAAATTTCTATTCTTGTTTTGCTTGTATTGATGCAAATTCTCATGTCGTTTTATGCTTTTTTGCGTTAAAATGTTAATGCTTTACATTTATTTAAGTGGGATGCCTTTTTATCGGTATTGGATAAACTGAGTACTTCAATAATATGCGCACTTATTCTATGGACCTCTGTATTTTCATTTGAAATAAGCATTAATATTTTTATTTGGGTGCAAAT
Source organism: Chitinophagales bacterium (assembly GCA_038223395.1). Classification (GTDB taxonomy): domain Bacteria; phylum Bacteroidota; class Bacteroidia; order Chitinophagales; family BACL12; genus UBA7236. The sequence goes on from JBBRGZ010000140.1 coordinate 1,473, forward strand.
TATTGGATATATTTTTGCACTTATCGTTGCTTCTATAATTCTGCTTGCACAAAAGATTTCCATTCAATGGAAGTTTGATAGAAAACTGATGGCAGAAATTTTTCGCAAGAGTTATCCTTATGCTTTATTGGGATTTTTAATGACCGCATATTATCGTACCGATGGCGTTATGCTTGAGCGGATGCTGGGTGATAACGGCGCTTACGAGGCTGGCATTTATGCTACTGCATTTAGATTATTAGATGCAATGAGTATTCTGGGATTTTTATTTGCCGGACTTCTCATGCCGATGTTCTCGCGCATGATAGAAAATAAGGAAACTATTAAGCCGTTATTCGATTTGGGATATACACTTATGCTTGTTTTTTCGGTTTCGGCAGGTGTGGCAATTATTTTTTATAGATTAGAAATCATGGAATTATTATATAGCACTGGCGATGCTTATTCGGCAGATATTTTGGGTTGGTTGATGGTGAGTTTTATCTCAATTAGTATTACATATATCTATGGCAGTTTAATAACGGCAAACGGAAGCATTAAACTGCTCAACCAAATTTCGCTTATTGGATTTGCTTTAAATATTACTTTAAATCTTATTCTTATTCCGCATTATCATGCCTTGGGTTCTGCAATTGCTACAGTAATTTCGCAGATACTCATTCTTTCGGCACATATATTATATGCGGGTAAAATATTCAACTTTAAAAACGGAATTAGGTATTGGGTTCCGAGTATTTTATTTGTAGCAATAATTGTAGTTATCAATTTAGGCTTAAGACAAATTGATATCAATTGGTATTTTTCATTTTTTGGGGGGATGTTGATTTCGGTATTAGCAGCATTTGGTGTTGGGCTGATAAAATTTACGGAATTCACACAGGCTTTGGAGCCAATACTGACAAGCCTTCGCAAAAGAGCCTGATTTTGCCTGACTTTTTCTACCTTTGCCCTCTAAAATTCTTGTATGGAACAATCCAATGATATTATTCGCCTGATTCAAATCATCTATAAATGGCGCAAACCTATTATCATAATAACCGTAGTAGCTGCTATAGCGGGCTGTATAGTTACTTGGTTTTTTATGCCAAATTATTATAAATCGTCTGTTACTTTTTTCCCTACAAATCCAATTATGACCGACAGGCAAGTGCTTTACAGTCAGTCGGCGGGAGAAATTGAGATAGACTATTTTGGTAGTGCGGGTGATGTAGATAGGATTTTAACTATTTCTAATACAAGCAGCGTTATTGATTATATGATAAACCATTTTCATTTAATGGAACATTATGGTATTGATTCAACAAGTGAGATGGCGCGATACAATACTAAAAAAGAATTTCTTAAAAATTATCGCGCTGTTGAAACCGAATATGCTGCAATAGAAATTTCAATTTGGGATATTGACAAAAATTTAGCATCAGAAATGGTTACACATATTGTTGAAACCATAGATGATCATAATAAAACAATGTTGCTGCGGGATAAAAAATTAGTTGCTGAAACTTTTCGCAATCAAGTGGTGAATAAAAATGAGATAGTGGAAGATATGAGCGATAGTATTACAATCGCCAAAAAAAGAGGCATTTCTGCAGAGGAATTATTAATAATGGAAGAAAAATTAAAAGCTGCGGTAATTGATCTTACAAACGACAAAAAAATATTAGATCAAAATCTGACTTCCATTAATACGGATTTTTCAACAGTAAATATTACAGAAGAAGCTTATCCGGCAATTAGAAAAGATAAACCTGTGCGCTCTCTTATTGTAATTGGGGTAACACTTGGAACATTATTATTTTTAATAATACTCGCAGTAATTACAGAAAATTATCGCAAAATAAAATCAAGAATAACAAATGCGTAGCATACAGGCGAAACCTGTTGAAATAAACATTTTTATTACTGCTGCAATTCTCGGCATTACCGCTATGTTTGCAGGCATCCTATTATATGAACCTTTGTTTTATTTGGTTCCGGTTGCATTTTTGTTTGCCTATCAGCTGATATTAAATTACAAATACATTTTTTATTTATTATTAATTGCCACACCGGCATCCATAGAATATTATGCCCCATCAGGGTTTAGCACCACACTGCCAACAGAACCTATCATGGTAGTTTTTATGCTTACCTTTCTTTTCTTCATCTTTCTTAAACAGGAAGTTTTTGACGGAAAATTTATATCGCATCCACTCACAATTATTTTGTTAATTCATTTCGTGTGGATTATTGTTACCACAATATTTGCAGCTGATATAGTGATATCTCTTAAATACCTACTGGCAAAAACGTGGTTTATTGTTACCTTCTATTTTATTTCAGCCTTAGTTATTAAAAATTTGGATGATTTTAAAACTGTGTTCTGGTGTTTATTTGCACCAACCTTACTGCTTGTAATTTATACGTTGATTAATCACATGCATTATCAGTTTAGATTTAGCGAAGTAAATAAAACTATGGTTCCGTTTTTTAGGAATCACGTGAACTATGCAGTATTTGTCGCCTTGATTTTACCTTATCTTTTTGTTGCTGCCACATGGTATAAAAAATATACTTGGCAAAAAATGGTTATCAATTTAGGAAAAATGATATTCCTATTAGGCATTTATTTTTCATATACGCGATCGTCATGGTTATCAATAGGTGGTGCAATTGCAGCATTTTTTCTTGTGAGGTATAATAAATTAATGCCCGCGGTTACCATTACAGTTATGGGCGTGATATTTTTTGCCATATATATGCTGCATAATAATAATTATTTGAGTTATGCACCGGATTATAAAAAGACAATATATCATACTGATTTTACTGAGCACATGGAATCCACAATGACCTTGGAGGATGTTTCCAGCGCCGAACGCATTTATCGTTGGGTAGCAGCAATTCATATGATTAAAGAAAAACCATATATCGGTTTTGGCCCGGGGCAATTCTATTTTAATTATAAAGAATACACGATAAATAAATTTGAAACCTATATCAGCGGAAACCCAGAGCGCTCAACAGTGCACAATTATTACTTGCAAATAACTACCGAACAAGGATTTCCGGGAATTTTTATTTGGACTATTTTGCTTGTATTTATCATGTATATGGGGCAAAAATTGTATAATCGTTTTACCGATAAACGCTATAAATATTTAGTGATGGGCATTACCCTATCTGTGGTAACTATTATTGTAAATATTTCTTTGAGCGATTTGATTGAAGCAGATAAAATTGGCACTTTATTTTTTATGAATATGGCAATACTCGTAAACCTCGATTTATACAGAAAACGCAATCCGGAGTCAGAAAAAGTTTTGACGGAACCTACCGAAACCAGCAATTAAAACTTACTGTTTCCCTTCCATTATTTTAACACTCAACACTGTAATGTCATCACTTACTTGCCCGTCTTCGCCTTTAAAACGCATGATTTCGTCAATAATTTTTTTGTTGAGTGATTTTACATCGCTTTTATAATTGCCTTCCACAAGTTTTATTAATGAGTCTAGAGGAAATACTTGGTTTTGCTCATTAACAACATCCGTTAAACCATCAGTAAAACAAATAATTGCAGTATTTTCTATTATAGGAATTTGTCCCATTTTAACCGAAGGTAACTCATCGAAAATACCGAGAATTGTTGTGCCTTTGTCTAAAAATTTATATCCGTGTGAATTTACTAATATTGGAGGATTATGTCCGGAGTTGACATATTTTAAAATACGATTTTTTCTATTGTATTTTCCTAAAAACAAAGTAATAAATTTTTCGCCTTTTGTGCTCATTAAAACTGCAGTATTGAGTTGCTGCATATATTCTTCAATAGTTGCTGGATTGTGTTTTGTCAATTCGCGAATTTGAGCTTGAAAATTTGCCATTAATAACGCAGCAGCAATTCCTTTGCCTGAAATATCGGCAATACAAAAAAATATTTCATCTTCACTTAATTGCAAATAATCATAATAATCGCCACCAATATTTTGATGTGGCAAATAAATAGCATCCATCTGTAGCAAATTGTTATTCGGCAAATTATGGGGAATAAGCATATTTTGCACTTGAGCGGCTACTTCTAATTCTTTTTTAAATGCCAGTTGTTCAGTTTCCTTTTTAAAGAGTCTTTTATTTTCTATTGCAACAGTAATAATATTTGTTACCGTCTGCGCAAACTTAATTTTATCTTCAAGCGGCTCATAACTTTCAACGCGTGGATTGCTCATCAATAAATAAGCAAGAGGATCTTCTTTATGAAAAACCGGGATTAAAATATCGTACTGTTTTAAATAATTCGGAAGCTCGCCGTTTAATTCATTAAGATCGGTGAGTTTATCGTATTTTAATAAGGTGTGTATTAATTCGGGATTAAATTCTGAAACAAATTTATTCCCCAAAACAGGCTCCCAATCGTTGCCATTTTTGCTGAACAGCAGCATATTTTCTACACCAATTTGATCCTTTAAAGTGCGATGAAATAATTCGAATAAGGAAGATGCAGATCTGTTTGAATTAATTGCTTTCGTAATTTCCAATAGCGCATCTATCTCCAGTTGTTTTAGTTTCAACTGGTCTCTCAACATCTCCATTACATTTAAACCCGCTATTGCCATATATTCAAATCTGAAATATAAATTTAATCAATTTTTTACTTGTTTTTTTTTAATCGAGATTACTTTTAACATCCAAAGCATCTCTCAAGCCATTTCCCAACATAAAAAACGCAAGCACTAAGATAGTAATTGCAAATCCGGGAATTAACGCCAAATAAGGATCTGTTATTAAATTATCTTTATATTTTGCAATCATAAGTCCCCAACTTGGCGCTGGAGCCTGCACTCCTATCCCCAAAAAACTTAACCCTGCTTCAGTAAGAATTGCATACGCAAAGTTAGCAGCAGTAATTACAATTATGGGCCCTGTAATATTGGGAAGAATATGCAAAAATATTGTGCGCATATCAGAAAATCCAAAAGTTTTTGCAGCTTGCACAAATTCCTGTTCGCGCACTTGCATTACTTGCCCTCTTACAATGCGCGCAATATCAACCCACATGGTTAAACCAACGGCAATAAAAATTGTATAAAAATTTTGTCCGAACGCAAATACAATAGGAAAAACCAAAAGTAAAGTTGGAATAGCCCAAATAATATTGATAAACCACATAATAATATTATCGACAGGAATTAAAAATTTTGTTTGTTTGCCTCTCCATCTAAAACGCGGAGGTGCCGTTTTATAAAATCCAGCAAAAGCACCAAGAGGAATTCCAATAAACAAAGCAATTAATACTGCAACGACTCCTACCGAAAGTGAAACACGAATTCCCAACATAATTCTACTCAGGTAATCTCTTCCTAAATCGTCGGTGCCGAAAATAAATTTTTTGGTTTTTATACTTGCCCTTTCTATTTGTTTTTGTTGCTCCGATATTGATAAATCTTGATGCGTAATTTGTTTGAGCGAAAATCCCAACCTTTGCGTTTTACTTTCACTTCCTATAAACCTATCGATATAGATTGAATCTGCTTTAAATGTGTAAGCGGTGAGTGGTATGTATCTATAATCTACTTTTTTCCCTTTTATCAGCCATTCAAACAATCTGGTTTTAGGAGGCGCTAATTCAAGTGGCTGTTTTAATAAGGTAATTGTAAAGCCGGGACGTTGAAACGCGATTTCATTTATTTGGTCGTTTGCATAAGGTGTAATATCGGGAGAAATGATATGCGAAAAAATTGCAAATACAATGGCATAAAAAATTGTAATTGCTCCAATCAATGCGTTTCCATTTTTAATAAATTTATTGAATGCACGCACTTTTTGATTCGTGGCAATATCATATTTTTTCACTTTCTTATTCCACCATCTTCTAATTAAATATACCGGTGGAAAATAAATGACAGTGAGGAAAACGATAGCACCAAACAGGATGAGTAGATTTTTAAAGAATGCTGCTGCAAATCCGATTTCGCCCGAGGTTGAAGCCACCCATCCACATAACAGCGCAATTGCCATTATAATGCAGATACTCCAAATGATTATTTTTTTATTGCCAAACAAGCCAATTATTTTTGGTATTAAATGCAGATTTATATTCGCCTTCCCTTCCAGTAATATTTGCCAAAAACGCCGGCAGGCGCTACTAATATAATAT
>JBBRGZ010000141.1:0-7604 GCA_038223395.1 Chitinophagales bacterium
CAAAAATAAATTTGTCCATTCGTATTAATTGAAGCAAGTTGCTTTTGCATTTCCATTGCCTCAACTGTAAATATAGGATGTTCGTAAATAATTTCTTTAATAATTTTGTTCTTATTGATAGGTATTGCTTCATTAATAGTAACAAAATAGTAGACATCCTTTGAAACCTGCTGTAAACTGTTCATCCAATATGTACAAGCCGAAACAGTTTTATTATCGTTTTCTACAGTGCAATAATTCCAGCTACTCCATGCTCTTTTGGTTTTGGGCATACAACTTTCGTCGGTGTGTAATATTGCCCTGTTCTTTTCATATTTAAAGGGAGTTAACATGTGTTTTTCCTTAACAAACGTTTCATCTAATATGATTTTTGCTTGATCCGCATGTGTTGCAACAATTATTTTATCGAATAAAAAAGATTCTCCTAAATTGGTTACTAATTCTAATCCTTCTGCAACTTTTGATATTTTTTGAATACCTGTATTTAATTTAATATGTTTCTTAAAAGGAGCAATTAAAAGTTTCTTATATTCTTCACTTCCACCATCAACTGTGTACCATTGAAACTGTGTATTCAATCCCAAAAAACCATGATTTTTAAAAAAACGGACAAGAGTAGCTGCAGGAAAAGTAGCTGTAGTTTCGGGCGGAGTGCTCCAGAGTGCTGAGCTCATTGGCAACAAATACCAGTTTAAAACGTCTTCATTATAATTGCGCAAATTACAATATTCTGCAATCGAAAGTTTTTGTAAATCTGTATTTTCCAAAACCTCTAAACAAGATTTATTAAATCGTGTAAGTTGTTTTAAAAATCGAATATATCTTCTAGAAAATAAATTTTTTCTTTGTGCGAAAAGCAGGTTCAAACTACTTCCGCAATATTCTAAATTTAAGTGTGGCAACATCGCAGAAAAACTCATTGCTGTTTTTTTATACGGCACTTTCAAATCAGAAAACAATTTAACTAAATGCGGATAATTTTCCTTGTTAAAAACGATAAATCCTGTGTCTATTGGAATTTGTTTTCCATTTTCCTCAACATACACAGTATTTGTATGTCCGCCCACATAATCGGCCTTATCAAAAATTGTAATTTCAAAATCATGTTGTAAATAATGCGCGCAAGCCATGCCAGCTATGCCTGTTCCAATAATGGCTAATTTTTGTTTTGCCATATTAAAGTTGCGTTTTATCAAATAAATAATGACTCACAAACCATTCTTTTCCATTCTTATAACCCCACAATTCGGCGCAAGCCATAAAAAATATGCGCCAATAAACCCACCATTTTGTAGCTTCTTTTTCTCCATACACATCCTTAATAATTGGCAGAATTTCTGACTTGTGCGTATCCATATTTTTCAACCAACTGTTTGCAGTTTTTTCGTAATGTATTCCATCCCAATGCCAGTGTTTTTCTATTTTAAAATGGTCGTTAAAATATAATAATAAATCATCGGAAGGCATTATCCCACCGGTAAAAAAATATTTACTCATCCAATCATTTTCATCTACAACATCAAAATAGTAAGTAAATTCTTTATGGGTGAAAATGTGCACGAATAATTTACCTTCAGGAAGTAAAAAACCATGAATTTTTTCAAGTAGTTTTTGATAGTTGCGCATGTGTTCAAACATTTCGACAGACACCACGCGATTAAATTTTTTATCGATAGTAAACACATTCATATCAGCAGTAATAACTTCCACATTATGCAATCCGCGTTCTTTGCAGCAACTATCAATATATATTTTTTGGGATGCTGAATTTGAAACAGCGGTTATTTTTGACTCTGGAAATTGTTTCGCCATAAACATAGTAAGGCTTCCCCAACCGCAGCCCAATTCCAATATCTGCATACCATTTTGAAGTTCGGCATGTTCGCAAGTTTTTTCTAAAGCAAGTTGTTCGGCAGAAGTGAGGTTTTGGGTTGAATCGTTCCAATAACAACTCGAATATTTCATATGTTTTCCCATTACATATTGAAAAAATGTTGTGGGAAGTTCATAATGTTGCTCGTTGGCAGCTTTTGTTTCTATTGCTATTGGCGAATTTTTTAATTCTACAATTAACATCATTAAGTGCGCCTGTTGTAACTCCTGATTTGCCTTTGTTTCATCAAGGATGCGCTGTTTTAATAATTGTCTGATGCGTAGGCGTATAAGTGCATCGGGTAAAAGATTCTTTTCAAGTAAGGTATTTATCATGATTTATTTTCGAAAATTTTGGGGTTTTTGGTTTTATTTTATACGGATACAATTGTTTCAAATATGCCCAACAGACTGTTTTAGAAAAGGTTTACCGTTTAATACAATTTGCAGTTATACTGACTTTTAAACGTATTCAAAATCACAAACCTCATAAAAAGCAAAGTAAAATGCACGTTAATTTATCCATAAGAAATATTATAAGCAACAATTTGTGAAAAACTCGGTATTATTTTTGAACAAATCGGTACAATTTTACGTATATAAACACAAAGAGTCAAAAATCACACTAAAACCCCACCAAAAATGAGCATGGTTAAACAATTTGGATTACCGAACTATGTGATATGGATATTCGCAGGAATTGCATTTACAGCCGTTGGTTTTATTTCTGTTTTTCATTGGACTTATGGAGTTGCAACATTTCTACTTACTTGCGGAGTGGCATTTGCGGGATATTGGTTTTTTTTTCGCCCTGCGTTTGTTGCGCTTAACATTATGAAAATTGGAGAACCAGCATTAGCAGTTATTCTCGAAGTGCATGAAACCGGGTTAAAAGTTGACCACAACCCCCGCATCAAATTATTACTTGAAATAAGACGCAGTTCAATGGTACCTTATGAAGTTGAACTCCGCCAAAATATTCAAAAAGAGGATCTGAAAAATTATCAGGTTGGCAGAACCCTTCAGGTGAAAGTTGACTCTAGAGATCCGAAAAAAATTGCTATACTAGCTTCTTGAAATTTATTTGTAAATTTCATTAGATTTAATCAGATTAGAAAAATACTTTTTTAATCCTTTAAAGTATAAAATTAAAAGACAAAATTTGGGTGTGTTAACTCCCTACAAATCTTTATTTACCTTTGTAATATGGTTTACTTAACTCGCCGAGAGACATTTAATGCTGCACATAGACTTTTTAATGCAACATGGTCAGAAGAAAAAAACTTTGAGGTTTTTGGGAAATGCGCCAATAAAAACTGGCATGGGCATAACTATGAACTTTTTATAACCGTAAAAGGCATTCCCAATCCGGATACAGGATTTATAATTGATGCAAAAAAATTAGGTCTCCTAATAAAAAAGGAAGTTGTAGGCCGTTTTGACCATAAAAATCTGAATATTGACACGCCCTACTTCACAGAAATGCAACCGTCCACAGAAAACTTTTGTAAAGTAATTTGGGCAATTATTGAACCAAAGATTGATAATGGGGTTTTACATTGCATTAAATTACAGGAAACGGAAAATATCTACGCTGAATATTTCGGCGACTAAACCCAATTGATATGGCAAAAAAAATGCAAAAGAAAACCAACACTACTTTTTATAAAAAGATAGAACAATACGGAGAGGAAAATATTGCAGCTTTAAGTAAAAACTATTTAGAAATAATTAAAAACCTAGGCGAAGACCCTGAAAGAGAAGGCCTTGAAAAAACTCCTGAACGCATAGCAAAAGCAATGCAATTTATGACTCAGGGTTATAACCAAGACGCTGCAGCAATAATAAGAGGTGCCATGTTCAAAGAAGAATGCAGCGAAATGGTAATTGTTAAAGACATAGAAATTTATTCAATGTGCGAACATCACATGTTGCCATTTTATGGCAGGGCACATGTTGCCTACATTCCTAACGGCAAAATCGTGGGACTCAGTAAGATTGCACGTGTGATTGATGTATTCGCCCGCAGATTGCAGGTGCAAGAACGCTTAACACAACAAATTTTACATTGTTTGGATGATACATTGAAACCACTCGGCGTTGCTGTAGTTATAGAAGCGAGTCATTTATGTATGATGATGCGAGGGGTGCAAAAACAAAATTCGGCAACTACAACATCTGCATTTACAGGGCAATTTCAGGAAATGCAAACTCGAAATGAATTCATAAACCTGATTGCTTCGCGTTTAAGTTAATAATCCACGATTATTTTTTTACATTTACGGCTTAATTTTTAAGCCATATGAAAAATGTACCCTTGGTATTAACTCTTGTATTTATTCTAAGTGTTTCACTTGTAAATGCACAGTCGAAGAAATATAAACTCGATGGAATTAAATATCATAGAATAGAAATTACAGACCCGGGTGAAGTATACAGCACATATATTCTGCAGGAAAGTGATATTGAACTGCTCAAAATTGAAAAAGTAAAACCCTATTTACTCGATCAAATAACAAATAATCATACAGAAGAACAATGGCCTAAGGAATTGGGAAATTTAGATAGCAGGGTTGCAAATCCCGATAAAATAAAATCATACACCGTTTACATGGTTTGTAAATTCGACAAAAAATATTTACTGGTAATTCCAGCAAAATATAATGCTGATATGGGTGAAGGCTGGGCTCCAACAAAAGATATTTTTATTGTAGTTGGAGAAAATGGAATAAAAGAATAATCATTTATGAAAAAAGCATATATATTTCCCGGACAAGGTGCACAATTTCCGGGAATGGGAAAAGAGTTGTACGAAAAAAATGCAAATGCTAAAACACTTTTTGAACAAGCAAATGCATTATTAAATTTTCGTATTACCGATATTATGTTCGATGGAAGTGAAGAAGAATTAAAACAAACGAATGTAACACAGCCCGCCATATTTTTACATTCAGTAATTCTTGCGTCAACTATAGAAAATTTTATTCCTGACATGGTTGCGGGACATTCGTTAGGAGAATTTTCTGCTCTTGTTGCAAATAAAACATTATCGTTTGAAGATGCGCTTTTACTCGTTTCAAAACGTGCACAGGCCATGCAAAAAGCTTGCGCAATGCAGGCATCAACCATGGCAGCAGTATTAGGATTGCCGGATGAAACAGTTGAAAAAATTTGCAGCGAAATTGAAGGAATCGTTGTTCCGGCAAATTATAATTGTCCCGGCCAATTAGTTATTTCAGGCGAAATTGACGCCGTAAATAAAGCATGCGAAGCACTAAAAGCAGCGGGTGCAAAACGTGCTTTAATTTTACCGGTTGGCGGTGCATTTCACTCTCCATTAATGGAACCTGCGCGACAAGAATTATTGGAAGCAATTCAATCAACACAATTTAATTCACCCATTTGTCCGGTGTATCAAAATTATACTGCAACTGCAGTTTCTGACCCGGAATTGATAAAAGAAAATTTAATTAAACAACTTACAGCACCGGTTAAGTGGACACAATCTGTTTTAAAAATGGTGGAAGATGGTGCTACACAATTTATTGAAGTAGGCCCGGGAAAAGTATTACAGGGTTTAGTTAAAAAAATTAGTCCTAGTGTTGAGGCAGGGAGTCTTTAATTCAAATTTTTAATTTTATTTTAACCCCATTTCTAAATCGGCGATGATATCCTCGGGGTTTTCTACGCCAACACTCAATCGTACTAATCCGTCAGTAATTCCCGCTGCTAAGCGTCTTTCTTTCGGCACGTTTACGTGTGTCATACTTGCAGGATGTTGAATTAAAGTGTCTAAGGTGCCAAGCGTAGTTACCATACTGCACAATTTCACTTTATTCAACAATTGAATTCCGGATTTTAATCCCCCTTTTAATTCAAAACTTAACATACCACTAAAATCATGCATCTGTTTTCTAATAATTTTAGCTTGCGGGTGATCTTTAAATCCGCAGTAATTAACATGCGCTATTTTTTTATGATTGCGCAAAAATTCAGCTACTTTTTTTCCATTACTGCAATGTCTTTGCATACGCAATTCGAGTGTTTTTAAACCTTGCAAAATCAACCATGCATCGAAGGCATTTGAATTTGCTCCCATTAATTTTATTTTCGGCCAGACTTGCTCTTTCATGAATTTTATATCTGTTCCAACCACAACGCCACCTAATCCGCTACCGTGTCCGTTTAAATATTTTGTTGTTGAATGTATTACTAAATCGGCCCCAAGTTTTAAGGGTTGCTGACAATAAGGAGAAGCAAAAGTATTATCAACAGCTACTCTCCTTTTATATTTTTTTGCAAGTTTCGAAATCGCAATAATATCAAACACTTCCATCATCGGATTTGAAGGTGTTTCTATATAAATAAGGGTTATAGACTTATCAGTTTTTAATAAGGTTTCCACTTGATTTAAATCATTCAAATTACAGCGCACATTTTCAATACCGAAACTTTTGAGTTGCACTTGAATCAATTCGTCGGTTGTGCCATATAATTGACTTTGGGTAAGTAGTTTTTCACCAGCTTTTAAACATGCCATCATTGCAGACGAAATTGCTGCCATTCCGCTGCTGAATAATTGTGCCTTTGCCTTTAGGTCAGAATTATGGGTTTCAAGGGCTGCAATCTTATTTTCAGCCATTTCAACTGTCGGATTAGACCAACGCGAATACACATATCCCTGAAACTGGTCGTCGAACAACTGCATTGCCTCATCGGTAGAATCAAATGTGTAGGCGGTTGTAGCATAAATCGGCTCGTTATGGGGATTTATTTTTTTATTGAGTTTAGATGGCTGAACACACAAAGACCCAAATTGAAGCATATTTTTATTTTTAATCATAACATTATTTCTATCGGCACACAAAGTAAAAAAAAATAAAGTATCTTTTCGTGTTTCTTAATATTTTTGAAACGATTATCTGAATTTTATGGTTAATAGAGTAGGTAAATTTAAAGAAAATGACATACAAATATAGCGACGAGTCGCTTCCCAAAATTGTTATAATTGGCGGTGGTTTTGCCGGTTTAGAGCTTATCAAAAAGTTAAACAATAAACCTTACAGAGTAACACTTCTGGATAAAAATAATTACCATACATTTCAACCTTTAATGTACCAAATTGCTTCTGCCGGATTAACTGCAGAAAGTATAGCATTTCCTTTCCGCCGAAAAATTGGTGATTATCCGAATATTAATTTCCGACTTGCTGAAGTTCAGTATATTGATAATGCCAATAAAAAAGTGCAAACAAATGTAGGCGATTTTAGCTACGATTATTTGGTAATTGCTGCAGGTGCCGTTACAAATTTTTATGGCAACACATCAATAGAAGCGGCGAGTTTGCCTTTAAAATCCATTCCTGAAGCGTTGAATATGCGCAGTGCTATTTTACATAAATTTGAACGCGCCTTGGTTTCCGACTCACCCGAAGCACAAAAGAAACGTCTCAATTTTATTATAGTTGGTGGAGGACCAACCGGAGTTGAACTTGCAGGTGCGCTTGCCGAAATAAAAACAAATGTAGTTCCGCACGATTACAGTGAACTCGTGCGAGATAATATGGAAATTCATTTGCTAGAAGGTTCAGGCAGATTGCTCGCAACTATGAGTGAGAAAGCATCTACATTAGCCAAAAAATATCTCGAAAAAATGGGTGTACAAGTTTCTTTGAACACCATCGTAAAACAATTCGAAAACGATGAACTCATTTTATCCTCAGGTGAAAAAAT
>JBBRGZ010000142.1:0-7579 GCA_038223395.1 Chitinophagales bacterium
GCCTGACCTCTTCTACGCTTTCATCTTACGTGATTCAAGAACTTCTTTTCTGATTTCTGTGGATATATCTTTTAAATCTTGCAGCGATTTTCGCAAGCGCGTTCCTGCAGTTTTATTTCCTTTAGTAGTAAATTTTTGCATGTCTTCTTCTGCCATGCTAATGAGGGATTTTAGCTCGTTAAATTTTTGTTGCATGTTCATAACATAAGTTCTGTTTAAAATTACAAAAATTATCAATACCTGTAGGTTCAATCACAGATAATTTCAATCCAAATTAATCAATAGTCATATAAAAATCAAATTGCCTATTGATTTAGTTGGATTTACCCTGAATTGCAAACAATTTGAAATCATACCTTAATGGCTTGAAAATATTGCCTTTATTACTAACAAACATAAGTTACTATTTCTATTGCTTATTCAGGGTTAATTGGGTCGCAAAATTGTTTTAAGAGAAAGGGAAAACAATATCTTACACCTTCGCTAGTTCTTGTTGCAAATACACACCGCTTTCAATTTTCGTTCTAATTGCTTCAAATGCTTCGAGCGTTAATTTTATCTCTTCATCGCTATGCGCAGATGTAGGAATAATCCTCAACATCAACATGCCTTTAGGAATAACAGGATAAGTAACTGCTGAACAGAAAATGCCGTGATTTTCGCGTAAGTCAACTACAAGATTAATTGTTTCGGGAATACTCACTTTTAAAAATACAGGCGTAACAGGACTATTCGTTCTTCCTAAATCAAATCCTCTGCTTCGGAATCCTTCTTGTAACTTATTTACATTATCCCACAACTTTGTTTTTAATTCGGGATTGTTGCGCAATAATTCGAGTCGTTTTAAATTGCCGATTACGATTGGCATTGGAAGAGATTTTGCATAAATCTGTGAGCGCAAATTATATCTCAAATTCCAGATAACAGATTTTTCGCCAGAAATAAATGCGCCAATACTTGCCATAGATTTGGCAAAGGTTGAAAAATAGAGGTCAATTTCATCTTGACAGCCTTGTGCTTCGCCTGTTCCTGCACCTGTTTCGCCCATTGTGCCAAAACCGTGCGCGTCGTCAACCAATAAGCGGAATTCGTATTTCTTTTTCAGTTCTACTACTTCTTTAAGTTTTCCTTGATCGCCACCCATTCCGAAAACACCTTCTGTAATCACCAAAATACCACCAGGTGTGCCTGCAACAAGCTCAGTAGCGCGTTTTAACTGCACTTCACAATTTTCAATATCGTTATGGCGATAAACAAAACGTTTGCCTTGGTGAAGACGCACACCATCAATAATACACGCGTGACTTTCTGCATCATACACAATCACATCATGGCGATTGCAAATAGCATCAATTGCGCTCATAATACCTTGATAACCATAGTTTAGCAAAAAAGTATCCTCCTTCATTACAAAGGTGCTGAGTTCGTTTTCGAGTTGTTCGTGTTGGTCGGAGTTTCCACTCATCATGCGGCTACCCATCGGAAAAGCCATTCCCCATTGCGCTGCAGCTTCTGCGTCTACTTTGCGCACTTCGGGGTGATTTGCCAATCCCAAATAATTATTTAAACTCCAAGTAATGCGTTCTTTACCTCGGAACATCATACGAGGTCCAATTTCTCCTTCTAATTTCGGAAACATCATATATCCATGCGCTACATCACTCCATTTTCCGAGGGGTCCTCTGTCCTTCCTTAATTTCTCAAAAATATCCATTGCGTATTTTGGTTTAAATGTAAAAAGTGTGCAAAGATATTACCTTATCCTTGCTGAAAAAAATTTAACTACAAGTTTTCAATAAAAATACAAATCTTACGTTTACGGTTATATTTATTAACTTTGCGCCTCTTATGTACAGAACTCGGGTAATTGCCATCACAATTATAATACTTTCTTTCGGAGTTTTCACCGGATGTCAATATGATAAAATATTGAAGAGTGATGATTTTGAGCTAAAGTATGTAAAAGCTAAAGAATATTACAATAAAGGGGATTATGCCCGAGCCTTGCCACTTTTGGACCAATTATTGACGGTTAAAATAGGTTCGCCGGATGAAAAGCAGATTCGTTATTATATGGCGTATTCGTATTACGGGCAAGGTGATTATTTTTCTGCATCAACCTTATTTAAGCAGATTTTTATCACATTTCCCCTTTCAGGAGAAGCTGAAGAATCGTTATATATGAGCGCAAAGGCGATGTATGATGCTTCACCGCGATATCAACTGGATCAAACCTATTCGTATAAAGCGATAGATGCATTTCAGTATTTTATTGATGTTTATCCAAAAAGTTCGCTTTTGGCACAAGCAAACGGGTTTATGGATGAATTGAGGACTAAATTGGAAGAAAAATTAATTTATAGTGCCAATTTATATTACAATACATCAAATTATCAAGCTGCAGCACTTACTTTTAACAATGTTTTACTCGATTTTCCTGATACAAAGGATGCCGAGGATATCAATTTTAAAATTGTAAGCAGTTATTTTAATTATGCCGGTCAAAGTGTAGTTTGTCGCAAAGAAGAACGATACTTTGACCGGCATAATTAAAATAACTGCTTACAATTTTAATTATGCCGGTCAAAGTGTAGTTTGTCGCAAAGAAGAACGATACGACAGGGCAATGGAAAGTTATTTAGATTTTAAGGCAAGATATCCGGAAAGTAAATATTTAAACGATGCTACTTCTATTTATCAAAAAAGTCAGGATCTAAAACAAAAAGCATTAACAGAAATTAAATCTTATAAAATTGAATGTAATGAGCTCACTAAAGAAGATTAATACCCAATTATCGCCTCAGATTGAGGTGCAAAGTTTGAAAGATATCCAAAACATTTCGGGTAATATTTACCAATCGATTGTAATGGTATCAAAACGTTCGGAGCAGATTACTCAGTTAATCCGCACTGAATTACACAGCAAACTTGAAGAATTTGCAACGCATCAGGACAATTTAGAAGAAGTATTTGAAAATCGCGAGCAAATTGAAATTTCTCGTTTTTACGAAAAACTTCCTAAGGCTACTATTGTTGCTCTTGACGAATTTTTAGAGGAAAAATTGTATTGGCGCGAGCGTGAAACTGCGGCATCTATTGCAGAACCTAAAGAAGTAAAAGAAATTTAACAATGTCCTTAGCGGGCAAAAAAATTCTTATTGGCGTATGTGGTGGCATAGCTGCATACAAATGTGTTTACCTTACCAGATTGCTGGTTAAAGCAGGTGCACAGGTTAAAATTATTATGACCCCGGAGGCGAAAGCTTTTATCGGGGTTTTAACTTTTTCTACCCTGTCAAAAAACCCTGTAGCAGTTGATTTTTATAACGAAAGTGATGGTACATGGAATAATCATGTTGAAATGGGGTCTTGGCCGGATATTTTTTTAATAGCACCCGCTACAGCAAATTCGATGGCTAAAATGGCTAGTGGTATTTGCGATAATTTTTTACTTGCCACTTATTTATCTGCAACTTGTAAAGTAATGTTTGCTCCTGCAATGGATTTAGATATGTGGAAGCATGAAACAACACAGAGAAATATTGAGGTGTTAAAAAAAGCAGGTCACCTCATTTTGCAACCTGAAGAAGGCGAATTAGCAAGTGGTTTGAACGGAGCAGGAAGAATGGCAGAGCCTGACAATATTTTTGCACAACTTGAAAAACAATTTTCTAAAGTTGAAAGGGTATTAGAAGGAAAACGCGTTTTATTAACCGCCGGACCAACATACGAAGCGATAGATCCTGTGCGTTTTATTGGTAATTATTCGTCAGGCAAAATGGGATTTGCTTTAGCGGAATATTTGGCAGAAGCTGGTGCAGAAGTGATTTTAGTGCATGGACCTGTACATTTAAAAACAAAGGATGCATCCATTGAAACTATTGCAGTATCGAATGCGGAACAAATGTATAAGGCATGTATTGAGAATTTTCCTTTAATGGATATTTTTATTGCAGCTGCGGCTGTTGCCGACTATACGCCTGAAGATGTGCACGCGCACAAAATTAAAAAGCAAGGTGAAAATAAAACGGGTATGGTTTTGCATTTAAAAACTACTCCTGATATTTTAAAAGAATTAGGAGCGATAAAAAGCGGAAGTCAATTACTTGTTGGTTTTGCTCTAGAAACAAAAGATGGCATTGAAAATGCAGAAAAGAAAATGCTGGAAAAAAATCTGGATATGATAGTTTTAAACAGTTTGGAGGATGAAGGCGCCGGATTTCAACACGATTCGAATAAAATTACAATATTGGACAAGAATAAAAATGTGATTAACTTTGAATTGAAGAGCAAAAAAGAAGTTGCAAAAGATATTGTGAACCATATAATACAAATGATGCATGCGTAAATTTATTTTTCTGATATTAAGTATTGGTTTTGGGACACAATTATTCGCTCAGGAATTAAATTGTGCTGTAACTATCAATGCAGATAAAGTAACACAAACGGATCCGAAAATATTTAAGACGCTCGAAACTGCCATCTTCGAATTTATGAATACACGCAAATGGACCGACGATGTTTTTTTACCTGAAGAGCGTATCGATTGTCAGATTTTAATTTCAATTACAGAAGAATTATCCAGCGATAAATTCCGCGCACAAACGAGCATCGTTTCTCGCCGTCCCGTTTATGGCAGCGATTATAATTCTACGTTATTTAATTTTCAAGATAAGGATTTTGAATTTCAATATGCCGAATATCAGCCACTCGATTATAACGAAAATCAATACACAAATAATTTAACTGCCATGCTCGCCTATTATGCATACATTATAATTGGGCTTGACTATGATTCTTTTGCTCCAAAAGGCGGCGATAAATATTTTTTAAAGGCACAAACCATCGTAAATCAAGCTTCAAACAGCGATGCTAAAGGTTGGAAAAGTTACGACGGCACTAGAAATAGATATTGGTATATTAATAATTTAATGGACGCTAAATTTTCGGTAGTGCGCGATGTGTTTTATCAATATCATCGTCAAGGTTTAGATAATATGTCGAACGACCAAATTAAACCTGTTACAACAATTACTAAAGCGCTTCAAACCTTAGATAATATTAATCGCACTCAGCCAAATAGCATGGTAATGCAATTATTTTTCAGCGCCAAAAGCGATGAGTTGTTAGGTATTTATTCAAAGGCTGCTCCTGCCGAAAAAGCGAAGGGAATTTCTTATCTTATTCGGCTTGACCCGGTTAATGCCAATAAGTATCAGGAATTGCTCACCGGAAAATAAAGGTTGCTTTATTTCTTTCTGACATTCAGCTATTCTTTTTAATTTTGTGCATGCTCAAAACCCTGCGTATTTCTAATTATGCAATTATTAATGAAGCCGAAATTCAGTTTTCGGAAAGCATGAATATTATTACCGGCGAAACCGGTGCAGGAAAATCAATTCTATTAGGTGCTTTGAGTTTAATATTAGGACAACGCGCCGACAGCAAGGTTATGTTTAGCAAAACTAAAAAATGCGTCGTTGAAGCCGAATTTGAAATTTCTAATTATCGCTTAGAACATTTTTTTGAGGAAGAAAATATCGATTTTGAACCGGTTACAGTTATTCGTCGTGAATTAACTGAAGCAGGAAAATCGCGCGCATTTATTAATGATACGCCGGTTACTTTAAATGTGTTGCAAAGTTTAGCAGATAAGTTGATTACAATACATTCGCAACACGAAACAATGAATTTGGGAGATTCTGCCTTTCAATTAACTGTAATAGATGCACTTGCCGGAAGCAAAGATTTACTTGCAGCATATAAAACACAATTTAATAATTGGAAACAATGCAATAAAACTTTGCAAGAAACAATTGAACTCTCGAATCGCGCACTAACTGAAAAAGATTTTGTAGAATTTCAGTTTGAAGAATTAAGTAAGGCAGATTTAGATGGATTAAATCAAGTAGAATTAGAAAATGAATTTACTCAACTTACACATGCCGAAGAAATAAAAAGAAATTTAATTCAGAGTGTTAATCTATTGGAAAATGATAGTGCGAATGTTTCGGATAATATTCGATTAGTGGTTTCACAATTAAATGCTATTGCAAAATTTAATCCCGCCCTAGAGGCGTATATTCAGCGATTAGAATCTGCTTATTTAGAATTAAAAGATATTGCGCGCGACTTAGATAATATGGGTGAGCTAACAATTGCGAATCCTGTGCGTAGTGAAGAAATTAATCTTCAGCTCAGCAGCATTTATCGTTTACAAAAAAAACACAATAGAATTGGTGTTGACCAATTAATTGAATTGCGTGATGCGCTTGGTGAGAAATTGCAAGCATTTACAAATAGCGAAGAAGAAATAGAAAAATTAAAAAAGGAATTAAATAAATTATTTGCACAAACTACCATTGCTGCTAAAAAACTTTCTGATAAACGCATTGCAATATTTGGTGAATTAGAAAAATCGGTTGCAAATTTATTAGCAGAGGTAGGCATGAAAGATGCACAATTAAAAATTGAACACCAATTTAACGTTGATCAGCATCTCAACGAAACAGGTGCAGATCATATTCAATATTTATTTAGTGCAAATAAAGGTTCTACTTTGCAGGATATAAAAAAAGTGGCGAGTGGTGGCGAGTTATCGCGATTGATGTTGTGTATTAAATCGTTGCTTGCTAAAAGTGTTGCACTTCCAACATTAATTTTCGATGAAATAGATACAGGCGTTTCGGGAGAAATTGCGCATAAGGTTGGAAATATACTCATTAAATTATCTGAAAATCATCAGTTAATCGCGATTACCCATTTACCACAAATTGCATCAAAAGGCAATCACCATTTATTTGTATATAAAGAAACCGATGCAAAATCAACGCATACGAAATTAAAAATCCTGAATAAAAAAGAGCGCCTCGATGAAATTGCCAAAATGTTAAGTGGCGAAAAACCAACCAAAGCAGCCATGCAAAATGCAATGGAGTTGCTTGGAGATTGATTTGGAACTTCAACTCAAATCAACATCCCCTAAAATAAAAAAAACTGCATGTTGAATAATAACATGCAGTTTTTTTTATATTGATAATAATTTTATTCTATCACAAGATTTACACCTGCACTATTATTATCTAAAATAAATTGCAAAGTATAAACACCTTTCGAAAGATTATTTCTTCCAATTTCGAAACTGTGATTTCCTGCAGATAATTTTTCATTATTTATTACCTGAACTAATTTTCCGGTAATATCTAATAAATTAATTACCAGATCTTTTTCTTCCGCAAGATTAAATTGCAAAGTAGTTGAAATATTAAAAGGATTCGGATAGATACTAAATCCATATAATCCCAATATTTCTTCTATGCTGCTTTGTGCAGTTGTAAATTCAGAAGTAGAACTATAATCTGTTTCTACATGAGGCGAAGTAACACAAATATTGCTCACTTTCCATTCATAAAGTGTATTTGGTATTAAGCCTATTAATAGGAAAGATGGTGTTGCGCTTGTTACAGTTATCCATGTTGGATCAGAAACTGCTTTGTATTGAATAGAATAACTATCAGCACAATCGGCAGCATCCCACTCTATACTTGCTGAAGTTCCTGTAATAATAATTTCGTTTAAG
>JBBRGZ010000143.1:0-7510 GCA_038223395.1 Chitinophagales bacterium
GTTTTTCATTTGGTTTTGGTTTAAAATTTTGAAAAGAAATAATCTGCACGATGATTTAAACTCACAGCACAGAAAGGAAATATTATTTTATTACCAATAATCGAATTGTACTACTCTTATTTGATGTTTGCATTTTAAGAAAATAAATTCCTTCGCTTACTGCGTTTTCATTTTCATCTGTTGCATTCCATGTAATATCACTTACGCCTTCCTCAAATACTTTATTTGCAAGAGACTTAATTAATCTTCCATTCAAATCATAAATATTTAACATAATGTTTTCCGATTCTTCTAAATCAAATGAAATTGTTGTTGAATAGGAGAATGGATTTGGAGCAATAGATATTCCAATATCTGTAGATAACTCATATCCATATAATTTGCAGGGCACATTTACTTTTTTCTTAGCCGAAGATTTAGAACATCCATTTAGAAAATCCGTAACTGTAACCTTATAACGACCCGGTGTTGTTGCAGTATAATTTTTAGAAGTGGCTCCCGGGATATTTACATTATTTTTCTTCCATTGATAAGATAAAGTATTCCCTGAACTTACTGACGAAAGAATTACACTGTCGCCATCGCAAAAAGTGGTTGGTCCATCAGCAACTACCTGTGCCAAAGGCGGGCAGGTTTGGCCGGCGAGTATTTGTTGTCCGGAAACTGAGTTATATGCATAATCTCTTAAAATAAATGAGCTATGAGCGGAGTAAAGAGTGGTATTAGTGGAAACATTTAAATGTATCCAGCCATAGTATGGCAAGCCGTCTTTAATTAATTTCAATCCGATATAATTATCACCGTCGCAATTCCCTAAATAATATGTACCAATGTGATAAGTATAACTTTCAAGATACAATAACCCTGAAGCACCGATCCAGGTTAAGTCTGAGTCAATTGTATCATTCAGGCTCATGCCTAACGGATAGCCGGACGCATCACAAGCAATCTTATTATTGTCATATGAGAAGCAATCTACTTCAGCAATTGATGAACCACCGACCAATGATGTGCAATTAAAATAAAAGTCGTTGATGCCATCACCATTTAGGTCTAGATAGTAAATTGTATTATAGGTTACATCAGGATTAATGTCTGTATAAACAATTTGGGCTTTTGCAAATGAAATACATACAAAAAAAGAAACTAAAAAAGTCAGTGGTCCACCTGTTAATAGCGCAAGCATATTGCGTCGTAAGTTTTTCATCATTATTGTTTTATAAATTTTGAATAATATTTTAAAGATGAATTACTGATTGTAATTAAATAAACTCCATCCTTAAATTCACTTATATCAAGTTCATTTTCTATTGAATTTAGATTTTCTGAATAAATGATCTCACCCAATAAATTTGTAATTAGAATTTGTGATGCACTAGTAAATGGTAAGTCAATTTTTAATTTAGCATTTGCAGGATTGGGGGAAATAAATATTGAATGATTAAAAATGTTTGCATAAACATTTGTTGTTGTATCTGCAATAGTTACAGTTTCACAATCCGTTGAAATGGTGCAATCATCTGTAGTTACAATACATGCATATGAACCGCTTATTGCCGGCGTGTAATTGTACTCAAAAGCTCCCTCAATATAATTGCCTGTTTCGCAATCAATCCATTGATAAGATGCATCAGATGCAGAGGTCGTTAAGGTTATGCCTGTAAGAGATATATCAGGTTTGACACATGGAGATTCTCCTGCTAAAATTTGTTGATCAGGAATGCTGTTATAAGCGTAATCTTTGATTGTAACGGCATAGAGGAATGTGAGAGAAAGTCGAGCCCAACCATAATAAGTATTGCCACCACTTACTATTTTTAAACCTAAATAATGATCGTTTGTATCATTCCATTTACCCGAACTAAAGCACCCCGTGGATATTAATATTTGATTGGAAGCACCTGACCAGGTGAGTGTACTATCAATGATTTTCCATTCAGACAAAGCACTGGGATAGACTCCTGAATTAGCAATTTGATTCCCACTTTCCGGACTTACGTATGAGTTTATAAACGTGGCACTGATCTCAGCGCCGCAATGACCAAACCAAGAACTACCATAAAAATTAAAGTCTGAGCTTCCATCATTATTGAGGTCGAGAGTTCCAATTGTCGAGTCAGGTATTACATCTGTATAAATGATCTGTGAGTTTGCAATTGAAATACCTACGAAAAAAGAAATTAAAAAAGCCAGTAGCCGTCCTGTGAATATAGCAGGCAGATTGTGTCGTAATTTTTGCATAATTATTGTTTTATAAATTTTGAATAATATTTTTGACATGAATTACAGATTGTAATTAAATAAACTCCTTCCATAAATTCATAGAGCAATCGTGGTGATGAAAGCAAAAAGCTTTTTTGAAAGTTGTTTTTCATCTAGTTTTGTTTTAGTATTTGATAAAACAAAATTCTTTAATACACCTGGCAATCGCAATAACCTAAATAGGTTGTAATCACATGCGATTACTTAAAAAAATACACTTTCAACCAGTTTAGGGGGGGATAAATCATAAGATATTAAATTTACACAATTTACCTATTCAATACAATTTTGACAATTGATTTATTAAAGCCATAAATCGAGAACCGGGTTGGGAAGCAGCGCTGGAAAGGTCTTTCCCGTGATAAGGTTTCAAAATCATTTATCCCTAACTTTGTCTATTGTAAATTTCTTTTCATAGCAAAGAATTAAATCTTTAAACTTCTAAAGGTCTTCAATTCAGAAACCTACAACAATAACCTATAGAGGTTGTAATCACCTCAAATTGTTTAAATTAATCCCTTTTCCAACCTGTTTAGGGGGTATGGCATATGGCATTTACTTTATTATCTTTGTTTATTACATTAATGATTTATAGTATTTAATAATAAAGCACTTATTAATTTAATTGAAACAATTACGTACATATTTTATTCAACCTATTTTTTTTCTTTTTACATATTTTATTGTATCAAGTCTGCCGGCTCAACAGACAATACAATTCAATCATTTCAGCGCTGAGCATAATTTATCACAAAATCATTTTCAATCAATTTTGCAGGACAGGAAAGGTTATATGTGGTTTGGCACTACGAATGGTTTGATAAAATTTGATGGATACGCATTCACTACTTTTCACTTTGAATCGGGCAACAAAAATTCATTACCCGATAATGATGTATTACAAATATG
The DNA here is from genome assembly GCA_038223395.1 of Chitinophagales bacterium. Lineage (GTDB taxonomy): Bacteria > Bacteroidota > Bacteroidia > Chitinophagales > BACL12 > UBA7236. The sequence continues at coordinate 3,172 of JBBRGZ010000143.1, forward strand.
TGAGGATTCAAATGGAAACATCTGGATGGTGAGCACCGTCGGACCGCTAACCAAATACAATTCTCAAACCGGAAATTTTTTGACTTACAAGCATGATGACAAAGACGAATACGCATTATCTTCGGATGCGGTGAACTGCATTGTAGCAGGTCAAAACGGTTCAATATGGATCGGAACAAATGATGCCGGTTTATGCTGGTATGATCCTGATACCGATCATTTCATTGATTATGGTAAAAATCATTTGTTGCCGGATACACTCTGCAGCAAAACAATTTTTTCATTAATGATGGATCATACAGGTTCTCTTTGGATTGGGACGAATAAAGGGGTGAACGTGTTTGATCCCGTCCACAATAAATTTTTGGCATACAAACCCGATGATCAAAATAAATTTGCATTGAATAATGGGCAAAATTGTCTCTATGAAGATCACAGCGGAAAAATCTGGATAGGGTATATTGATGGACAGGGAGTAGCATGTTTAAATCCATCAAACGGGCAGGTAAAACATTATCTCCATTCTGAATTCGATCCAAATTCACTCAGTGGGAATAATGTGAATTCAATTACAGAAGATCATAATAATACCATCTGGATTGCAACTTATTCAGGGCTATCTGCCTATCAGCCGAATACAGATAATTTTAAAGTTTATTTAGCTGATAATAAAGACGAACATACACTCGGTAATAACAGTGTGATGTCTTTATATGAAGACCGCAGCGGGGTACTCTGGATCGCAACATATGGTGGCGGACTAAACACCTTAGATCATGGAGACAAAAAATTCATGATTTATCAGCAGAATTTTGATAGTGATTATGTAACCAATTTTCCACTGGAATTATATAAAAATCACGAAGGCAATATATTAATTGGAACGTTTGGAGCAGGGGTAAAACTCCTGGCGCCTGAAACTGGCGAATTTAAAACCTACCTTTTTAATAAGGTCCAAAATAAAGGGCATTATTTTAATGCGTGTTATTGCATATTTGAAGCTGCAGATGGAAGACTTTGGGTGGGAACTTCTACAGATGGTTTGCATACTCTTGATTTAAAATCCGGATTATTTACCATCTGGCATTCAAACAGCAATAATGCCGACACCGTAGCTTACAACCAGATCAATTGCATAGCAGAGGATAATACCGGACAACTCTGGCTTGGTACCAACTCTGGCTTGAAATGTTTTGATTTAAAAACAAAAACCTATCTGGATTTTAATAAACTTTATAACGACAAGAAACATCTTAGTGAAGGTGACATTGAATGTGTGTATTTTGACCAGGATGGAATTTTGTGGTTTGGAGGCGCGGCAGGTGGATTAAAATTATTAAATACTAAGACCGGAGGATTGGAAAATTTCATGCATGATGGTGGAAATTCAAACTCTATAAGTAATAATGTGGTAAATTGTTTTTATGATGATGGAAAAGGAATAATATGGGTAGGAACAAGCGCGGGCCTCAACAGTTTTGATAGAAAAAACAAACAATTTACTGCGTATACAACAAGGGATGGATTGCCCGGTAATAGTGTTACTGGAATTGTTGCTGATAACAATGGCAATTTATGGTTATCGGGTGATGAGGGCATTTGCAGATTTACACCGCCAGACCTAATAAATGCTAAAGCAATTTGCCGGAACTATAATATGAGTGATGGACTACCAGGCAATGAATACTACAATAATACCTGCGTAAAGGGAGATGATGGCACTTTATATTTTGGAAGCAATGCAGGTGTTGTAACCTTTAAGCCGGATGATTTAAAAGACAACACATTTATTCCTCCTGTACTAATCACTGATTTCAGCTTATTTAATAAAATAATAATGCCAAATGATTCAACCGGTATTTTAAAACTCCCCGCTGATGAAACAAAAGAAATAAAACTCTCCTACCGGCAAAATAATTTCACGTTTACTTACTCTGCACTCAGCTTTATTCATCCGGAAAAAAATCATTACGCATATAAACTCGAAAATTATGATAAAGACTGGATTTATACTGATGCATCAAAACGATTTGCCAATTATACCAATCTCGATCCCGGCAAATATATTTTTCATGTAAAAGCAAGTAACAATGATGGTATATGGAATGAAACACCTACTGAAATGATTCTAATCATTACTCCCCCCATGTGGCAAACATGGTGGTTCAGAACTCTAATGATAGTTTTTATAGCAGGATTGATATATGCCGGCTATCGAATTCGATTAAGAGAAATTGTGCGACTTCAAAATATTCGTAATAAAATATCCGGTGATCTGCATGATGACATTGGCTCGACTTTAAATAGTATTTCTGTTTATAGTGCCGTGGCAAAACTGGACACAGAAAAGCAAGCACAGGCGCTGGAAATGATTGGTGAAGCATCAAGAAAAATAATTGATTCGATGAGTGATATTGTATGGACAATTAACCCTGAAAATGATTCATTTGAAAACATCATCCTCAGGATGCGATCGCTGGCATTTAATTTATTCCGTGCAAAAAATATTGAATTCACTTTTCTTGCAGATGAAAGCTTAAATAATATAAAGCTCTCTATAGAAAAAAGGAGAAATTTTTTTCTCATCTTTAAGGAATCAATCAATAATATAATAAAATATGCTGACGCTACAATTGTCTCTATTCAATTGGAAAAAATAAACTCATTTATAAAACTTACTATCCACGATAATGGAAAAGGATTTGATACTTCGATGCCGCATAACGGAAATGGGCTAAATAACATGAAAAATAGATCAAAAGAAATGAAAGCAGATTTGAAGATCGAATCCGAAATCGGGACAGGGACAAGTTTAGAATTAATTTTAAAGTCATGAACATAACAGTCGCCATATTTGATGATAACCGTAACCTGAGGGAGGGATTATTTCAGTTGATTGATGGCAGCGAGGGATTTAAATGTGTTGGAGCCTTTGCCAATTGCGACCATCTCCTTAAAAATTTAAGAGATTCCGGGCCTGACGTAGTGCTAATGGACATTGAAATGCCCGGTCTTTCCGGTATTGAAGCAGTAAAGATTCTCAAAGAAAATATGCCTGAAATTAAAGTTTTGATGGAGACAGTTTTCGAGGACAATAATAAAATTTTCAGTTCTATCTGTAACGGTGCTGAAGGTTATATTTTGAAAAATACTCCACCGGCACTCATTCTTTCAGCCATCAAAGAAATTTATGAAGGCGGGGCTCCTATGACACCCAGCGTTGCAAGTAAAGTATTGAAGATGTTTAAGCAGAGTTCTTCATCATCAAATGAATCTTTTGACCTCACTGACCGTGAAAAGGAAATCTTGAAATCACTTGTGGAAGGAATGAGCTACAAGATGATTGCCTCTACTTTATTTATCAGTATTGATACAGTCAGCGGGCATATAAAAAATATTTATAAAAAGTTGCAGGTACATTCAAAATCAGAAGCTGTAGTGAAAGCAATAAAGTCGAAAATAGTATAACTTCGACTTGTTTGCCAAATATTTCAGGAGCAATTAAAAGCAATTGGGTTTCAAATTCTGACCAAACTTGGATTACTTGCTTTAATTGGTTCTTTAATCGATATTTTTTAACTCATATTTTCAGGGAAGTGAATCAATAGCAATTGAAAAACACGCAGGAATGAGTCTATTTCGGGAATCCCTATTTAATATCATGGGCAAAAGTTCTGTTAAGGCGACAACGTATTTCTGTCTGCCGCCGGAAAAGGTTTGTATTATTGGCTCACAAATAAGGTTGTAAGTTTTGTGAACTTTACACCTACCTGGCAATTTTACACATTTAAAAGTAAAGTGTAATGAATATATATTTTAGTGCAATGTAGAATTGAGATCCTTTTTTTAATATAAGATAAACGGAAAAATTAAAAGTACTTTTACTACTTCGAAACTGACTATTTACCTACACATCAAAAGCCATTTGTCAAGTCTAAAAATTTCCGTTTCTCATAACACAAAACTCATTACTCATCACTCATTGCTGATTGTCCGAAATCTCTTAAATGAAAACGTTTAACGAGTGATGAGAAATGGGATATGTGATATGGGAAATGAGATTAAATTTGAGTGAAATTGAAAATTGTAATTCTATTTTTTAATACAAAATAAACGGAAAATTCGAAAGCTCCATGCTTAATTCAGGCCTACCCTCTCACCATTAACCAAAAGCCATTTCTAAAAACTAAAAATATCCCTAAACCCCAATCCTATATCCTTCGTCCTATGTCCCTCGTCCCAAATCCCACATCCCAAATCCCCTATCCCATAAAAAAAGGCTGCCACAAATGCGACAGCCTTTTTTTTTCTACAGCCAGTGCTCCATGGGAGCGTTGTT
>JBBRGZ010000144.1:0-7449 GCA_038223395.1 Chitinophagales bacterium
AATTAAAATCAAAGACATTATTTCTAAAATAGAAAGCGCCAGCGACCGCTGCGAAGACATTGCAAATGTAATTGAATCGATAATTGTTAAAACGACGTAAGCATGGGTGGCATTGAACCTATTATTATTATTACTGTAGTACTAGCACTTATTTTTGATTTTATTAACGGTGCGAACGATGCTGCAAATTCTATTTCTACAATTGTAGCAACGCGGGTTTTAAGTCCTACAAAGGCAGTAATTTGGGCCGCATTTTTCAATTTCGCAGCGCTTTGGATATTTCAATCTACCGAAGTTTCAAAAACAATGAGTAAAGGTGTTATTGATAAATCTGTTGTTGATGGGGATAATTATTTTATTTTAAGCGCACTCATCGGTGCAATTTTGTGGGGATGGTTGTGTACCAAATTCGGGATGCCTATCAGTATTTCGCATACATTAATCGGCGGACTCATTGGCCCTGCATTAGTTAAAGCAGGGCCAGGAGCATTATTATGGTTTGAGCCTGACCATAAAGGGCTAGGATGGATTGGAATATTTATTTTTTTAGCGCCTATTATCGGATTAGTTGTTGCATACACTTTACAAATTATAACCCTCTGGGTTTTTCGAAGGTTTAAGCCCCGCAAGGTGGACGGTATATTCCATTTTATGCAACTCGTTTCATCTGCAGCTTTTAGTTTGGGACATGGAAGTAATGATGCTCAAAAAACAGCGGGAATTATTATTTTATTACTAGCGTCAAATGGTTATGCAAATATTGATGCACCCCCACAATGGATATTTTATATGTGTTACGTTGTAATCGGTTTAGGCACATTAATTGGCGGATGGAAGGTTGTAAAAACAATGGGACATAATTTAACGCCATTAAAACCCATGGGAGGATTTTGCGCTGAAACCGCCGGTGCAATTACATTATTTAGTACAGCAGCCATGGGAATTCCTGCATCTACAACGCATACTATAACCGGGGCAATTATGGGAGTTGGAGCTGCAAGAAGAGTAAGTGCAGTAAGGTGGCAAGTTGTTACAAAAATAGTTTGGGCGTGGGTATTAACTATTCCTGCTTCTATAATTATGAGTGCACTTGTGTATTGGACAATTGAAAAATTTGTTGGGTAATTTATTTCAATTTATTCGGGCATTAGCGCTACTCCTTTTAAAACAGCCTCTTTAATTTTAGGATTTGTTGCAACAATTTTTCCTGCATAAAAATCGCGCGTGCCTATAAAATCAGAAACAAATCCTCCGGCATTTTCTACTATAATGATGCCGCCGGCAATGTCCCAAATATTTAAAAAGCCTTCGTAATATACATCCATTCTTCCGCAGGCAATATAACATAAATCGGTAGCCGCAGTACCTATGCGACGAATATCTCTGCCATTATCTAAAAAATATTTAAGCGTATTTGCTATTTGTGTTGTGCGATTATCATTTCTAATATAAGGAAATCCTGTGGCTATTAATGCATCACTCAAAGTTGCACAACCTGAAACTTGAATTTTTTTTCCATTACAAAATGCATCTGTGCCTTTCCAGCTATAAAACATTTCGTTGTGCGCAATTTCAAAAACTACACCTAAAACAATTTCCCCCTTAAATTGCAAAGCAATACTAATTGCGTAAACTGGAATGCCGTGCACATAATTCATAGTGCCATCAAGCGGATCTATTATCCAGATATAATCTTCGTTACTTTGTTCAATCGTTTTTTCTTCTGTTATAAATCCCGCTTCAGGCAATATTTGTTTTAATGCAATTACTAATCTTTTTTCTGCTGTTGTGTCAACCTCTGTAACAAAATCGCGGACACCTTTTTTTTCAATAACAATATCTTCAAAATGCGTTCTTTGTTCTTTTATATATGCACCAATCGGATGTAAAATATCAATTACTTCGAAGCAGATTTTTTCTAATTCCATATTACTTTTTCTAAAAACAAATACAATTAATTTTGAGGATTTACTTTAATTTTTCTTTTAATAAACTTTGCAGAAATAAAAGTCAACAGCAATAAAAATGCAGAAATCCACAATGCGACACGCGCGAGTATGTCTCCTGTTTTTACATAACATGTTTTTTCATTATTTGTTGCCAGTGTTGCATTTAAAACGGCATCTTCTCTCCACTCTGTAGCTTGCGAAATGTCGCCGCGCTGATTAATAAAACAAGAAATACCGGTATTTGCAGAACGCGCAATACATCGTCTAGTTTCAATTGCACGCAATTTTGCATACATACAATGTTGTTTATATCCGGCAGTATTTCCCCACCAGCCATCGTTTGTAATTATAAAAATTAATTGTGCGCCTTTGTTTACATAATCGCTTACATATTCACCAAAAATACTTTCAAAACAAATAACAGGTGCAACTCCAATACTATCCTTATTAAAAAACACAGTGCGTTCTTTTTGTGTTCCTAAACTGCCGCTAATGCCACCCAATGCAATTGCTTTATCTCCCAAAAATTTAAAAAATTGCGGATAAGGCATACGTTCAACACCAGGCACTAATTTTGATTTATGATAATAAGGTAGTTGTTCTGCAGAATCCAACATCAACGCAGTATTATAAATATCATAATACATCGTATCTACACCACCAAAAGCAGTTGCTCCACGAATTAATTTGCGTGCCGTTGCAGTTGCTTCTTCTTTTGTGTCATATCTTTGATAACCATTAATTCCTAATACAATACTTAATTGCGGATAATCATTAATAATTTTCATTAAATCGCGCACAGGCTTTTCGTATTTTAATTTATTAAGCCAAATATCTCGTTGAACAGATGTTTCCGGCCATACTAGAAAATCAGTTGTATCACTTAATTTCTCACGCGACAAACTTGTCATTTTTTCCATTTGAATAGCGTAAGGGATTTCAAATTTTTCTGTTAATGCATCGAAGTTTGGTTGGAGCACTGTTACATTTACAGGAGTGCCTTCTTCTTTATAATTTGCATACATTATTTTTGAAATACCTATCGGTATTAAAATCAATAAAACAAGTGCAACAAAAACAGTGTTTTTTCTTTGAGATTTTGCATTTGTATTTTCAATATTATTTTTAGGAAATAATTTTTCAGCAACAATAAAAAATACTACAATATTTACTATCCAAACCCATAACGTACCTCCAAAAACACCTGTAAATGAATACCATTGCACCCAAGTATGCTGATATGCAAAAACGTTTCCAACGCTTAACCAAGGCCAGGTAAGTTCCCAGCGCAGGTGAATAAATTCAAACGACATCCAGAAAAATATAAGTGCAATATATCCAAGTCTATCGCCAAATTGTTTGCGCGTATTGCGTGCCAACATAATTGGTATCGACATTAAAACGGGGTTTGCAAGGTTAGCAAAAAGACCACCTGCAAAACTTGCATTTGCAACCCACCAAGTGGTAAGTAAATTCCAAATCAATAAAGAAAAATAAATGCTACACCAGGCTTTTAAGCTTGTATATTTTTTATATTTTTCAGTAATAATCCTTTCGGCAATCAACATCGGAACAAATCCAATAAAAGCCAAAAATGCGAGTGGTAAAGGAGGCCACGCAGCCCACATCAACAATCCTGAAAACAATGGTAAAATAAAAAAAATAGAAACGTCACTCTTCAATTTCATAAATCAAAATCTGTTGTGAAGGTAATTGAAATTTGCTTTACCCCGAATAAGCCTTGAATAAGCAAAAAACCTGTGTCTGCAATAAATCATATGTTTCAAGTCAATAATATCCGATATCCAATTGGTGGCTATTCAGGGTAAACCCAACTAAATCAATAGAATATTTGATTTATAAATGCCCATTGATTAAGTTGGGTTAATCCCATTTTACAAAGTGTATGCATAGTTCTACAAAACGGAATTAATATGCATAATTATATAGATGTATTCGCTTTCTCTCTCCTCTAATCTCTTAAATTTGCACAAATCTGATTATGGTAAAAATTGGTGTTTTAGGCGCAGGTCACTTAGGAAAAATCCATTTAAAGCTTTTAAAGGAGATACCGGAGTTTGAGTTGGTAGGATTTTACGATCCCGATGATACGAATGCACTTTATGCAGAAAAAGCTTTTGGTATTCAGAGATTTTCCAATATTCACCGCCTAATTGATACAGTTGATGCCGTTGATATCGTTACTCCCACAGTTTCTCACTATGATTGTGCACGCACAGCACTTAAAAAAGCAAAACACGTATTTATTGAAAAACCGCTTGCAAATTCGGTGCAGGAGGCAAAATATCTCGTTTCTCTTGCCCATGAAGGCAATGTAAAGGCCCAAGTTGGGCATGTTGAGCGTTTTAATCCTGCTTTTTTAGCCGTAAAAGGCATTGATTTGCAGCCGATGTTTATTGAAAGTCACCGTTTATCCAGCTTTAACCCGCGTGGAACCGATGTTTCGGTAGTTTTAGATTTGATGATACATGACATTGACATTATTTTGCACCTCGTAAAATCGAATGTAAAACGTGTGAGCGCAAGTGGCGTTAAAGTGATTAGCAACCAACCAGATATTGCAAATGCACGTCTTGAGTTTGATAATGGTTGTGTGGCTAATTTAACAGCGAGTCGCATTTCACTCAAAAAAATGCGTAAAATGCGTATGTTTCAGCGCGATGCGTATATTTCGGTAGATTTTGGCGAAAATGTGACAGAAATATTAACGCTTACAGATGCTATTGAAGGCGAAGATGCGTTAACTATAGACATTAATACCGGAGATTCGTTTAAAAAACGTGCTTTGCACCTCGAAAAACCGGAAGTGATTCCAATAAATGCGATAAAAATGGAGTTAGAACTGTTTGCAAAAGCAATAATAAACGATACCGAAACACCTGTAACAATTGAAGACGGATATAGAGCATTGCAAGTAGCACACATGATATTGCATAAAATCGAAAAAAATATTGCCTTCAATGGCTAACATATATTCAATTAAAAAAAACAAAACATTAATTAGGAGTTAATTAAACACAAGCATGCAATTAACATTCAAAAATATTCTAACCATTTTCACAATCATTTTTATTGCAGGATGCGATATTATAAATCCTGAAGAACCACTTCCTGCATTTGTTTATATTGATAATTTTAGTTTTAGTTGTAATTACGAATTACAAGGTTATCCATCAACAAAAATTACAGATGGTTGGGTGTATGCCAATGGTGAATTTATTGGCGCTTTCGAATTACCTGCAACTGTTCCAATTATAACAGACGGTTCAACTGATATTATTGTGTATGCAGGTATTAAAGAAAATGGAATTTCAGGCACTGCATTAATATATCCTTTTTACTCCGCGTATACCGTTACACGCGATTTAATTCCGGGTGCATCAGATACCATTCATCCTGCAGTTACCTACAAACCATCAAGTGCAATTACATTTATTTTTAAAGATAATTTTGAATCGGGAAATGGGTTTCACAGTGTATCAAGTGAAGCCGATTTAACAACTACTACTTCCGTTCCTGATGTATTTGAAGGCTTGCGTTCAGCTATAACAACATTAACTGCGGATATTGATACATTTAGGGTGAGTACCGATCCTTTATTTTTTGGAACAATAGACCATCAATTATTTTTAGAATTAGATTATCGCTGCGATATTAATTTTATTGTTTATTTAAAATGTAATACTACCGGTGGTTCCACTATTTATGATGAAGTGCTAACAATTACCAGCAAAGATTATTGGAATAAAATTTATGTAAATCTCAATCCCTCACTTCAATTTTTTGCAGCCTATCAACCGGAGTCTTACGATTTAGAATTCAGAGCATACAATACTACAAACGATACAGCTAAAATATTATTAGATAATATAAAGATTATACAATCCAATTAATGCGGTTTAAAAGAAAAATCGGCATATTAACCTATTTGTTTTTCGATTATTTAACGGCCATGCTTGTATGGGCAGGATTTTTCTTCTATCGCAAATTTTTTATTGAAGATTATCATGTTAATATTAAATCGCAGGTTTTTAACGACCCGAATTTTTTTATAGGTATTTTTGGAATTCCACTCATTTGGTTGTTTCTATATTTTATTGCCGGCACCTATTCTGATATTTATCGTAAGTCGAGGTTGGCTGAAATTACACGCACCTTCGTTATTGCTTTTATTGGTGTATTAATCATTTTCTTTTCTTTAATTCTGGATGATTATATCAGCAATTATCGCGATTATTATCAGTTATTTTTTCTTTTATTTGCTGCGCAGTTTTTATTTACCACTATTAGTAGAATGATAATTCTATCGCAGGCTAAAAAACAATTACAAAAGGGAGTAGTAGCATATAACACAATCATTATAGGCAGCGATCAGCAAGCTTTGGCTATTTATAAAGAGATAACAAATTATAAAAAATCGCTTGGTTATGCTTTTATGGGATTTGTAGAAGTAAACGAAAATCAAAATAGCGAACTGACCCAATTTATTCCCAATTTAGGCAAGTTACCTCAACTGAATGCATTAATTGAAGAACGCAATATTGATGAAGTAATTATTGCAATAGAAACTTCCGAACACCATCTGCTCAATAAAACAATTGATACACTTGCCGAAAAAGGCAATATTGTTATAAAAATAGTGCCTGATATGTATGATATTCTTTCAGGTTCAGTAAAAATGAGCAACGTGTTAGGAGCAGTGTTAATTGAAATTTATCCCGATTTAATGCCGCGCTGGCAACGATTGATCAAACGCGGTATTGATATTTTTGTTTCCATTATTGCACTGCTTATTTTATTGCCATTATTTTTATTTATTGCAATTAAAGTAAAATTATCATCCAAAGGCTCCATTATTTATATGCAACAACGCATGGGAATAAATAATAAACCTTTTACAATATATAAATTTAGAAGCATGTTTGTTGATGCAGAAAATGAAGGTCCTGCATTATCCAGCGAAAACGATGAACGCATTACAGGATGGGGAAAAATTATGCGCAAATGGCGTTTTGATGAATTACCACAATTCTTTAATATTTTAAAAGGAGAAATGAGCCTCGTTGGCCCACGTCCGGAACGTCAGTTTTATATTGATAAAATTACAGAAATTGCCCCCACATTTAAACACCTACGCAAAGTAAAACCAGGATTAACAAGTTGGGGAATGGTTAAATTTGGATACGCAAGCAACGTTGATCAAATGATTCAACGCATGAAATATGATTTATTATACATTGAAAATATGAGCTTGGCAATTGACTTTAAAATTATGTTTTATACGGTGCTTATTATTTTTCAGGGGAAGGGGAAATGAGAGGGGGACAAGGGACGAAGGACGTAGGACAAAGGACGAGGGACAAAGGATTTGTATTTTTTGGGCTTGATACATGAGGGTTGGTAATTGATTATTTTTTGCGTTATAATTGATTGATTGCGGAGGATGAGAAATGAGTTTTGTGGGTGAGGGATGGGTATT
>JBBRGZ010000145.1:0-7400 GCA_038223395.1 Chitinophagales bacterium
CCTGTATGCACAAAAGTTTCTACTATATTACACATATTGGCATACAAAGTATAGACACCCACATCTTCTTTAGTGTGATAAAAATCGATAAAATATCTATCTGCAAATTCTATCACTTTATATCCAACAGTTCCAATAAAAAATATAGAACTTACTTTAATTCCTTGCCTAATCCAAGCCCAATCTACCGGAATATGACGCACCGGTTTAAATTTTATTTTTGCCAGAAAAAATAAGGCTACTGCTACAGCCGACATACCACCACTAAGCCAAAAAAGATAAATTACTTTTAAACTTTTAAGTCCTTCAAAACCACTCAACCAAAGTATCAATAAAAGAAAAGCCCAAAATCCTGTGCGCAAAAATAAAATGATATTTGCGGTAATCGGCTTAGAAAACACGACAAAAGTACGATATGCTTCCTGTGCAAGGTGCTCGAAAATGAGAATTGCATAAAAGAAAATTGCAAATTTGAGTTCAATCACCTTAAACACAAATAATAGCCCGAGCAGCGGAAATAAAACGAGATAACTAATAAAATAAAATAATAATTGATCGCGCAACATCGGACTTCTATCAGCAACATCAAAATCTAATATGCGTCTTGAGGAATATGTATAAAAATCTAAGCCAACAACATACAAAGAAAGTGCAATTGAAGTTGTAAAAATACCCCAAACACCATATTGAATAACGGTTAAGTTTTTCGCTAAAAAATATACCAGTAAAAATTTGCCTACTAAAGTTGCTCCCCTAATGGTAAGATTAGCCGTAGTAACCCAATTTGTTTTCTGTATCGCCTCTCTGATTTTCATGAAGAATTACGATAGCAGGTTTTGATACATGTAAAAATTGTTTATTTTATAGAAGTAAAAAACGGGTTGATAGTTGCGCATAATGACAAACAAAATCTCATGCGAATATACGGTAGTTTTTGTGAACACATTTAACTTATTTAATTCTCATTGTGTGGTTTATAAGGAACACTCGTCATGTATATTGCTGTCAGCGAAACTAAGATAGCGGTAAAGGCAAATGCTGTTTCGGCATTAAATATTGTCCACAAAACGCCTGCCGTTGCCGATGCAATAAAGGCGCATACACTCGCTAACGAGGCATAGGTGCCAATGGCAGTTCCAGTCTGGTCTTTTGGGGTGATATTAGAAATCCAAGCCTTTGCGATACCTTCAGTAGATGCTGCATAAAATCCATAAATGGCAAATAAAACCCAATACACCGAATTTGATGGGTCGAGAGAAAAGCCTGTATAAACAATTACAAAAAGTAATAATCCAAAGATGAAAATATTTTTAATACCCAATTTATCTGCTAAAATGCCAACCGGATACGACAATATTGCATAGACTAAGTTGTAAAAAATATACATGGTAATTATGAGGGTATCCTGCATACCATTTTCCTTTAATTTTAATAAAAGCAACACATCCGAACTATTTACTAATGCAAATACAAGTAGCCCATATAATAATTTGCGATATTGTTTATCGGCAGTTTTAATATGATTTAAAAAACTAAAAAAAGTTACTTTCTTTTCTAAAGGCGCAACTTTTTTTTCCTTGAGCGTTAATGTAAAAATTACACCAATTATACCCGGAATAAACGCAATTATAAAAAGTGTTTTATACGCTTCCGGATAAATTTGTAAAAATAATAACGCCAAAGCCGGACCAATTACTGCACCCAAAGTATCCATTCCGCGGTGAAAACCAAATACGCTTCCTTTGTTTGCAGATGTTGTTTGTGCCGATAATAATGCATCTCGCGGTGCTGTGCGCAATCCTTTGCCAAGGCGATCAATAGCGCGGGTAAAAAATATCCATAGTGGCGTTGCGAAAATTGCAAGCATGGGTTTTGAAATTGCACTTAATAAATATCCGGCTTGCACAAAAGGTAACCGTTTTTGTTTTACATCAGATACTTGTCCGAAATATCCTTTACTCAAACCTGCAATCATTTCAGCAAACCCTTCTAATATTCCAATTAAAGCAGCAGAAAATCCGATAGAAGTTAAAAATACCGGCATTATAGGATATAACATTTCGCTCGACATGTCTGTAAATAAACTGACAAGACTTAATACAAGAATTGGTTTTGTTATATAAGGAAATATTTTCCGCATGCAGTTAACTACTTTTTATTTGATTTTATTCCATCGAAAGATTTTCATCTCCCTGCTGATATGCCATAAAGGTGATAATAAATTGCAACATTTCGTTAGTTGTTTTCATGCTGTCGAATTTGTCGCCCCTATCAATAATAACCTGTGGTGGAAAAAAAGGATTATTGACATTTTTTTCTGTATTGTCGTAAGTTGCTTCCACATGTATTGTTGAACCTCCGGGAATTACAACAACCTTTTTAAAGGTATAAAAATATTGCCATCTAAAATCCCATTTCTTTATTCTGATGAGGGGAATAGTATCCTTTTGTGGTGTAAGTGCATACGCTAAAAATGTTTTACCGAGTAAATGCATGTGTGGGTTAATTGTAATTAAACTCATCTTTTCTTGCACAATATAATCTATGGTAAATGTTTTTATTTCATCTGCAGGAATTACCAAAGCAGGTTTTACCGGTGCAATTCCCAATGAACCTAATAACAATTCATAAGTAGGACGTTTTGGTGCTGCGTCGTCGAAGAAGATATTTAATACAGAACTATTATCAATAGTATCTCGTGCACCCGGACCATAATGTAAATCATTAATAAAAAATGCCCCTTTTTTTGTCATTTTAAATCCTCCTATACCGTCGGGATAAACAGCCGGCGAAACACCGGGTAAATAATTACAAACCAAAGGCACCAAAACAGGATATGTGCCATCGTCATTTTTATTATCCATTGCAGTTTGAACTGATTCTGCACTTACCGCTAAATTTGTTGCAATTATTTTTTCGCCACTAAAAATATTTTTCTTTTTTCCCGGCGCATATTCAATTAAATTAGCGTTCATGTGATGCGCCTGTTTTTTATTTCCGGGAATAAATTCTATCGTTTTTACATATCTGTCTTCTGGAATTTCGTAAGGGATTTTCACAAGAAAAAAATGGTCTTTATTATTGCCTTCGAGAATTATTTCAGGAAAATGAATTACCAAATCAGGCTCACCAATTTGTGAGCCGTTGGGATAATAAGGAGCGATGGGTTGAATATTAGGATCTCCCTCGGGTGACCCATTATCTGCCCAACTTTTTATCATTGCAATTTCGCGTGGAGTTAATGTTTTTTCATCCTTAAAATTTGAATAAGAGGGGTCTGCCGGCCAAGGAGGCATAAAACCCGATTGCGTAACCTTGACTATCGTTTTTGTTTTTGCCCTTACTTCATTGTAATTGGATAATGAAAACGGTCCCGCAGCATTTGAGCGGTGACAAGTTGTGCAGTTTTTATAAATAATTGGCGCTATGTCTTTATTAAAGGTAAGGTTAACGGGTATGTCCGATGTATTGTCCTCGTGCTTGCACGCTGAGGACACAAGAATAAAAAGTATAAAAAAGCCTGCGCAAAGATTCTTCATTATTTGAGGCTAAAGTAAGAAATTTCGGAGTAATAATTTTTCATTAATTGTTTATTCCTTAATTTCAATAAAACAACCAATAGGCGTTGTTTGGGATATTGAAACAGGTTGATTGTTAATTAAGGCATTGAGTGCATCTATCAAATAAAATTCTGTAATTACCTGACGTTTTTCTCCTAATGCTGTTGCCCAATTATCAATTGCACCGGAATAAAGAATTTCAGCATTGCGATTTAAGATAAATGTTTCTGGTGTTGTGCTAGCATTTAATGCAGTTGCAAACTCTAATTTCTTATCTCGTACATTTATTTGATGTAATTTATAATCTGCTATAAAGGATAATATTTTTTCGTTTGAATAAAAATCACCCGGAAAAACAGTAATAAAACTCACACCTTTATTTTGAAAACTATCTTGAATGGCATTTAATGTTTTGGTATAATTTTCACTCAACGGACATTCAGGAGAAAAAAAAGTAACAACGCTATATTTTTCTCTTAATAATTCTGAAACTGTAACTAGTTTTTCATTTTTTATTGATTCGAGTTGTATTTCAGTTATTTTGACTTTCGAATTTTTACATCCGAAAAAAGAAATTACAATTAGAATTACAAGTGTTGTTTTATACATCCAAATTTTTACTTTTAAGTGCCAGGTTACTCAATTTATAAAGTAAACGCGCGCCTACAATTGCATCCCAATCACTTGCGCCTGGCGCCACTTCAACAATATCGAAACCAATTATTTTTCTACCTGAATTTACTAGCGCATTTAATAAATGTACTGCTTGCTCATATTGTAATCCACCGGGAACAGGCGTTCCAGTATTGGGACAATAAGTTTGGTCCAAACCATCAACATCAAAACTCACATATACATTTTTAGGAAGTTCTTCAACAATTTGATTGCAAATGAGTGTCCATTGAATGCCATTAAAAAGCGCATTTTTTAATTCATAGTCGAAGTAAGTTACTATGCGTCGATTTGAATCATCAATTATTTTTATTTCATCATCACAAATATCTCTCACACCAACTTGCACTAATTTTTTTACATTTTCTATTTTAAGTGCATTAAACATAATGCTCGCATGCGAATAGGTAAATCCCTCATAAGCATCGCGTAAATCGGCGTGTGCATCAATTTGCAAAATACCAAAACCTCCGTATTTTTCCGATAAGGCTTCCATTAAACCAAGTGGAGTGCTATGGTCGCCTCCTACTAAACCAATAATTTTATCTTCTTTTAATATTTTATCAGCTTCCGATTTTACATGTTTATTCATTTTTTCGCAAGCAGTATTTACTTCATCTAATGATGCTGTTGTTGCATCCGTTTTTCCTTTTTCTAATGCTTTAATATGTGCAGAAGCGAGCTTGCGTATTTCTGTATTTTTCTTTTTTAATGATGCAGGAAATTTATTTGTAAAAATACCGGAATGCCAACCGTTTGGATTATCGCTATCGTACAAATCAATTTGTGTAGAAGCTTTTAAAATTGCTTCAGGGCCTTTTGCAGTTCCTGCACGATAAGAAACAGTTGCCTCCCATGGCACCGAAAATAATATTAAATCGCTTTCTTCAAATGAAAAAGGCAATCCAAATAATTGATTATTTGCAACTCCAACGCCACTGGCGTTAAACGATTCTATTTTAGCTTGTTTTGATTCCTGTACATCCATTGCACAAAGATACGGATGAACTTAAAAATGAGAAAATCTTTTTGGGTAAGATATTAGGATTAAATGCAATTTGACTTCATTTTTCGTATTCTGCTATGCACCACATGCCAACGCCAATGGGAAATCCCGACCAATCTGCCTGACTTGTTTGACGATATACGATTTTGTTGCCAAAAAATCCGGCACAGAACATAACGGCAGTTTTTTTATCGGGTAAATCTTGCAACCACTCGAGCGACAACACAAAATCTTCCTCTATTTTAATATCAAAGGGCATTAAATCAACATTTATTTTTTGCTGATTTTTGTAAGCAGTTACATAAATTGGAAGCGATTGTAATAACGCGCCCGGAAGTCCTTTTTCTAAAGCATAAATATCTACTCTAAATATAATGCTATCATATTCAATTCTTGCAAAATTAAATCCGCATGATTTTAAGTAATAGGTTTTGCCGTCTTTTACTTTCATTACGGTGCCTATTTCAGAGCCTAAATCATCGGTTGTAAATCCTGCCGAAATGGAGGGTTTATCAAAATTATTCCCCAATTCAACCGTCTTCATGTTGCGCGGGCGAATAGTAACTTCAGATAATTCTTTGATATCTTCCTCTAAATAAAATGTGCTGTTGTTTGCATTAATTTGCGCAATAAATTTTGCGACTGAAATTAATTTTGTTTTATATCCAATTATGGATATTCGAATGGTATCGTTATTTAATCCTTCGTCTAAATGCAGCTTAAAGGTGCCATCGAGTTGTGAAACTGTTCCAACTGTTTTTTTAGGAATACCAATATTTACAAAAGGTAGAGGTTCTTTTGTTCCTGCGTCAGCAATTATTCCGCTGTATTGTTGTGCGGAGCAGTAGAAACTCATACAACAAATGAATACACAATAAAATGTTTTCAATTTTAATATTTACAATACGACGAACAGAATAGAAATAAGTTACAAACTACTTAAGCTTTTACCATTTTGGTAATGGTAATAGGTTTCCCTATCAAACGCACATTTGATGGTATTTCGGTTAAAAATCCTTTGAATTTTACTTTCAAACCGTCTTTTTTAAATTCATCGGCAAGATTTTCTGCATAATAATCGGTTACATTCCCTTTGGCATCTGTTTCGCGAATGACCCAACTGCCACCTTTGGTCATTATTGTGCCGCTTTGCATATCATCCACTTTAACAGGAGTTGTAGTTTTAGTTTCTGTATTATTTGTTGTAGTATTTTCAGGAAGATTTGTTTCTATCATGTGACTAGTATCTGCATCTCTTAGATTGATTGTAATGCTGTCACCATCCATAGTTTCAGTTGCATCAGATGCTGTTTTGTTTTTACAAGCTGTTAAGCTTAATATGAGTGCAAAAAGTATAATTCCGTTTTTCATAATAATGTTTTGAGTAGATTAATATTTAAAGATAGGATAAAAATTTAAGTAAATGATGTAAACTAGGAATAATCCAAAAAATATAATATTTGAATGTCGAATATCGAACACTGAATATCGAATATCGAAGTAACAGCCGGCTTAGAGTGAAGATTGTAATTACGGAGCTATTAATTATTTTTTAGCATCAAAATATTGAATTAATAATTGAAAAATAAAATCCAAAATAAACTCAAATTAAATAAGAAACATCACGCTAACTAAAAGGACCGGCCTTAGCTGCCAATGCCAAATCCCTTAAATGAAATTCACCGCCGATAATTAAAAGGTGCGTGCAGGGTGTAAGCAAAAGCCAGTCCGCCGGATGTTTTTGAATCATAAAAATATTCAATTAAGATAATTAAAAAAAGAAATTCCAACCATCCATCCCGGACCTTTTTTGCGCTCAGTGAATTTCGTTTTAGGGATTTGTGCATTGGTGAGTGTAGCCTTGATTTTTGGTGATACCTTTTGATCAAGCAAAAGGTATCGAAACAATAAAGGGAATCGTTACCATTAAATAAGACCGAAAAATATTAGAAATAATCGAATTCAAAAAAAAACATATTTGAATGTCGAATATTGAACACTGAATGTCCAATATCGAGGTGGAAAGCCAAGTATAGTAAAGGAAAATAATTTCGGAGCTATTAATTATTTTTTAATACCAAATGTTGAATTATTAATTGAAAAATAAAACTTATCATAAACTCAAATTAAATAAGAAACATCACGCTAACTAAAAGGACCGG
>JBBRGZ010000146.1:0-7268 GCA_038223395.1 Chitinophagales bacterium
GGTTCGGAAGAAGGAGTTTGATTGATTTAGTATACCATTTTCGCCCGTTTTTTTGTGTTAGCTAAAGGTGAATTTCCATTTAAGTTGAAAGCAATGCATTTATGTTCAAACAATTGCAATTATTGTATATGTAAACGCAATAATTTTCGTTACTCACTCTAATAACCCTGAATAAGCAATAGAATGAATACCAAATGATAACTGTAATAAAATAAGCTGTTTAAAGCCACTAAAATACGGTTCACATTTGTTTGCTATTCAGGGTAACCCCTGATTAAA
The DNA here is from genome assembly GCA_038223395.1 of Chitinophagales bacterium. Classification (GTDB taxonomy): domain Bacteria; phylum Bacteroidota; class Bacteroidia; order Chitinophagales; family BACL12; genus UBA7236. The sequence continues at coordinate 280 of JBBRGZ010000146.1, forward strand.
CATAGAAATTCATTTAAAGTAATTTTTAACAAAAAACAGTCGTTTCAAATTACATGCTAATCAGGGCAAGCCCAACTAAATCAATAGGATAGTTTATTTTCAAAAGTCTATTGATTAAATTGGGATAATATCACAAAAAAATTACATTTATCTTTGACTTAACTATTGAAAAATGTCGTAAATTGGCATTCTATATCACGATGAAGAATTTTTTACTGCGATTTGGACTTATTTTAACCTTTGTTGCCGGATTTTCAATATCCTTATTCGCCACGCATAACCGCGCCGGCGAAATTACCTATCGCCATATTGCTGACCTTACTTACGAGTTTACAATTACAACTTACACAGATCCTGCCTCACTCGCAGATAGAGATGCATTAACAATAGATTGGGGAGATGGCTCGAGTGATACACTTTTTCGTTCGAGTATTGTAATCCTTACAGATAAAATTCAAAAAAACGAATACATCGGGCAGCACTCTTTTTCAGGTCCTGATGAATTTATTATCAGCATGGTTGACCCAAATAGGGTTGAGGGCATTTTAAATATTGATGGTTCAGTAAATGTGCCTTTTTGTTTAATAGATACCTTTTTTATTCCTGATCCGCTGCTTTACGGTTATAATAGTTCGCCGGTATTATTAAATCCGCCAATTGATTATGCAAACCTTGGCGAATATTTTATTCATAATCCAGGTGCATTTGATGCAGATGGTGATTCACTCTCTTATAAATTAATTGTGCCTTACCAATACCCGGGAATTGTAGTTCCGGGATACGAATATCCTGACGATAGAACCTATTGCACCGACAGCGATATTTTTACAATAAATACATTTAATGGTGATGTGGTCTGGGATGTGCCCTCCTGTCTTGAAGGAATATTTAATATCGCAATTTTAATTACGGAGTATCGCAATGGCATTCGTTTGGGTACTATTTTGCGTGATATGGAAATATTTGTAGAAAATACAAATAATCATCCTCCGGTAATTACCGAATTAAATGATACTTGTGTTTTTGCAGGCGAAGAACTGAATATTTTAGTTACTGCAATCGACCCGGATGTAACACAAACAATTACACTTTCTGCTGAAGGTGGACCATTTTTTATTGATGAAAGTCCGGCAGAATTTTTCAGCTCACCACAAATTGCATCTGTTGATGGCACATTTACTTGGCAAACCATTTGCAATCACGTACGTGCGCAACCCTATCAAGTAGTTTTTCGAGCAGAAGATAATTTTAAAGTAGGGCCAGATGAAATTCATCTCGTCGACCTTGAAACATGGTTGATTTATGTTGTTGGTCCTCCACCTCAAATTTTAGATGCTGTACCTACTGCAAACGAAATTACAGTTACTTGGCAAAGTCCCTATGCGTGCTCAGGTTCAGATAATTTTTTAGGATTTTCAGTTTGGAGAAAAATTGGTTGCGATTCCATTGAGTTTGATAAATGTCAGCGCGGATTATCTGGAACGGGTTATGATTCAATTGCTTTTGTTGGCGATACCTATTCGTATATTGATAATGCAATTGTTTACGGACAAGAATATTCTTATCGCATTTTAGCCGAGTACGGCGAACACAGCGATATTGTTCCCGATTTTATTTATAATAGAGTTGCTAGCGCACCTTCCGACAATGTTTGTGCAGAATTAAAACGCGATTTACCAATTATTAATCACGCAAGCGTTAGAACTACAAGCACAACAAATGGGTCTGTTTATGTGGGATGGTACGAACCGTTGGGTACTGATTTGGATACTACTATATTTTTGCCTCCGTACAAATATGAAGTAATGCGTTATGAGGGTTTTACGGCAACAGGAACTGAAACAATAATTGCAACATTTACAGCAGCCACTTTTACCGAATTAACGGATACATCTTATATTGATACCTTAATTAATACCCTTGCAGGTCCGTTTACCTATAAAATAAAATTCTATTTTACCGACCTTGGAAATTTTGAATCATTAGGTTCAACACAACCTGCATCAACTGTATATCTCGATGCAGCGCCGGGCGATAATAAACTTTCTTTAAGTTGGAATTTTAATGTGCCCTGGATAAATTCGAACTATGATATCTATAAAGAAACACCACTTGGCTCAGGCGATTTTGAATTATTAACCACGCTTAGCGAAACATCTTATGTAGATTTGGGATTAAATAATGGAGTAGAATATTGTTATTACATAAAAGCGTATGGCAATTATACAGTTGAAAGTTTGCCGGATACATTAATTAATTTTTCAGAAATTAAATGTGCTGTTCCAATTGATAATGAACCGCCTTGTGCACCAACATTAATAGTTGAAAATATTTGTCAAGAAGAAGGTGTTGTTACAGTGGATGAAAATGATTTAAAAAATGATTTAATCTGGACTAATCCAAATAATTATTGCGCAGATGATGTTGTAAAATATTACATTTATTATGCATCGCAACAAGGGCAAACTCTTGAATTATTAGATACAAATCAACCTGCAACGGATACAACATATACACACGCAAATTTATCTTCTATAGCAGGTTGTTATGCTGTAGCTGCGGTAGATTCGTTCGATAATGTGAGCGTTTTGAGTAATGTTGTTTGTGTTGATAATTGCTCCGATTATCATTTGCCAAATGCCTTTACTCCAAACGGCGATGGATTTAATGATATTTATACTCCAATATTACCCTTCCGTTTTATTGATCATGTAGATATGAAAATATTTGATCGCTGGGGCAATTTAGTATTTACCACATCCGACCCAATGCTAAACTGGGATGGAAAAGATAGTAAATTGGGTAAGGATGTAAATGAAGGAGTGTATTATTATGTCTGCACTGTTTACGAAATTACTGTTGGTGGTGTTGTGCCTTTTAAATCGCCTCAAAAGGGATATATCCATTTATATCGTTCGGATAAAAGTGAGAAATAAATTCAATTTACTCTCTTATCTTTAAGCATGTTTACAGGAATAATTGAATCAACAGGAAAAGTATTGTCTCTCGAACAAATTATTTCAAATTTGAATATTACAATTGCTTCTGATATCAGCAGCACATTAAAAATTGACCAAAGTGTAAGTCATAACGTCGTTTGTTTAACTGTAATTGAAACTAAAAATAATACGCATACTGTAACCGCAATTAATGAAACATTAAATAAATCAAATCTCGGTAATATTAAGTTGCACGATACTGTTAACCTTGAGCGCTGTTTAAAAATTGGCGACAGATTAGATGGACACATGGTGCAAGGTCACGTTGATACTACAGCCAATTTAATGCACGTAGAAGAAGAAAACGGAAGCTTTGTAATGCGCTATTCTTTTGATGTAGAATTTACAAACTTGGTAGTTGAAAAGGGGAGTATTTGTCTTAATGGAATCAGTCTTACTTTATTTGATGTAAATAAATCAGAATTTTCGGTTGCAATAATTCCTTACACTTGGGAAAATACGAATTTGCAATTTGTGCGTTTAAACGAAAAAGTAAATATCGAATTTGATGTTATTGGCAAATATGTTAATAGGATAATGGGGAAATAGGAGAAATATCTTATTTAATACTTCCATCAATTAATTAAATTACCAAGCATTATTTGATGCGTAGTTTTTTAATTATATTTGTTTAACAAAAACTCCCACAATATGCGATATTTCCTCTTAATCTGCATTTGCTTAATCAGCGTAACAAAGAATTTGCATGGGCAAGATTGCGGCTTCATTCCAATAGCTATTATTCCAATTGACTCCTGCGATTTTGACCTTGATAATTGTGTGTATGTTGTCGATTCTGATTCTTCCAATACTTGGATAATCGGAATACCGCAAAAAACTTTTTTTGGCGATTCTCGTTCTTTCCCAAATGCAATTATGACCGATTCGTTAAATCCATATCCCATTAATAATAATGATTTTATTCAATTCGATATTCCTGCTGTAGATGGTGTCTATTCAAGTAGTAGTGCATATGTAGAATTTTGGCATAAATTCCAATTTGATACTCTGAAGGATGGAGGATATTTTAAAGTTGCTTTTGATGATTCACCCTATTTTACAAAAGACCAAATGGAGTATGGTGATTCATTACTAATTGAATATTGTGATTACATCGATTTCTGTGGTGCACAATATATGCATGATGACTTATTTGGTGATTCTATAAATGGTTTTACAGGAACTTTGGATGAATGGTCATATACAAGGGTTTTGTTTGTGTTTCAGTCCCCCCTTAGGACTGGTAATATGCAAATGAAATCTTATAATATTGAGGTTGATACTGTACATTTTCGGTTTTATATTCTAACGGATTCCATTGATGGTGGGGAGGCCGGTTGGATAATTGATGATTTCCTTTATGGAACTGCTTATTTAGGAGGTAATATAAATGACACTCAAAATAACCTGCATTTAAAAACATACCCAAATCCTGTATCAAACAAAATGACATTATTTATGCAAGGCGTGAATGATGCAAATATTGATATTGATTTATTTGATGTAACAGGAAGAAGAGTTAAACGTTTTGAAAACATTTTTACAGATGCAGGTGGTTATGCTACAATTGATTTTACAGATATTCCGCCCGGCATTTGGATGATAAGTATTTCAAATGAAAATGAATTTTGGAACGCAAAAATCATCAAACAATAAATCCTGATTTTAAACAACAAAAAACGTACAACAGCATCTACAACTACTAATAAAGTAGTGTCAAATGCTCATCATGTTTCATTAAAATGAAAATTCCGGATCTAAAATCTTTATATTAATTTATTTTCATCAAAAAACTTAAAACGCTTTCATTAAAAATCTGCACCTCTTCCATATTCGACAAATGTCCGGCATTTTCAATAATATGTAATTCTGAATCTGCGATATTTTCATGAAGAAATTGCGCTTTTTCGGGTGGGGTTATTTTATCTTCTTTACCACAAATAATTAATGTAGGTATTTGAATTTTATTTAAAATACTGCAGGTCTCTCTTCTTTCAGCCAATGCCTTTAAAGTTTTTGTAACAGTGGTAACCGGCGTGGAAAGAATAATATTTCGGATTTGTTCAACTGTTTCCGGTTTTTTATCAAATGTTTCGGAATAGAAAACATTTTTAAGAAATCCTTCTGTAAATTCATTTAAGCCATTCGCGTTTATTTGTTCTATCGTTTTAAATCTTTTTTCCGCGCCTTCAGGAGTATCCGCTACGCATTGGGTATCACTTAAAATAATGGCTTTAAATCTTTCAGGATATCTGTCAACAGCATTTAATATTATATATCCACCCATAGATAACCCACAAACAATTGCAGTAGGAATTTGCATCGCATCCATAAAATGAATAAGGTCATCTGCAAAAAGATCCATACTGAATTCTTGAGCATCTGCATCCGAATTTCCAAATCCTCGGAGGTCGTAATTTATCATGCGATATTGCATTCCAATAATTTCCATTTGAGGTTCCCATGCGCTTTTGTCAAATGGGAATCCGTGAAGAAATATTACAGGAGTGGAGGAGGTTTCACTTTCATAGTATGCTATATTCAAGTCGTTTAGGGTGATATTTTTTTCAATAGTCTTCATTTTTTTCTGTTTAATTATTTAAGTAATTGTGATATATTAATTTAAAATGTTTTTGCTTGATGTAATATTATTTTGATTTGCATATTCAATCCGACTCTTTTATTCCAAAACCTTACCCTTCATCGCCTTACTTATTGCCATATCCATCAGCCTCTCAGCAAAAGGAGTGGTATATTCATTTAATGTATCTATCAATAAATGAATTTCATCTTTATCGGTGGAATTTAATTTTGATTTTAATTGTAAAATTAAGTCATTTGTTCCTTCAATTTCTGCCTCTGATAAATGCGTGACATTTTTTGTAATAAATCGTTCGCAAGTATCTATCATATTCTGAGCTTCCACTTTTGCTTCTACAAGAGAGCGTGTTGCCATATCTTCTTTAGCATTTTTAATAGAATCAATTAACATTAAACTCATTTGTTCTTCTGATAATCCGTATTGCGGTTTTATTTCTATGCTTTGTTCAACGCCGCTGCGCAATTCTGTTGCTTTAACAGTAAGAATTCCATCTGCATTTAATTGAAAAACTATTTCAATTTTTGGCAATCCTGCAGGCATCCCGGGAATATTATTTAAAATAAATTCTCCGAGTTTTCTGTTGTCGCGCACTAAGTCGCGTTCGCCTTGAAAAACGCTAATCTTTAAACTTCCTTGACCATCAACACTCGTTGTGTATTGTCGGCCTGCTGCAGTTGGAATTTTCGAATTACGCGGAATTATAACATCCATTAATCCACCCATAGTTTCTATTCCTAAACTCAAAGGCGTGATATCCAGCAACAACATATCTTTTTGATTTCCTGCTAAAATATCTGCTTGTATTGCAGCACCAAGGGCAACCACTTCATCAGGATCTAATGTGTCATTAACGGTTTTACCAAAAAATTGAGCGATACTATTTTTCACAAATGGCGTTCTCGTGCTTCCACCAACCATAATAACAGCATCTATATTTTCTTTTTTAAGTGATGCATCTTTTAATGCGTGTTTACAAGCGGTAATCGTTTTTTCAACTAAAGGTGTAATTAAAAATTCGAAAGTATTTTTATCGAGCGTGTATTCTTTATTTTCTATTGTGGTTTTGTAATTATCGTTTATACTTAAATGTTTTTTTGCTTCTTCAGCTTTTAATCGCAATTGTTGTAATTGATTTTGAGTTAAGTTTTGTACCTCTGTATCATTTTTATTGAGCCAGTATTCTACAATTAATCTGTCAAAATCATCACCACCTAAAAATGTATCGCCATGCGTGGATAATACTTCAAAAATGCCGTTTTGTATTTTTAAAATTGAAACATCAAATGTGCCACCACCTAAATCGTAAACTGCAATTGTATGTTCGTCGGTATTTTTTGTGCCCATGCCATAAGCTAAGCTTGCTGCGGTTGGTTCGTTTACTATGCGCA
>JBBRGZ010000147.1:0-7251 GCA_038223395.1 Chitinophagales bacterium
TACATCATTAGCGGTTGTATGGGATAGTATGGCAATTGGAGTTGTTTTATCAGGAACAGGTTCTGATGGCACACTTGGATTAAAAATGATAAAAGAGCACGGAGGCTTTACAATTGCTCAGGACGAATCGGCTAACTACCATGATATGCCGCAAAGCGCAATTAATGCCGGAGTAGTAGATTTTATTTTATCTCCTGAAAAAATCCCAACAAAACTTCTTGAAATTACGAAAACTTATACTATAGCGTATGCAAATGGCAGTGAAGAATTAATGCCAAAAAATGATGAAGCAATTTTCAAACAAATGCTTCAGCTTATACTACAACGCAATGGAGTAGACTTTACTCATTATAAACAAAGCACAGTACGCAGACGCATTGGTCGAAGAATGGCCTTGCAAAAAAGTGAAAAACTGACTGACTATTTAAAATTACTACGCAGAGATAACAATGAACAAGATGCTCTATTTAATGATATGTTGATTCCGGTTACTTCATTTTTTAGAGACTCTAAATCTTTTGAAAACTTAACAGAAAAAATATTTCCTGCACTTTTAAAAAACAAAAGCAAGGAAGTTCCAATCCGTTTTTGGATTGCCGGATGTTCAACTGGTGAAGAGACATATTCAATTGCAATTTGTTTGTTTGAATTTTTATCCGATAAATTTGAAGATTCACTTTCTGCATTAAATATTCAAATCTTTGCATCTGATATCTCAGAAACAGCAATAAAAAAAGCCCGAACTGCAATTTACAGCATAGCAGAAGTAGGAGGCGTTTCTGAGTCTCGCTTGAATAATTACTTTACAAAGACACCCGGTGGCTATCAAGTAAATAAAATAATTCGAGATTTATGTGTTTTTGCTAAACATAATTTTTTAAAGGATCCTCCTTTTGCAAAAATGGATTTAATTTCTTGTAGAAATGTACTTATTTACATGAGTAATTTTTTACAGAAAAAAGCATTCACAACTTTTCATTATGCATTAAAAGAAAATGGAATTTTACTCCTTGGTAAATCTGAAACTGCAAATGCATTTTCCGATTTATTTACATCATTCGATAAACAAGATAAATTTTTCTTGCGAAAGCCGGGAGCGGGACACATCATGCAGGTTGCAACAGAACGCAAGGAAGTATCCTTTTTAACGAAAAATAATATTTTACCACTACGCGAAATTCCACAAGTTGACTTTCGTAAAAATGCGGAGTCCATTTTAATTTCAAAAGCACCCGCCGGTGTTGTTGTTAATGAACAAATGGATATTGTGCATATTCATGGCGACATTGCAGCTTTTTTAAATCCTTCGCCCGGTAAACCTTCTTTTAATTTATTGAAAATGGCTAAAGAAGGATTAGCGTTTGAATTGCGCAATGCGCTACATAAAGCAAAAACAAATAAAGAAACCATAGTTAAAGAAGAAATACCTGTTAATACAAATAATAAAAAAACATTAGTTACAATAGAAATTATACCCCTAAAGGATACAATTGAATCGCATTATTTAATTTTGTTTACACAAATTATACCTAAAGAACTTAAAAATAAATCTTCTGTAACGAAAAAAATTAAGGAAAATGACTCACTTCAACGAAGCCTGCATTTAGAAAAAGAATTGTCTCAAACGCGTGAAGATATGCGTTCAATTACAGAGGATATGGAGGCTGCAAATGAAGAATTACAAAGTGGAAATGAAGAATTGCAGAGCAGCAATGAAGAAATGCAAAGTTTGAACGAAGAGTTAGAAACTACTAAGGAAGAATTGCAATCAAGTAATGAAGAACTTACCATTTTAAATCATGAGCTCATCGACAAACATGAACACCTGAATGCTGCACGATTATATTCCGAAGGTATTTTCGCCACTATTCGGGAACCACTTTTAATTTTAGATAAAAATCTCAGGATTAAAACAGCAAATTTTTCTTTCTACAAAAAATTTAAACTTACCGAACAAGAAACCATAGGAAAATTATTCTTTGAACTTCAAAATGATTTCTGGGAAAATAATGACCTTCGGAAATTACTAGAAAAAATTCTACCTCAACAAAATAGTATGGAGGATTTTGATTTAAAATTAGGAGAAATGAAATTGATGCTCAATGCAAGACAAATTGAAAATAAAATTGATACAGAACAATTAATTTTACTTGCAATAGAAGATGTGACAGAAAGCAGCTTGGTAAAAAAATTAAGCGAAAGTGAAGCACAATACAGAAATTTAGCGAATTCAATTCCCCAATTAGCCTGGATTACCGATGAAGAGGGTTCCATATTCTGGTACAATCAAAGTTGGTATGATTATACAGGCACTACCTTGGAAAAAATGAAAGGCTGGGGATGGCAATCTATACATCATCCGGACTTAGTAGATGAAGTAACTGAAAAATTTAAAAAATCCATAGCTGCAGCCGAGCCCTTTGAACAAATATCTCTTCTCAAAAGTAAAGAGGGCAAATACAATTGGTTTTTAACCAGGGCGATACCTATAAAAAATAAATCAGAAAATACAATACAATGGTTTGGAACAAATACTGATATTACAACTCAAAGAATAATAGAGGAATCTTTAAGAGAAAGCGAAAAACAATTTCGTACTCTAGCTGAATCTTTACCGCAATTAGTTTGGATAACAGATAATGCAGGTAACTACGAATATGTATCATCAAAATGGTTCGAATACGGAGGAATTATCTCAGACAAGGAAAATGATTGGCTACAAATAGTTCATCCCAAGGATATTGGTAACCTCATGAAGGTTTGGAAAGAGAGTATTAATTCAGGTATGATTTATAAAACTGAAACAAGATTAAAAAATAAAGAGGGAGAATACAGATGGCATTTAGTTCAAGGAGAGCCTTTAAGAAATGAAGAGAACGAAATTATTAAATGGATAGGTGCTTTTACAGATATCCATGATCAAAAAAAGATTGAACAAAAAAAAGATGAATTTATTGGTATTGCCAGCCATGAAATGAAAACACCTCTAACAACAGCTAAAGGCTATATTGAACTTCTTTTAATGTCATTAGAAGAAGAAAATAAACCGTCTATTGATTATGCAAAAAAAGTAAATCATTCATTAAATAGATTACAAGATTTAATTGTGGATTTATTGGATACAAGTAAAATTCAAAATGGTCAATTGCAGTATCACATGATTTCATTTGACTTTAATACTTTAATTGACGAAACAATTGAAAACATTCAACTTAGTACTAAAATTCATAAGATTAAAAAATTTGGTCAAATATCAAAGCAAGTGACAGCTGATTACGACAGATTGCAACAAGTAATCATTAATTTATTGACAAATGCTATAAAATATTCTCCTGACTCAAAAGAAATTATAGTAACTGTTGAAGAAAAAGAAAATAGGCTTCAGGTATCGATAAAAGATTTTGGCATTGGTATATCCAAGAAACATCTCGACAGGATTTTTGATCGTTATTATCGAGTAGAAGAACATGCGGTGTATTTTCAAGGTTTAGGAGTTGGATTATATATATCATCAGAAATTATAAAGCGTCATCAAGGTAATATCTGGGCTGAAAGTGAACATTCAGAAGGAACGACATTTTACTTTTCAATTCCAATTTGAATTATATAGCATTAAACCAATACAATGAAAAAAAAGATTTTGATTTATGATGATGATGAAGAAATCCTCTTATTATGCAAAACAATATTGACTAAACAGGATTTTGAAGTAGAAACATTATCCTTTTGTGAAAATATTTTGGAGGACATCCGGTTAATTAAACCAGACCTCATTTTAATGGATTTATGGATACCTGTAATAGGTGGTGAAAAATCGATTCAAATTATTAAACAAGACAAATCTTCAGCCAATATTCCAATTTTTTTATTTTCTGCAAACGCCGATATTAAGCAGATTGCCGAAAATGTAAATGCAAATGGTTATATTGAAAAGCCTTTTGAATTTAAAGCATTTGTTGAAAAAATTAAGCAGGTTTTAGACCAAACAGAAATTTCCTATTGAACCCAATTCAATGCCTTCTTCTAATTTATCATTTCAAATAAAAATTAAAGCAGATATTAATACCGTTTTCGACTTAGCCAGAAATATTGATTTACATAAAATATCTGCAAAACATACGCATGAAAAAGCAATTTCAGGAAGAAAAACAGGATTAATAGAATTGGGTGAAACTGTAACTTGGCGTGCAAAACATTTAGGAATATATCAAAATTTAACTGTAAAAATTACTGAATTTGATCGGCCTCATCATTTTACTGACGAAATGCTAAAGGGCGCTTTTAAGTGGTTCAAACATAAACACAGCTTTCGTCAATCAGGCGAATATACAATAATGACAGATACATTCGAATATCAATCCCCTTTGGGAATATTAGGTATATTAGCCGACTATTTATTCCTGAAAAATTATATGAAACGCTTTTTAGCAAAACGCAACCAGGTAATAAAAGAATTTGCAGAATCGGGAAAGGCAATTTGATAATCTCTTGCAATGAAAGAAAGAATTACAAAATAAATCAATGTCACCAAGACCCAACATATTAGTAGTTTGTGGTAAAAATAAAAAACGCAGCAGAACAGCAGAATTTATTTTTAAAAACGATAATCGCTTTAATATTCGCTCTGCCGGATTAAGCCCAAAAAGTGAAAGAAAAATTACTGAAAATGACCTCCACTGGGCAGATTTAGTATTTGTTATGGAATCTGATCATAGAGATAAAATTGTGACTTTATATAAAAATCCGAAACTTCCTTCAATTGACGTATTGAATATTTCTGATGACTATGAATTTATGGATGAGACGCTGGTTGAATTACTTGAAGATGGAATAAATAGCAAAATAAAAATGGTTTTTAATTTGTAAGAAAAGATTTCATTTGTTATTGAAATTAAATATGGCGTAGTGGCAAGTGCTTTTTTTAAAGATACCAATGGAGATATCTGGTTTACATTGGAAAATATTGTTGTGTTTCGTTATGATTACGCTTCATTTAACAATTTATATAAGGAATCCGGACTAATAAAAAATGGCGTCCAGAGCTTATATCGAGATAAAGAAAATCGTTTTTAGTTTTGTGGATGAGGTGGTCTTTTTCGTTTTGACGGGAAAACTTTTACACCTGCACCAAAAAAAGGACTTTTAAAATAAAAAGTATTAAAATAAAATGATAATAAGAGAAGCACTTCCCGCAGATATAAAGCAAATACAGATTGTACGCAATGCAGTTAAAGAAAATATGCTATCAAATCCTAATTTAGTGTCTGACGCAGATTGTGAAGAGTTTCTGTTTAATAGAGGAAAAGGTTGGGTTTGCGTAATCAAAAATCAAATTGTAGGATTTTCAATCGTCGATTTAAAAGAAAATAACATCTGGGCTTTATTTTTATTGCTTGAATTTGAACATAAAGGAATTGGCAAACAATTACATGATATCATGTTAAATTGGTACTTTAATCAGACCAAAATAACTGTGTGGCTAGGAACAGCTCCAAATACGAGGGCAGAAATGTTTTATCGAAAATCTGGCTGGAAAGAAATAGGAATCCATGGTAAAGGTGAAATTAAATTTGAAATGACTTATGAGCAATGGACAAAATTAAATAAGAAGCGATTTGATTAATTTAAGCAATAATAAATGAACAAAAAAGAATCCAAAAGTTTTCATCCAAAAAGCAGAAACGCATGGCGAAAATGGCTTGAAAAAAATCATGATTCTGAACAATCCGTTTGGCTTATTCACACAAAAATGAAGGAAGGTAAACGCACATTGACTTGGAGTGATTCGGTGGATGAAGCATTGTGTTTTGGATGGATTGATAGTATTGCCAAACCAATAGACGAACATACCTATAAACAATTTTTCAGTAAACGTAAACCTTCAAGTACTTGGTCAAAAATAAATAAGATAAAAGTTAAGAAACTGATTGAAGATGGTTTAATGTCAGAAGCTGGATTGAAGACAATTGAGATTGCAAAACACAATGGAACTTGGTCAATATTAGATGAGGTAGAAGAACTTGTTATTCCAAAAGATTTATTAAAAGCATTCAAAGCACACGCTGGTTCTAAAGCATATTTTTTAAGTTTAAGCAAATCAGTTAGGAAAATGATGTTACAATGGATAGTACTTGCTAAACGAGATGAAACGCGACAAAAAAGAATTCAAGAAATTGCAGAACTAGCCGCACTAAAACAAAAACCGAAACAATTATTTCCGGAATCTCCTAAACACCCTTCTTAAATGTAAATCGTTTCTAATGACCTCGAGCAGGATTTTTTAGTTTTTTCATCCACCATTTGTCAAATCGGTATATTTCGTATCCAGATGGGTCCCACCGTAATTCATCTTTACCATCCTTTAGAAGATTAATTTCAATTTTGTATTTTAAGGAAACTGCTTTAAAATCAAAATTTTCTTTAATTAATGCTTTCAGAATTTTTAAGATTAATTTAGGTCTTACAACATTGCTGTTTTTAACTTTGCTCAACAATTTTCTAAACGATTCTGCTCGGTACTCCAGCCAGTCATAATTTTTTAATTCTACTATGCATAACATTTCAAGAATTTTATATCCTATCCAATAGCCAGATTTATCCTTTGTTAATAGACTCTGCTTTTGTAAAATTGACAGTGATTCATTAAAATTTCCTTTGGCAAATTCAAGATTTGCGCTAAAGAATATCCATTTTGAGTAAAATATATTTCCAGATTTAATAATTTTGAATTTAGAAACTATATTTATTTGCTCAGCAGCATTTTCAAGGTCATTCAAATAAAAATAACCAGCGAATAAATTCTCATGCATACCTGCTTGATTTGGACTACCATAATAAAAATATTCAATATGCTCTAAGGCATACCTAATACTTTCTTTAAAATCATATAAATTCAGACTAATATTTGAAAGAAATACTCCTGCTGAACCCATTGCATCCTTAGAATTAACCGCCGGACTAGTCTTAATTAAATCGGCATATTTTAATGCAACCTTTAAGCATTCATTATAATTCGTAGTAAGGTGATAATAAACTATTTGACTTCTATAATAGTATGCTAATATATTTGCATTGGGATTACGCTCTACTAATTCTTTTAATAATTCATTCGCTTTTCGCGATTTTTCTATATAACTTAAATCCTTATTTGCATTATATAAATTCGGCATAATGATTTGCCGTTGATAATCTGCTGCCAACATTTTATCTTTAATATCTTCTATGTGTACAATTTTATCCGTTGACAGTTGG
>JBBRGZ010000148.1:0-7238 GCA_038223395.1 Chitinophagales bacterium
TTATGTAGCTTTAAGTGTTATCGGATATTTGTGGTATCGGAATTATAAAAGACGCAAAGAAGAAGATCCGGAATTAGCCTAATTAGTTTTTTTTCGGGTTATAAATCACCTAAAAGAGGTCTGATTATAATTTCTTCAACAACACTGCGCTCAGAAATTTCGAAAGCATTATAAATGAGGTGCGCAACGTCTGCAACATCAATAAATCTGCTTTCAGGTAATGTAGTGCCGCCCCACGATTCAGTTAATACCGCACCCGGAATAATAGAAGTAACCCGAATATTAAAGGATTTCAACTCTTCTCGCAAATTTTTTGAAAAACCGAGTAAGGCGTATTTAGATATGCCATAAGAACCTCCCGGCGAATAGGGTTTAATGCTCGCTACAGAACACAAATTGAAAATATGGCCTGCTTCGTATTTTTTCATCGATGGTGCAACACAGCGCGTTAAATGGTATGCGCTTAAAAGATTGGTATCCAAAGTTTTTTCTAATGTACCGTCTGCCTCATCACAAATATCCCCCGGGAAAAAAATACCGGCATTATTTAATAAAATATCAATTTTTGGAAAATGAGTAAGACAAAAGGCACCAAAATCGAGAATTTGTGTTTTAATAGATACATCGCAAGTTTGAACAAATACTTTGATATGTGAATTTATTTGGAGGAGTTCAGATTTGAGTGTTTCTAACTCAGCTGCATTGCGCGAACAGGCACAAATATTAAATCCTTTTGCTGCAAACAATTGCGCTGTTGCTTTGCCTATGCCTTTTGTTGCTCCTGTTATTACAATATTCATGGGTTGAAAGTAATATTAATTAAATAGTTTTACAAAATAAATGAAACAGAATGTATAGTCTTTTTGCCGATGTAATCTTGCCTTTTGCACTGGAAAAGAATTATACATACGCTGTTCCGGAAGAATTTTCTGCTGCACTACAACCTGGAATGCGGGTAGAAGTGCCCTTCAGAAATAAAACCTATACCGGAATTATTGCAAAAATACACAGCGAAAAACCAAATGGTTATACCGCAAAATCTATTCTCTCTTTGCCCGACCATTTGCATATTGTAAATAAAATACAACTGGAATTCTGGAACTGGATGGCAAAATATTATATGTGCTCTAATGGTGATGTGATGAATGCGGCATTGCCGGCTCCCTATAAACTCAGCAGCGAAACAGTTATTGTGTTAGATGAAAATGCAGTAATTGATACACAACTTTTGGAGGATAGAGAATTTATTGTTGCTGAAGCATTGTCTATCCAAAAAGAATTATCGTTAAAAGATATTCAACAAATATTGCAATTAAAAACAATTCAACCTGTAATTAAAGCGCTCATACAAAAAGGTGTCGCTTATATTAAGGAGGAAATGAAAGAAACCTATTCCGCAAAAACAGAAAAATTTGTTATTCTACATAGCGATTATAATTCTGAAGAAACTTTAGGGAAATTATTCGACAAACTGGAAGCATTTCCAAAACAGTTGAATGTTTTAATGGTGTATTATCAGCTAGCGGCGCAACAACAAAAAATAAAAAAATCAGTTTTAATTCGAAAAGCAGATGCATCGTCGGCAGTATTAAAAACGATGATAAAAAATAATATTTTTATTGAAACAGATGAAAATGTGAGTCGCTTGCAATTATATGGCATTTCTGATGAAGACGAAATACAATTAAATGAGGAACAAATCGCCATCACCAAAAAAATTCATAATTTATTTGAAGAAAAACAAACGGTCCTATTACATGGCGTAACGGGTAGTGGAAAAACTGAAGTATATATAGAATTTATAAAAAAAAGTGTAGCAGAGGGAAAACAAGTATTATATCTTTTGCCCGAAATTGCACTAACTGCTCAGATTATTAATCGCCTTAAAAAACGTTTTGGAAGTATTATTGGCGTGTATCATTCCAAATTTAATCAGAGCGAACGCGTTGAAATATGGCAGCGTGTTTTAAATAACGAATACAAAATAATTCTCGGCGCACGCTCTGCTTTATTTCTTCCGTTTAATAAATTGGGATTAATAATAGTGGATGAAGAGCACGATTATTCTTATAAACAACATGAACCAAACCCAAGATATCACGCGCGTGATGCGGCTATTTATTTAGCGCATTTGCACAAGGGAAAAACATTATTGGGAACGGCAACTCCTTCTGTTGAAACATATTTTCAGGCAGTGTCAGGAAAATTTGGGTTGGTTACAATGTTTAAACGCTATGGCAATATGGCAATGCCCGAAATTCGTATTGTTGATATTAAAGAGGAAGAGAAGAATAAAACCATGCAATCGCATTTGAGTTCACAGTTAATAGGACAAATGCAAAGCACAATAAAAAATCGTGAGCAAATTATTTTATTTCAAAACAGAAGGGGATATGCGCCCTATTTAATATGTGAAGCATGTGGCTGGACTCCGCGTTGTGTTAATTGTGATGTGAATTTAGTGTATCATAAGTTTTCTGATGAGTTGCGCTGTCATTATTGCAATTTTAAAAACAATACCTATCAAGCTTGTCCGGCTTGTGGTAGTACGAGATTAATTATTAAGGGATTTGGAACAGAGAAAATTGAAGATGAATTGCATTACAGTTTTCCGGAATCGAAAATTGCGCGGCTTGATTTAGATTCCATTAAAACCAAACACGGACACGAAAAAGTAATTCGCGCTTTTGAAGATGGGGAAGTAGATATTTTGGTTGGAACACAAATGGTGACAAAGGGATTAGATTTCGATAACGTCAATCTTGTGGGTATTTTAAGTGCCGACCAAATAATAAATTTCTCTGATTTTCGAGCCAGCGAAAGGGCATTTCAAATGATGACGCAGGTGAGTGGAAGAGCAGGAAGAAAAAATAAAAAAGGCGTAGTATTAATTCAGGCATTGCAGACAAATCACCCTGTTTTGAAATTTGTAATTCACAACGATTATAATGGATTTTACAATAAAGAAATTGCTGAAAGAAGAGAATTTGGATATCCACCTTTTGTGCGCTTAATTCGACTTACCCTAAAGCATAATAAATCTGAAATGGTAAATAGAACTGCGCAATTTCTCGCAACAGAATTAAGAAAACATTTTGGCTCAAATTTGTTGGGGCCTGCAATACCCGGGATTCCAAGAATAAGAAATAAATACCTGTCAGAAATATTAATAAAAGCAGATAATAAAAAAGCAGAGACAGACAGAATGAAAACATTTTTAAAATTTGAGATTGAAAAATTACAGATGCATCCAACGCACAAGCGAGTAGAAATTATAGTAGATGTTGATCCTATGTAGTAAATTTGCAAAGCGCAATTATGTTATCTAAAAAAGCAAAGTACGGTTTAAAAGCGATGTTTTATCTGGCCAAAAAATATGGAAAAGGGCCAATTCTCATTTCCGATCTTGCAGAAGAAGAACATATCCCGAAAAAATTTTTAGAAATTATTTTATTGGATATGAAACGCCAAGGTTTACTTATGAGTAAAATGGGTAAAGGCGGTGGATACGAATTATCGAAACACCCGGATAACATATTTGTAGGACAAATAGTACGCATACTCGATGGCCCATTAGCACCTATACCTTGTGTAAGTAAAACTGCTTATGCGCGATGTGCAGAATGCAAAAATGAAAAAACTTGCGAAATACGAAAAATTATGATGCAAGTGCGCGATTCTACGGCGGCAATTTTAGACCATACCACCTTGTCGGAAGCCCCAAAAGCGCTTTTTATAGTAACTAAAAAAACAAAATAATATTCTTTATTTTCATCCCAAATGTAAGCTGCGACTGGGATTTAATAGTATCAATCGCATTAAAAAAATAAAAATATATACGAATATACTACTAATTAGATAGATTTTGTAGAATTTAGCACCCGAATTTAGATTACTAAAATGATAAAAATGAAAATAATATACTCACTGCTACTTATCCTTTTATGCTTAAGCGCATTTTCGCAGTCGGCAACTACACAAGAGGACTATGGATTAAAGGTATCTTCAAAATTAGAATTGCGCGGGTTAACACATGTGCGTTATCAATCTTTTCAAGACACAACAAAGATTGATGGTTTTGATATTCGCAGAGCGCGTTTAGATTTTAGAGGCGATGTAGCACCAAAAATTGGCTATAGATTACAATTAGAACTTGCCGGCGCTCCTCGCATTTTAGATGCCACTATAGTTTATAAACCTTACGATTGGTTGAATATTAATTTAGGACAAAGCAAACTTACTTTTTGTTATGATAATTTTCAATCGCCGTTTAATATGTTTACTATAAGCCGCACACAAATTGATAATGCAATGGCATTTAGAAGTGGCGATTTATATGGGGATCAACAAGGTAGAGATATAGGTGCGTGGCTTACAGGAAAAATTAATGCAGGAAAAGAAGATAAAAAACGACCTATAATAGATTATACTATTGGTGTTTACAATGGCGCCGGAATCAATAAACCGGATAATAACCAAGCAAAAAATATCGGAGGTTCACTCGGTATATCACCCGTAAAAGATTTGTGGCTTTTCAGCAGATATTATGCAGGAAAAACACAAACTTTAGCAAACCCGGGAGTGGATGTTAAAGTGCAGCGCACAGGTGGAAATATTACTTACAAATACAAAAATTTTATTTTCGACGGCGAATATTTATTCGGCTCTGAAGAAAGTGATAGCCTTTCTCTTCTCGAACGCAATGGATACTTTATTACGGTTGGTTACTCACCGATAAAAGATAAAATTCAAGTTGTAGCGCGCATAGATAATTATGATAAGGACTTGAATACTGCTTTAAACATCTCAAATATGTATGTATTTGGAGCGTCTTACTTTTTTACAAAAAATACAAGAATACAAATCGAGTACGATGTAGTGCGCGAAGAAGATACGGATAATCAAAAAAAGAATAATGTATTTGCAGTGCAATTTCAAGCTGGATTTTAATTGGAGTTAGTTTAATTATGGTTAATTTAAAAATTAAAATACAGTTTTGCCATATAATACTACTAATACAATAGAACAAATAGAATATTAATCTTTTAAAAAATAAGACATGGAAATAATAATAGTAATCGGATTATTAGTAATGGCAATTATTGCCTTTTCAACAGAAAAAATATCTGTAGATATTGTAGCAATGACTTGCGTGTTGGTTTTAGTCCTCACCGGAATACTTGATTATAAGGAAGCATTTGCACCCTTTGGTAGCGACTTTATTATTATGTTGGCTTCAATTTTTATTGTTACATCAGCAATTGACTCCTCAGGAATTTTAGAAATATGGACTGCCAAATTATTAAAGCGCAGCAAAGGAGGTAATATGGCTTTAATTATGCCTTTGGTTTCTATTACAGGAATTTTTTCATCACTTATGAATAACACAACTGTAACTGCATTAATGATTAATCCTGCAATGGCAATCGCAAAAAAAACAGGTATCAACTATTCAAAAATATTATTGCCTCTGGCATTTGCAAGTATTGTTGGTGGAACTTGCACATTAATCGGCACATCTACCAACGTTGCTGTAAATGCATATCTCGAAAAAAATGGATATACGCCTTTAGGCATGTGGGATTTTACATGGATTGGTGCAATTATGCTTGTAGTTGCACTTTTATATTTAGGGTTTATTGGTGTGCGTATGTTACCCGAACGTCATTCTGAAGATTTAACAAATGCGTATGGCGTAAGGAAATATTTAACCGAAATACGTATTAAAAAGGATTCTCCATTAATCGGTACAGTTATTCACGATTCTGATATTGCCCGCATGGGATTTTTAATTCTTGCTGTTATTCGCGGCGACAGGCAATTTGCTCCAGGCCCGAATATTTCTTTTCGCGAAGATGATATTGTTTTGGTTAAAGGAGAAATGCATCAATTAATTGATGTAAAAAACACAAAGGGAATAGATATTGTAGCCGATACGTTAGATTTTTATCCCGATAAACAAAAGGCACTTGCTTTAACCGAAGTTGTAATTCCGGGAAGAAGTGATTTGGCAGGTTCAACCATAGGAGAAATTGATTTTAGAAGAAATTATGGTATGGTGATAGTTGCTTTACACAGAGAAGGAAAAAACATTACTGAAACATTAAATAATATTACAATTGAAGTGGGTGATATGTTATTAGTGCAAGGTAAAGAAGAAGCGTTTACCAACTTGCGCAATCACCATAATTTAGTTGTGTTAGGTCAGCATACTCCTGTTGTAAAAAATGTGAGAAAAGGATATTTTGCTATTGGTTTTTTTATTGCTGCAATAATTGTGAGTTCTATTCCCTTTTTTCATGTGCACGTTTCTATTGCATTTTTAGCAAGTGCTGTGTTATGTATGTTAGTTGGCGCTGTTAAACCCGACGATGCCTATAAAAATATCGAATGGAAATTATTGGTATTAATTGGAGGCATGACAGCCTTCGGAACTGCCATGGCAAATTCAGGAGCTGATAAATATTTAGCGGGATTAATTGTAAACTGGTTTCACGCCTTTGGTCCGCAAGGAATTATGTTGGGTTTTATGGTATTAACTGTATTGCTTACACAACCCATGAGTAACGCTGCCGCAGCGCTTGTTGTGTTACCTGTTGCACTCGAAGCTGCAAATACATTGCAAGTAAATCCAACAACATTTGCAGTTGCAGTCATGTTATCTGCATCCGTTTCGCTCATCACACCATTTGAACCATCCTGCATTTTGGTGTACGGCCCGGGTAAATATAAATTTAAAGATTTTGTAAAAGTGGGTGGAATTTTAACTGCAATTTTAGTGGGTATTATTTATTTTCTTGTGCCGATGGGTTGGAGTTTATGATTTTTTAGCGATATTATTTATTTTTAAATTTAATTATTGATCCTGTTGATAGGAAGCTGTGGGCAGATACCCTTTGGAGCTCGGCAACAGGATTTTTTTTAATTACAAAATGGAATGAGGGTCCCCTCCCTAAAAAAACTCCCCAAAATGCCACAAAACACCACTTGGGTCATGCAGAAAACATTCTTTGCCCCAAGATTCTGTTCGGATAGGAATTAATTTAGCGGTGGGATATTTTGAAGATAAATCTAAGTGTAGTAATTTTTGATAATAGGCATTCACATCTTCCACTTCCATAAAAAGCATAGTATTGTCTACCCAATCTTTTACATAAGCATCCTGCAAATAAAATGCAAGATTATCGCTTTCAAAAACCGACATATTATTACTTAATATACTTTCCTTAAATCCTAAA
>JBBRGZ010000149.1:0-7236 GCA_038223395.1 Chitinophagales bacterium
TTAATGCGTTTAATTTGTGCAGCAAGTGTAAAGCCATCTTTTTTTGGCATCATTACATCTAAAACACACAAATTAAATTCCTCTTTAAAAAAGAGGTCTTCCCCTTTTTCGCCATCGGTAGCGAGTTTAACTTCGTAACCGCTCATGGTTAAATAATCTTTTAAAACGGCTCCAAAATTTGGATCGTCTTCAACAAGTAGAATTTTAGTTTTTAAATTTTCCATAAATATGCATTGTTAGGTGATTGGTAAAAATATTTTAAATTGACTTCCTTTTTTTATCTGACTTTTTACTTCAATTGTTCCGTTATGCGCTTCAATTACTGCCTTAACATAGGTCAATCCCAAGCCGAAACCTTTTATGTTGTGCACATTGCCCGTAGGCACGCGATAGAATTTTTCGAATATCATTTTCATGTCGTCGTTGCTCATGCCAATGCCATTATCTTCTATTGTAATATAAATGCCTTTCGCATCACTTCGCGTTGAAATTTTAATTTCAGGAATATCCGGCGAATATTTATTTGCATTATCCAATAGATTTGAAATTACGTTTGTAAGATGCACTTCATCCCCCACAATTTCATAATTTTCGGCAGCAAGTTCTGTAATAATTCTGCCATCTTTTTCTTCCACCTGAATACTGATATTTTCCACTGCGCGATAAATAATATCATGTATATCAATGTCGTCGTTGCTTACATTAATTTGATTTTTATCGAGGAGCGCCATCTGCAAAACCTTTTCTACTTGGCTGTTCATGCGTTTGTTTTCTTCCTTAATAATATGTGTGTAGTGTTTTATTTTATTTTGGTCTTGCAGTATCAAAGGATTATTAACAGCATCTACTGCAAGCGAAATTGTAGCCAACGGTGTTTTAAATTCGTGCGTCATATTATTAATAAAATCATTTTTTATTTCTGATAATTTTTTCTGACGAAATAAAATTAAAACGGTATAATAAAACACTGCAATTATGATAGAAGTAAATAATAGCGAACCAATCAACAGCGACCAAATTGAACTGAGAATATAACTTTTTTGATGCGGAAAATTTACAAGTAATACATCGTTATTAAAAAACATATCGTCAGGAAATAAACTTACCTTATGTGTAGATGCAACCAATTGTTTAACTTCATTTTTTTCTGTTGCGTTGGTAATAAAAAATTCGTTATCCATCAACACACCAAAATTAAAATCAGTAGTAATGCCATTATTTTTTAATTCGTGAAACAAGGTATTTTTTAAAAAAACGGTATCAATTGTTTGTTCAGGTTCAATACCGCGCTGCACCATTTGAAACATCATTTGCTCCATTGCCTTTTTAATACGCTGCGAATTAATTTGTAACTGGCGATCAATATCCTTTAAAATTTGAGAAATCAGGTCATTATTAGCAGAAGAAAAATCACCATTATATTCTAATGGCTCCAAAATCATTGTCGGCTTTTCGCCTCTGTTTTGGATGGGAGAATAGGCATCTTTATATGGATTTACACCAGAAATTTCAGTTCTTTCATAATATCCATTTGTCATGCGTGCCGCTTGAATGGCACCTGAAACCATACTGTCGTTAATTATACCTTGATATACATTGAGCGAATCGTTTCCGGCACTCCAATAGGTAGAATCAGAAAAAAATAAGCTCATTTGGCTGCTTAAAACGGAGGCTGCAATATTTGTTTCAACCTTATCGGCAACTTTATTTAAAGCTTCGTTTACGTGATATCCAAAAACCTCTTCCTTTTGCGCAATGGTATTTTGAATCCAGTAAGCCTGAACCAAAATGATTCCCAAAAGAGCGGAACTCATTAAAATTATGATTAACCAAATGCGGTTTTTTAACATCTCATACAAATTTACATTTGTTAAAATCGCTGTAACACCTGTTTAACGCAACATTAACATCTTTTAATGGTGATTTAACTACTCCGAATGTGTAGAGGTGCTAAATTTGTCATCCAAGGGTCAGAATAGCCTTGAAACACAAAAAAGCGTACCAAACCAATATCGGAAATTATGAAACAGTTCCTTTTAATTTTCTCATTTGTATCCCTTTTTACCATTTCTTTCGGACAAAACTCTGAAGATAAACAAATTCGCATCAAAATAGATGCTAATATAGACGGCGAAAAAGTAAAAATAGACACTGCTATAGATGCACTTTCGGATTTTGATTTGAATGGATTTTTAAATTCTTTGGGTTTAGATCAAGAATTAAGTCAGCTCAATATTGATATCAATAGCGGATTTAATTTTGATTGGAACGAAGATGCTTTCAACGAAATGATGGAAGGATTAAAAAATATTGAAATGCCGGCTATTCCCGAAATTCCCGAAATGCATGATTTAGAACATCTGCGCGAAATAGAAATTTTAAGTGCAAATAAAGCAATTTTAGGTGTATATACTGATAAGGATCCGCAAGGTGCAAAAATTACAGGACTTGTTGATGAGAGTGGTGCAATTGATGCCGGTTTAATTGAAGGGGATATTATTACTGCTATAGATGCAAAAACAATTGAATCGCCAAATAATTTAAGTGAAGTTATTGCAATGTACGAACCGAATGCAGTTGTTAAAGTTACTTATATTAGAAACGGACAAACACAAACCGTAAATGCTACACTCAAAGAAAATAAAAATGATTTTGGAAATTGGCCGGAGTTAAAAGAATTTAATTTTAACGATAGCATGCAATTTAATGGTGAAAATAATACAGGCAATTTTATTGAAATGAGTAAACCCACACATGGATATTTAGGTGTGTATTTGCAAGATGAAGAGGGTAAAGTTTTAATTACAGGTATAGAAGAAAAATCTGCAGCAGAAGAAGCAGGATTAAAAGAAAATGATATTTTGCTTGAAATAAATGGAACAAAAATTTCTACTTACGATGATGTTATTAATGTAATTAAAAAAACTGTTCCGGGCGAATCTATTAAAATTTCTTACGAACGCAATGGTAAAAAAGGCAATACAAATGCCATATTACAAGAAGTAAAAAGCAAAATGTGGTATTTTAATTCAGGGGATGATGACGATAGTTATGCGCCAAATATTATAATAGACAAAATGGCGCCTTGTCCTCCCGGAAGTGCATATAGTTATAACTCCGGCGATGGCAAAAAAAATATTAATATTTGTATAACTGCAATTAAGGATAACGATTCGGATAGTAAAAATCAGAAATCACAAACAAACGAAGCGATGCATCCTTTGCTTAATTTAAATAGTGTAAGTGTATATTCAAATCCGAGTGCAGGCACATTTAATGTAAAATTTGAATTACCTGATGCCGGCGATACCAGAATATTAATTACAGATATTACCGGTAAAGAAGTGTATTCAGAATCACTCCAAAACTTTTCAGGCCCTTACGATAAAACTATAACACTTTCTACCGAACCCAAAGGAACTTACTTTGTAAAGGTGACACAAAATGGATATTCTAATACCAAGACAGTTGTTTTGCAATAAGAAAACCTTACTTACAATATAAATGGACTGGATTTCTTCCGGTCTTTTTTTTGTGTTTAATTAACGTATTGTCTGTATTTAGAGCAATTCCTTAGCTTTTTTTAGATTACGAACAGAGGGCCTGTGCAAATCGTATAAATGGGTATTAACAATTTTAATACATTCGCATTAACTAAACCCAAACCTATGTCAAAAAATCTATACTTATTAATTGTATCCCTTTTACTTTCAACTGTTGTTAATTCCCAAGTTATTATTAAAGGTCATGTTTCCGAATTCGACGGCGGAGCACTTATTGGCGCTACTATAATTGAAAAGGGAACTAACAATGGCACTGTTGCAGATATTGATGGTAATTTTACTATTACACTCACTACAACTCCGGCAACCTTAGTATTTACTTTTATTGGTTATGCATCACAAGAAATTGAAGTAACTGCACAAACTACTTTGCGTGTTGTGTTAGAAGCTGATTCTTATAGCCTAACACAGGTTGAAGTATTGGGAACGCGGAGTCTCAATCGCACGGCAACAGAAAGCATGGTTCCCATTGACCTTATTGATGTTGAAGCGGTTACTGCAGCAAATGGTCAATTGGACCTCAATCAACTTTTACAATATGCGGCACCTTCCTTTAATTCCAATCGTCAGAGCGGAAGCGATGGTGCTGACCATATAGATCCTGCAACTTTAAGAGGGTTAGGTCCTGACCAAACGCTTGTGCTTGTAAACGGAAAAAGATATCATCAATCATCACTTATAAATATTTTTGGAACACGAGGTAGAGGAAATACAGGAACTGATTTAAATACGATTCCCGCAGCAGCAATTGAGCGCATAGAAATATTACGCGATGGTGCATCGGCACAATATGGTTCAGATGCAATTGCCGGTGTGATTAATATTGTTTTAAAAGATAATGCGAATGAATTTACCGGTAATGTAAATACTTCAGGAAATCTGGCGCAATATAATTTTGATCAGGGCTCTATCGATGGACAAAATTTGCAAATAAACGGTAATTACGGATTTGATATTGGTGATAAAGGATTTATAAATGTAACTTCAGATTATCATTATCGCGGACATACAAATCGCGCAGAATTTACAGGCGATTTTCCTGATAATGTAGATGTGCGCAATCAATATGGTGATGCAGAAGTTACCGATTTTTCTGCATGGTTTAATATGAAATATCAACTTGGGGGCAATGCACATTTTTATGCTTTTGGTGGATATAATACAAGAGATGTTTCTTCCTATGCTTATACAAGAGATGCAGGCAGTCCACGTACTGTTACTTCCATTTATCCAAATGGATTTGATCCCATTATTGCATCAATTGTAACCGATAAATCTATTTCGGGTGGAATACGCGGAGATATTCATGGTTGGGATGTTGATTTTAATAATACATTTGGTGCAAATAAAATGCATTATTATGGTAGAGAAACTTTAAATGCTTCACTTGGTGATGCATCGCCAACTGAATTTGATGATGGCGGATTTTCATTGGCTCAAAATACCACAAGTTTAGATTTTACAAAATATTTTGATAATGTTTTACAAGGATTAAATATTGCTTATGGTGCAGAATATCGCATTGATAATTATCAGATATTTGCCGGCGAAGAAGCCTCATGGTATAATTACGGAGCTGTTTTAATTGATGGAACAGATACCATTGGTAGACCTGGCGGATCGCAAGGGTTTCCGGGATATCAACCAAAAGATGTTACGGATGAATTCCGTTCAAATCTTGGTGCATATTTTGATGTTGAAGCAAATTTTACAGAACAATTTTCTGCTGATGCTGCATTGCGATATGAAAATTATTCTGATTTTGGAAACACAGTAAATGGAAAATTAGCTGCACGTTTTGCAATCAATGATAAATTTGCTTTACGTGGCTCTTTTAGCACCGGTTTTAGAGCACCATCACTAGCACAAATTTATTTTAGTTCTACCTATACAAATGTGGAAGCCGGTGTAATTATAGATGAGGTTATTGCAGATAATAAAAGCACTATTGCACGTCAACTCGGAATACCCGCATTAAAACAAGAGGAAAGTGTAAATGGCAGTTTCGGATTTACTGCAAAACCAACAACAGGCTTATAGTTAACTATCGACGGATATTATATTGCAATTACTGATCGCATTGTATTAACCGATGGATTTGGAACTGATGACGATATTATTGGCGGCATTCTTTCTGATTTAAATGTTGGTTACGCAAGATTTTTTACCAATGCAGTAGATACAAAAACAATGGGTCTTGATGTTATACTTGCCTATAAAATTTATATGCAAGAAAATGCATTAGCATTTACCTATGCAGGTAATTTTAATCAAATGACGATTGAAAATATTTTTACAAACGATTTATTAATCGGTAAGGAAGAAAACTATTTTAGCTTGCGCGAACAATATTTTTTAGTTGCCAGTGCACCACCTGCAAAAATGAATCTTACTACAGAATATTCAACTAAAAAATTAAATGCAACCTTACGTGTTAATTATTTTGGCGAAATTGTATTAATTGGTTACAGTGGATTTGAATATATCTATACAGCAAAAACTACGCTTGATGCAAGTGTTGGTTACGACATCACAAAAAATTCACACCTCACTATTGGAGCAGCAAACTTATTAAACACCTATCCGGATCCTACAGATCCATACGAAACAGAAACCGGTGGAGCTTGGGATGCAGTGCAAATGGGATTTAATGGAACAACAGTTTTTGCGAAACTTGGGTTTAAGTTTTAAATGATGAGTGATGAGTGGTGAGTGGTGAGTGGTGAGTGGTCAGTGAAATTTGAGATAAGCATATTACTTTCGAATTTTGCGGTTTATTTTAGGGTATAAAAAGGATTTCAATTTTAAATTCCACTGCGATGTAAGCTCATCACTCATTTCTCATTACTCTTTAAACGTTTTCTTTTGGTAGATCTCGGAGAATGAGTAATGAGTGATGAGTAATGAGTGGATTCAGTGTAACAAAGAACTTTCGATTTTTTACCGATTATTTTAGTGTATAAAAAAGGATTTCAATTTTAAATTCCACTGCGATGTAAACTCATTACTCATAATGGTGAGTGGTGAGTGGTCAGTGGTGAGTGAAATTTGAGGTAAGCATATTACTTTCGAATTTTGCGGTTTATTTTAGGGTATAAAAAGGATTTCAATTTTAAATTCCACTGCGATGTAAGCTCATCACTCATTTCTCATCACTCATTACTGATAAACCGGTTTCATTTTTGTGTTCAAGAAGAATGAGAAAGGAGTAATGAACCAAACGCGGTGTGTCCCTGATGATTCGTGCGGATTGGCGTGGACTCCAACCGCGGTGTGGGTAACTCAGAACCCAGAACCTGCCAGACGCAGTCGGCAGACCCAGAACCCAGAACATAGAACCCACAACCCAGAACACAGAATCCCGAACTTTTTTCTCCCCCCATTAGTTTATACCTTTGCAATTAAAGAACAATTATGAGCAATTTTATTGTAAGTATATATACAGAAGGAACTCCAAACCCCGACAGCCTTAAGTTTGTGATGAACAAAATGCTTCTTACAGGCCAAAGTGTAGATTTTGACCGTGGAGATGATGTAAGTTATGCGCCATTGGCGGAAGAATTATTCAACACGTTTGACTTTATAAAAGGTGTTTTTATCATGAATAATTTTGTTACCGTGCGTAAAGACGCAGAAACTGACTGGTTTGAAGTGAAATCAAGCATCAGCGAAA
>JBBRGZ010000150.1:0-7142 GCA_038223395.1 Chitinophagales bacterium
ATCCGCTTGCGCACCCATTGTATTTGCAATTAATACTTTTTTTGCAAGTCCGATACAAAATTGAATAAAACCTGAAAGTTTATCGTTGCCGTTTTCACTTTTAACGTGACCGGTTATCTGGTCAGAAATGTCAATATAACGCACAATTGGTCCCGCAATTAATTTTGGAAATAGGAGGATGTATAATTGATAGTCCCAAAAATTATTTAACGGTTTATGCACGCCGCGATAAACATCTACCGCATAAGTTATACTTTCGAATGTATAAAATGAAATACCAATGGGTAAAATAATTTTCGCTATTGAAATTGCAGGAACCCCAAAAAGATGCGTTACAGAATTTAAATTGTCAATAAAAAAGTTGCAGTATTTAAAATACAGTAATAACCCTAAATTGACTGAAAGTGATAGAATAAATAACAAGATTTTATTCCGTTTCCCAACTGCATCGTGCATAAATTTTACAAACCAAAAGTCGAGGAAAGTGGCAATTAGAATTACAAAAATAAACTGTGGACCTCCCCAGCTATAAAAAAAGATGGAGCTTAGGAGTATAAATACATTTTTTATTCCCGGTTTTTTGGGCAGCAGGCTGTAAATAACTACAAACAGCGGTAAAAATATTGTTAGGAAGTAGGAGCTGCTAAAAACCATAATTGGACAACAAGTTGCAAATAAAGCTAAAAAGCAGAGAAATTAAAAATGCAAAACCTGTTAAATTGTAGCTTTTAGTAAGGTCGAACCTGTTTTATATACAATCCCTTGTCGCCATCAAATTTGAATTCTATATCCAAATCATAGTTTTGGTAACCAGTATCGGAATAAAAATTTGTATAATAATAAGCTTTAATCTTGCTTAAAGCAGCATATAATTGTGCAATTTGATCCTGACTCAAAATTGGTTTTCCATCATTTTGGTTGGAAAGTGTGATATATTCTGACACAATATGATCGCCCCTTTCACCCAATTCTTTGGTATTGTAAACAATAAATTGGTCACAAATGATTTTATCGCCGGGGGCAACTACAGAAATTTCACCCTTCTGCACATTAATAACAAAACCTGGAAAGTCGCTCCGGTAAAGATTGGTTGTAATAGCAACTCCATTTGAAGTTTCTTCCGGAAAATTGCGATGCACTAAAATACCCATACAAACTGTAGATTCAACAATATGAAATATTTTTCTTTCAGTATAAGCTCTTTGGGTAAAGGTGCTAGCCCAAATATCTTTTATTGCTTTTGAAACAGATTTAATATCATCATTTAAAATGCCGGTTTTCGAATCATAAAGTCCGGCACCATTAAAACCTTGTAAATCTTCTGCGTTTGTAGATGAACGAAAACGGTAGGAAATTCCGTAGTCATTTGACTTCATCTTCTTTTCTACTTCATTAACTAGCGCAAGATTAATTGGAGCGTCTTTTATTGCTTTACGCAATTTTTTTAGGTGGGCTTCCAATGCTGTCTTGTTATTTTGCAGCGCCGTATCATTCCATAATTGTAGTAGTAAAGGATATATTTCAGGCTGATGGATATGTTCGTCGTAAAAATAAAATGGAATTGCAAATGCACCTTCAGGCGTTTTAAATGTTTTGCCGTCTTGAATTTTATTTAAAATGCCAAAATTTGTTGCCTTACTTCCAATATAATTTTCGGCTTTTTTATTGATGTCTTTTAAATCAACAATTTGTTTAATTGTAAGGTCACTTTTTAATTTTTTTGTTTTGGGGGCATTATTATTTTTCCAGAATTTTTCAGCATCTTCTATACTTGCTTTTTCAATTAAAAATGTATCCCTGTTGATTGTTAATTTAATCAATTGATTCTCATAATCTTTTAGCTGAGAATCAATCCAAGCTTCAGTATACATCATACAGGCCATTTTTCTGTTGTGACTTAAAACATTGATATGACTGAGCGGAGTTTGGAATTGTGTTGTTATAATAGCAGCGCATTGTGGCAGGTCAATTGGGTTTTGATTGATGAGCATAATATCGGTATAATTAATACTATCGTTCGCATTTTTAACATTATAAATGCGCTTAAGATAACCATAGGCTTCTCCGGTATTTACGGGTTGAAAATGTTGTTTCGAAAAAACAACATCAGGTGTAATATAAGGAATTAATAAGGTGTTTTTACTTATTAAATCTTGTATTTGAGATGTATTGGCAAGTAATTTCAAATCATCACCAAAAAATGTATTATCGCGAATTTTATAAAAGAGCAAAGTGATATCCTGATTATTACTTAAATCGGAACCTACAAATTCAACTGCATAAATGTTTGCATCAGGAAAATAATCTATTGTTGCAAGTATAAATTTACGAGTAGCACTTGAAATATAACTCTCCTCATTAAAAACTGATAAACTATAAGGCACATTTAATATTTCATACGCAAAATCATAATGATAAGGGTATACAGAAGAAGAGATGAAAAATATTTTCCCGGTTTTTACTTCATACATCACCTTAACTGCTTCAATATTGCTGTATTTATCAGAAAGTGGTTCACCCTTAAGCTTGTTAAATGTTTCTCGCGAGTCTATGTTTTCAGTATAATCACCATTAAACAGAACAGTAGTTTTTGAGGAGCAAGCACTTAAAACAAAACACAAATTGAGTAATATGATGAGCGTTTTCAGACTTTGGGGTTTGATTTTAAGTTTGGTTTTCATGGTAGAAAATGATATAAACCGATTTTTTAGGCAATTCATTTTAAAAACAGATGCTAAATATTGTAAAAATGCACAATTTGAAGTTTATCTAGATTGAATTTTTTTTTCTGAGTCTCTTGTAATATTTAATTTACCAAAATTTAACTTTATTATTTTTGATTAATGCTCAGAATACATTTATATTTATGAATAAAACTCTCGAATCATGAAAAAATTAACATTACTCTTTTCTTTTATTATGCTGATTTCAGCAGGTTTAAAAGCCACAGTACATGTAATAAATGTAGCAAATTTTGTATTTACACCCAGTGCTCTAACAGTAAATTGTTTTGATACAATTCAATTTCACCGCGTTAATGGAACACATCCTATAGTTTCTGAAACAGGCGAGTGGACTACATTTACTATGAGCGGTGCATTAATTGACCAGAATGTTATAATTAGTGCCACTGGCACTTACGCCTATTATTGCGATTTTCATGGAGGAGCCGGTGGCGTTGGTATGTCAGGCACAATTACTGTAACCTGTGCGCCCCCAACTTGCGATACGCCTTTAGATGTAACTAGTTTTGGATACACATCTACTACGGCTAAAATCAGTTGGTCGGCAGTTCCAGGTGCAACAAAATACCAGATACAATATCGCGAAGTAGGTGCACCTGCATGGTTAAAGAAAAATACTACTACCACGCTCAAAAAATTAACAGGTTTAACACCAGGAGTAACCTATCAATATAAGGTTAAAACTATATGTGCTGATGGCCAAAGTCCTTTCTCGTCAGTTCAAACCTTTATCACTCCGTTAATGCGCGTAGGTTCAAATGAAGTAAAACCTGTTGAGCAGACTCATGAAGAACATATAACACAAATGGGCGTTTATCCAAATCCAAGTTCAGGCGAGTTTCAAGTGGTAATGATGCACGTGCATGAAGATGGTGTTAAAGTGCAAGTTTACGACCTATTAGGAAGACTAATTTTGGAGCAGCCAGTTACATTAATGGATATGGATTTTGTTGAAAATATCAAAATGCCTGATGGATTTAAAGGAAATGCTATCGTTAAAGTGGTTGTAAATGGCAAAACATATTCAAAGGATATTGTTGTTCAATAAATCGGGAATTAACTCGTCAAGTCTTCGAACTCGAGTTGTTGACTAAAACATGTTAAAAGGTTGGTATTTCTACCAACCTTTTTTTATTACTTTCGCCCCATGCGGAAATTACTTCTTCCTTTTGCCTGGTTGTATGGCGGTATTATTTTGATTAGAAATTATTTTTATGATAAAGGCTGGTCACGCAGTTTAGAATTTGATTTCCCCATTATTCTTGTCGGCAATTTATCAAGCGGAGGAACCGGAAAAACCCCTCATGTGGAATATCTTTTGCGGTTGCTTATGCCAGATTATAAAATGGCAACTCTGAGTCGCGGTTATAAAAGAAAAATGCGGGGTTATGGTTTAGCAACTGAATTGAGTTTGGTAGAAGATATTGGCGACGAACCCAAATTATACAAACAAAAATACCCGGATGTGGAAGTTGCTGTTAGCGAAAAACGTGTAATCGGTATTTATTATTTATTAAACGACGAACCCGAAGTGCGCGCAGTAATTCTCGACGATGGTTTACAACATCGCAAAATAAAAGCCGGACTCAATATTTTATTAACGCCCTATAATAATTTATTTACTGAAGATATGATGCTGCCCGCCGGAAATTTGCGTGAACCTGCTTCAGGCAAAAAAAGAGCGCATTGTTTTATTATTACAAAGTGCGCTGCAACAATTTCTGAATCGGAAAAACGCGAAGTAATTGAAAAAATTAAACCTACAACGGAGCAACCTGTTTTTTTTACAACACAAGTGTATGGAAAATTATATCCCTTGTTTGAAGACCAGAAATTAACAGTTCTTTCAGGTAATGAAGAAACAATATTATTAACAGGTATTGCCGGAAATTCAAGTATTGAAAAATATGTAAAAGCAAATACGAAACATATTCGAACAGTCAGTTATGGCGATCATCATTATTATTCGAACGATAATCTTAAATATTTGCAATTAAAATCTACTGCAAATTCTATCATCATCACCACAGAAAAAGACGCCATGCGTTTAATGGAAAAAAAGGATATTATTATTGAAATGGGATTATCCATTTTTGTTTTACCAATTGAAGTGCAGTTTATCGATAAGAAAATAGAATTTGATACCATGATTAAACTATTTATAGATAAATTCGGCATGAATGCAATCAGACCTGAATAAAACCTCCATTTTATCATTGCTTACTAAGCGACAATCCTTATCTTTACACTTTAAATTTTCTACAATATGGATACATTAATGGATAGATTGAACGAAGCAGTACATTTCATTCGCCAACGCACGGATTTTATTCCGGATTATGGTATTATTTTAGGAACGGGTTTGGGAAATCTGGTAAATGATATAAAAATAGAAACTGAAATAAATTATTCCCTTATTCCACATTTTCAGGTTTCAACAGTTGAAAGCCACAGCGGTAAATTAATTTTTGGAACCATAGGCAATAAAAAAGTTGTTGCTATGCAAGGGCGCTTTCACTATTATGAAGGATATACAATGGAAGAAGTTGTTTTTCCTGTTAGAGCACTCAAATTCCTCGGCATACAAAAATTATTTATTTCAAATGCTGCAGGCAGTTTAAATTCGAATATAAATAAGGGTGATTTAATGATCATTCGCGATCACATAAATCTGCAACCATCAAACCCTTTAATTGGTCCAAACGATTATGACCTTGGCCCAAGATTTCCGGATTTATTTAAATGTTACGATACGGTGTTAATTGATAAAGCAATGCAAATTGTTAAGGATAATAATATCAGATGTCACACCGGTGTTTATGTGAGTGTTCCAGGTCCTAATTTAGAAACTGCTGCAGAATATAGATATCTGCACATTATTGGCGGCGATGCTGTAGGTATGAGCACAATTCCGGAAGTGCTCGCAGCAGTGCACATGGGTTTACCCGTTTTTGCAATTTCTGTAATAACTGATAAAGGATATCCGCACGACGAACTTGAAGCTGTAAGTATTGAAAGTGTAATTGCTGTTGCAAAAGAAGCAGAGCCAAAACTGACGCTCATTTTAAAAGAAATGATTAAAGGATTATAATTTATTTTTATCAATAATAATAGCGCATGGAAGATGAAATTTTAAAATCAATAGCAATGCAATTGCGCAAACCGCAAGGCGAATTTGCTTTACAGGTTGGTGATAAAATGAATGAAAGTAATGCGGAAATGAATTTGAGTGTAATTGATAAACTCAATTTAAAAGTAAATGAACAAGTGTTAGAAATTGGAATGGCAAATGGGTTTTTTGTAAAACACCTTTTTGAATGTTATCCTGATATTCAGTATACCGGTTGCGATTATTCTGAAATTATGGTTGCAGAAGCGGTAACTGCAAATTTAGAATTGATACAAAATAAACAAGCTGCTTTTTATCATGCTTCGGCAGATAAGATGCCGTTTGAGAATGCAATATTTGATACTATTTTTACAATAAATACCTTATACTTTTGGGATAACCCGCAACAAGTGCTCAACGAAATTTCTCGTATACTAAAACCCGAAGGCAAAATCGTTATTGCCATCAGGCCAAAAGAAATTATGGAGCATTTACCCTTTGTAAAATATGATTTTACTACTTATAATGCAGACGATGTTATAGATTTATTAAGTGAAAATGGATATCGGATAAACGAAATTTTTGAAATAGATGAACCAAAACAGGAAGTGCAAGGAGAGGAGTTTCCACTTGCGCACAGTATTATAATAGCAGAAAAAAAATAATCAAAATATTTCAACTTAAGTATAAGTGAAACAGCAGAAGCAACAATTAATATCAATTTTAAACTCAAATAGTAATCGAAAGTTTTTTATTTTCATTATTATTTGGGGATGTTGTTTTTTGAGTTCCACTAACGTATTTGCACAAAGCGA
Organism: Chitinophagales bacterium; assembly: GCA_038223395.1. Lineage (GTDB taxonomy): Bacteria > Bacteroidota > Bacteroidia > Chitinophagales > BACL12 > UBA7236. The sequence continues at coordinate 6,669 of JBBRGZ010000150.1, forward strand.
TTCACTCGCCGTTGATACTTCTAAAACCGGTGTTACTTTTGATAATTCTATTGCGCGTGTTGAATTTTTTACAGGAAGTAATATCAACGATTTTCAAAAACCGGATACAAGTCTAAATAATTTTCACAAATTTAATCCCGCCCGCAATCAGCTTTTCGATTATGCATATCTTGGCAATTTGGGTTCGCCTTATTACTCTCGCTGGTTTGACATCAACAGATATATTGGATTTGATTATGGCAGACATGAGCGCGATTTATATTTAATTGATATTGATGAATTAAAATATTATCGAAGCAATGTGCCATTCACCGATTTAAAATATGTAATAGGAACAAATGCAGAGCAAATGTTTCATGTAACACACGCGCATAATTTTGGAAGAGATATTAATGTTTCGTTAGAGTTTGATAAAATTATTTCTGATGGCTATTATCAGCACATGAAAAATGATTATAATAATATTGCCTTAAC